>JAGBGK010000005.1 GCA_017936005.1 Tidjanibacter sp.
CCTGCTCTTTAATTCTCAATTCTCAATTGACCAAGCTTTGCTTGCTCTAAAATGCTCCCGCTCGGCATAGTCCACAAGTGGCCTCTGCCCTCGCTTACTCGCATTTGCCTCAATTCTCAATCCCCTTCTACTATCTCAATGGGGGCATCGATGTCGAGTGGTGTGCGGTTGGGAATCATACCCCACACGAGTGTGGCAATGGCAATCAGTGCCGACACAATGGCCAAGATGGTTATGCCATCGAGTTTTACTTTCTTACTCTTCCCGGCAGGTTGGTTTGTGGTCTTGGAGGATAGCTTGGCGATGGAGCGCAGGTTGTTGGTTGCGACACTCAAGTCGAAAGCTTTACCACTCTCTTTGGGTTCGTCGTCCTCCTCATCTTCGTCGTCGCCATAGAGCGTGCTCACTTTGTCGGCCTTAGGCTGGGGTACAACCACCTCTTGGGACTCCTCAATCACCACGGTAGATTCTTTGGCAGGCACCTCCACATCTTCCTTCGCAACCACCACGGTAGGCTCTTCGGTAGGCTCCTCCACAAGTTGCTCATCCTCGATGCTCACCTCCACAGGCTTCTCCTCTACGGTGGTTTTGGGCTTATCCTCTACTGCATCGATGGTGTGTGCCGAGGGGTTGAAGATGAATCCCATATTCCCATTTGCGCCGGCCAATAGTACACCCACGCCATCCATTATGAACTTTTTGTCGCTCTCCACGGCTCTTTTAATCTCCGCTGCGTAGTTCTCCACTGCTGCCATCGCATCAGCTTCGGAGAGGCTAAGGTGTGCGCCCACCAAAGAGTTGAGTGCACCGTCGCCCTTTTTGAGCATCTCCATAAACACAATCTCTCCACTCTCCTTGCGGCGGAGCAGTGTGCCTATGTTGGGGATAATAAGCCTTGTGTTTTCGGCAATGTAACGTGCAATGAGTGTGTTGATTTCTACGACCATAGCCCTTATGTTGTTTTATTGTTGATACCTTTATTTATATAAATAACTGCCAAAAGTAAGAAAAAATTGTGAAAACTCTGCCAAAAAGTCAGTAAAATGTGACAAATTGAATATAAATGAGCGAAGTTGTTGATAATGTGGAAAAGATTTATTTGCTTTGTGATGCTTTTGATGGGATAAAGTAACTCGTTTACATTGTCTGTTTTTGACGAAGTAGCCGAGTCGGATTGAAAATTAATACACAATTTTGTTGCGATGAAAAACAAATACATTGACCTTATCGAGCAAACCTACGATTGGCCACAGGCTGAATTTTCGGTAGAGGATGACGAACTCTATTTCCACGATGTGCCCTTGATGGACATCATCAAACAGTATGGTACGCCATTGAAAATTACTTACCTTCCCAAAATTTCGTCGCAAATCCAGAGGGCCAAGAGGCTCTTCAATGTGGCGATGGCAAAGGTGGATTATAAGGGTTCCTACAACTATTGCTACTGTACCAAGTCGTCCCACTTCTCCTTCGTGTTGGAGGAGGCTCTGAAAAACGATATCTACCTCGAAACATCCTCGGCCTACGATATCCACATCATCAACGCACTCTACGAACAGGGCCTGATTAACAAGGATATGTACACCGTATGCAATGGTTTTAAGCGTCAGGCCTATGTTGAGAACATCGCTTCGCTCATCAACAACGGCTTCTACAACACCATCCCTGTGCTCGACAATAAGGAGGAGTTGGACCAGTATGATGAACTTTTGGAGAAGCCCTGTCAACTCGGTATTCGCATTGCAGCAGAGGAGGAACCCAAGTTCGATTTCTATACTTCGCGCCTCGGAATTCGCTACAACGACATCGTTGATTTCTACAAGAAGCGCATCAAAGGTAATAAGAAATACAAGCTCAAAATGCTCCACTTCTTCATCAATACCGGTATGAAGGATACGGCATACTATTGGAACGAGTTGAGGAAATGTATTCAGGTTTATTGCGATTTGAAGAAGATTTGTCCCGACCTCGATAGCCTGAATATCGGTGGCGGATTCCCCATTAAGAACTCGCTCAACTTCGACTACGACTATGAGTATATGGCCGAAGAGATTGTTGCACAAATCAAGGATAACTGCAATCTGAACGGAGTGGAGGAGCCCAACATCTTCACCGAGTTTGGCTCGTTCACGGTGGGTGAGAGTGGAGCAACACTCTTCTCGGTGCTCAATCAGAAGCAGCAGAACGATAGGGAGAGGTGGTATATGATTGATAGTTCGTTTATGACCACTCTGCCCGACATCTGGGGTATCGACCAGAGGTACCCATTGCTGGCCATCAACCATTGGAATAAGGAGTACCAGAGGGTGTTCCTTGGTGGTTTGACCTGCGATAGCGAGGATTTTTATAGTGGTGAGTCGCACTCCAACGCGGTCTTTTTGCCCAAGTTGGAGGATGCTACCGAGCCTCTCTACGTGGGCTTCTTCCACACGGGAGCCTATCAGGAGTCGGTGGGTGGCTTTGGTGGTATTCAGCACTGCCTCACCCCTGCGCCCAAACACATCCTCATTGACATTGACAAGGAGACCGGCGAGTACTACACCCGACTTTTTGCCAAGGAGCAGAGTTATAGGTCGATGATGCGAATTCTCGGCTACTAATAAAAAATGCACAATAGCGGGCAACTACTGCGTCATACTACGATAAACCACCTCCTCATTTACGTTTAGTAAACTGCGGAGGTGGTTTTCTTGTATTCCTTGTATTTGCCTCGCTCTCTGCATTTTTTTGTCTAACGTCCAACGTCTAACGTCTAACGTCTAACGTCTAACGTCTTTTTTTAATACCCTTGACGAAGGCACACCAAAATTTTCCATTTTCCATTGTCAATTTTCAATTTTCCTCCGCTCTGTGCATTTTTTTGTCTAACGTCCAACGTCTAACGTCTTTCAAAGTCCCTTCCTTTCCCTTTCTGCCCTTTCTGCCCTCTCGGATTACTGCACTTCGCTGCGCTACGTTTGTGATCCGTCGGCTCGCCAAGGCAGTAAAGTTGCAAAACAATCCGTACTACGCACGGCCTTTTTTGTTGTGCAAAGGGAGTGGTGAATTGAACGGATTACTGCGCTACGCTTGTGATCCGTTGCCCTGCGGGGCGTTACACAAACATCACGAGCCACCGACGGATTACTGCACTTCGCTACGCTACGTTTGTGATCCGTTGTCTCTCCAAGGCAGTAAAGTTGCAAAACAATCCGTACTACGCACGACTACTTTTTGTTGCACAAAAGGGGCCTATGTGAGTAAATTCACAGGCCCCTTTGTACAACAAAAGCCACTCTTTCGAGTGGCTTGTTTTGCAACTTTGTTGCTCTTGTGGGAGTTGACGGATTCGAACCGCCGACCCTCTGCTTGTAAGGCAGATGCTCTAAACCAGCTGAGCTAAACTCCCAAAATCTTTTTGAACTTGTGCAATCCCCTTCTGTTTTGCGATGCAAAGGTAGTGCAAAATTTCATATCTCCAAACAAAATGCACAAAAAAATGCAAAAATTTTTCACTTTTTTCTGGCGAGAATTTCCCTGAAATCCTTAATGAATTGTGGCTCAAAAGGTTTGCTTTGTTTGTGTGTGGGCGCAGTTTTGACTATTTTTTCTCGTTCTCCCTCCACACTCTTGCCACTCCAACATTTTGCACTACATTTGCATACATTATATAATATATTAGACAACTCCACTATGCACCGAAAACCTCTCCTTTTGCTCTTGTTTCTGGCATCTTTTGTCCTGCCCACGCTGGCCGGCGACAATCAGCCATGCACCAATCCGCTTGCCTACCGAGGCTTTTCGGGAGGTATGATGCTCCACGCAGGGTGGGTGAATCGTGGCGATATAACGGTAGGGACGGCACCGAGCCAGAAGGTGTCGGGGGTGCCACTCGGCATTGGTGGTGCGCTCAAAGTGCGCTTTGGCGACTACCTGCGTGTGGGCACCGAGGGCTACACATCCTCCCTCTCCTATGGCGACTACGGCTCGTCGCTCTCCATCGGTTGGGGTGGTTTGTTGGTCGATTGTGTGTTGCCACTGGGTAGGTTTGAGCCCTATGTGGGGGCAACCATTGGCGGTGGGGTGGTGGAGAACCTCACGCTGACGGAGAAGCCCGCCATTGACCTGCTGCCCGAAGGTGGTGTTTCCTACCGTAAGTATGGGGTAGGCATTGTTGTTCCCTTCATCGGTACCGATTATAGACTTACGGAACGTATGTCGCTCACGATGAAGGCGGACTATATGTTGCCTCTGGGCCGAGCAGAGTTCGACTTCCCAAGTGGCCCTCGCTGCTATGTGGGCTTTATGTTCAACCACTAAGTAGTTCCGGCTTCCATCAAAACAAACCCCACGGGCGGAGATTCTCACGAATGTCCGCCCGTGGGTGCTTATGTAAAACTTTAACCGTACTGTCTAAGGTCTGATGCCTATGGCTTGACGTCTGGCAATTTTTCGTTCTTTTTGCCCAACACCATCTCCACAATGACGGCCCCGATGAGGCCCACGCCACAGCCCAAGATGAGGTAGGCATAGGTGTAGGCACTGCCAAAGCCGAGTCCGGTGAGGTGGCATACGAGGGCGGCCAAGCCCAGACCTGCCAGGGCGCATCCCCAGCGCAGGGCCACAATCTTGTTGTCGCTTGCCTTCTTTTCGGGGGTTTTCAGCAGTTCCTTCACTACCTCCGGAGAGGTGTTGCCACTGCGGACAATCTCCAAGCGCAACTCGTTGTCGAGTTTGCTCTTTGAAACTTTCTTTATCATACTGAACACAATGGCCACAATGGGAATCATAAGTGTTAGTACAATGGCAAATAATCCAACCAAATCTTCCATACTTTTTACTCTTTTTTATAGGTTAAACATTAAACACGTGTTCCGATTATAAGACACTCCAAGTGGTTGATTATTACACCTTTTCGGGCGAAAAATCTGCCACGAGCGAAATTTCCGTTAGGATGCCTGTGATGATTATGGGTGCGGCAACCACCATGCCGAATACTTCGCCGAGCAGGTGCACCACGAGTTGTGCGCACCCCACAAAAGCAAGTGCCGATATGGGGATGAAGAGCGCAAATGCTACCACTCGGAGCCACATACGGGCAGTGCGCCTGCGCTCGTGTCGCCTTACGGCCTGCATGATGCGGGTGTTCATTTGTTGCACCTGCCTCTCCCGTGTGATGGCCTTATTTATGAGGAGGTCCAACTCCTTGTCATCAATCTGCTTCATAGCCTATCATTGTTTTAAGTTTTTGACGTATGCGGTGTAGCCTTACCAGCACATTACTTTCGCTCATCACTAAAAGGCGGGCAATCTCGGCGGTGGAAACCTTTTGCCAATAGAATAGTTCCACAATGCGTTGGTCAACCATCGGGAGCAGCCTTATGGCCTTGGTGAGTTGGGTGAGCAACTCCTCCTTGTGATAGTCATATTCTTCCTCCACAACGGCCACCCCTTCGATTGGGGCGGTGCGACTGCGAGAGGCTTTGTTGAGGAGGGTGAGTGCGGTGTTGTGTGCAATCATTTTCAGGTAGGGGGCAATGCTCAACCCGCCTCTCCAACGATGTAGGTTTTCATAGGCTTTGATGAAAGCCTGCTGTGTGGCCTCTTCGGCTATGGTGGTGTTGTGCGCTGTGGCCATAGCGGCCCGAAAGACCTCTGCGGAGTAGCGACCGACAATGAGTGAGAAGAGTTGCACCTCTCCTCGCTCCAATATGTGTGCGATGATTTGGCTGTCGGTCATTGTTGCGCTTTATGGTTGTTCTTTCTGACTATAAGACTACGCCACGACCAGTTTATTACATAAGACAGTGGAAATTTTTTCACCCCGCCAACTCTGCTAGCGTGTTGTTATCGCTCCTATCGCTCCCTTTGTAGAGCAAAGTCAATAATTTTGAATTTCCTCTCCCGTTAGCTTCTTCTGAATTTCAATGGGGTGATGCCGGTGTGGTGCTTGAAGTATTGCACGAAGGCCGAAGGGTTGGAGAAGTTGAGGGCTTCGGATATCTCCCACACGGTGAGCGAAGTGGTTTTGAGCATCACCTTAATCTCCGTGATGACCGTTTCGTTTATCCATTCGAGGATACTTTTACCCGTGATTTGTTTGATTTGCGAGGAGAGATACTTGGGCGTGAGGTGCATCTGTTCGGCATAGAACGCCACCGAGCGTTCGCGCTTGTAGTGCTCGGCCAGCAGGAGGAAAAAGTCGTCCGAGAGCTTTTCGGGCCTCACTTTGGCCTCATTTGTGCCCTCGCCTTGTGCGATGTGTTGCAGGTGTGCAATTTCGAGTGTGAGGGTGTAGAGGAATGCTTGGTGCATCTCGTGATGGAAGGTGTGGTCCTTCATCCGGTCGCACTCGTCCACAAGGTCGAAGAAACGCTCCACGGAGCCGATGTCCGTACCGCTTGGCAACTCTATTCGTGGGGTGCGGCGCGCGGTGGTGATGATGTCGGTGTCGATAGGGGTGGGCATATCGAGTATTTGTTGCAACGATATGGGTACCACCCTTGCTTTGAAATCGTCCGAGAGGACAACAACCTTACATAGCGTGTTGGGCGCGATGAGCAGAATGGTGCCTCGTGTAGCGGTATAGGAGCGACCTCCGATGACGATTTGGAGAGAACCACAGAGGGTGAGTATTACCACAATGCCGTCGAAGAGTATGTGGTTGGGGGCATCTATATATTTATATAGGTGCGATGATGGGCTGGTTGTTTCCGACCTTTTCAACAGTGTGTCTTTGCTTGTGGGGCTGATTTTGTGCTCTTTCATTGGATGTAGGTTTTGGATGAGCCGACTTTTTCGACATTTTTTGTGCTACAAATGTAATAATTTATATCGGGTAAAGGTGTAGTTTTGCACTACAAACCAAAAATATTGATATGATACAAGATGAATTTTACAGACTCTCCGCCGAGGAGAGTGCCAAAAGGGTAGGGGCCGACCTCCAAAACGGACTGACCTCTGCCGAGGCTGCACGCCGTCTTGCTGAGGGCGGAGCCAACGAGTTTGAAAAGAAGAAACACACCTCTCTGCTGACCAAGTTTGTTAGTCAGTTCAAGAGTTTTATGATATTGGTGCTGATTGCGGCGGCCGTCATTTCGGGCATTGTGGGCTACATTGGTGGCGAGGGCTTTGTGGATGCCATAATCATTATGATAATTGTGGTCATCAATGCCATCATCGGAGTCTTTCAGGAGTCGAAGGCCGAGAAGAGTCTTGATGCGTTGGAGCGAATGTCGGCTCCGCAGTGTAAGGTGCTGAGGGATGGCGAGGTGGTTGTTGTGCCTTCGCGGGAGTTGGTAGTGGGCGATGTTGTGGTCATCGAGACGGGCGACAGCGTGCCGGCCGATTTGCGACTCGTGGAGGCCACCAACCTCAAAGTGCAGGAGGCAGCCCTCACGGGCGAGTCGCTACCGGTGGAGAAACACACCCTGCCATTGACCGAGGAGGCCCCCATTGGCGACAGGGTGAATATGGCCTTTGGGTCGTGTAGTGTAACCTATGGCCACGGCCGAGGAGTGGTTGTTGCCACAGGTACACACTCCGAGGTGGGCAAGATTGCTGCAATGATACAGTCGGTGCCCGAGATGAAGACCCCGATGCAGGAGAGGCTCGACAAGCTGGGCAAGACTTTGGCGGTGGCTGCGATGGTCATCTGTGCGGTGATTTTTGTGGTGGGACTGCTCTATGGCAACCCGCTGTTGGAGATGTTTATGACGGCTGTGAGCCTTGCTGCTGCGGCCATACCAGAGGGACTGCCCGCCGTATCGACCATTGTGCTTGCTATGGGTGTGCAACGACTTGCGGGGCGCAATGCCATTGTGCGCAACCTACCCTCGGTGGAGACTTTGGGTAGTACCACGGTGATTTGCTCCGACAAGACCGGCACGCTCACCCAAAACCGTATGACGGTGATGAAGGTCTATGCCGATGGCCGCCTGATGGAGCCGAGCGAGAAAAGCGAGGCTATTGAAAGGGTGGTGCACGTGGCTGTGCTGGCCAACGATACCACCGTTAGTCGTGGCGAGAGTGGCGAGGTGGAGAACATTGGCGACCCCACCGAGACGGCCCTTGTGGACTTGGGCTTTGCCGTGGGCGTGGACAAGGAGCAGGAGGAGCAGCGCACCCCTCGTGTGGCCGAGATACCCTTCGACTCGGAACGTAAACTGATGACAACCCTCCACCGCACCGCGGAGAGTCGCATAGAGATATGTACCAAAGGTGGTGTGGACGAACTGCTCGCCTGCTGCGACCGCATCGAGGAGGGTGGAGTGGCCCGACCGCTCACCGAGGCCGACCGAGAGCGCATTGCGCAGGAGAATGTACAGATGGCCTCGCAGGCACTCCGAGTGTTGGCTATGGCCCACAAGGTTGTGGAGCAACTGCCGCAGGAGATTACCTCGGCCGAAATGGAACGTGGACTCGTCTATGTCGGTATGGTAGGAATGATTGACCCGCCGAGGGAGGAGGTCAAGGCTGCCGTTGCGGAGTGTAAGGCTGCGGGTATCAGGCCTGTGATGATTACGGGCGACCACCTCATTACTGCCTCTGCCATAGGTCGCTCGCTGGGCATTTATGCCGAGGGCGATAGTGCCCTCACGGGTGCCGAGGTGGAGCGTATGAGTAGCGAGGAGCTGCGGGAGGCGGCTGCCACCACAAGTGTCTTTGCCCGCGTGGCTCCCGAACACAAGGTGCGCATCGTGGAGGCCTACCAGCAGAGGGGCAACATTGTGGCTATGACGGGCGATGGCGTGAACGACGCTCCGGCCCTCAAATTGGCCGATATTGGCGTGGCAATGGGTATCACCGGTACGGATGTGTCGAAGGAGGCTGCCGATGTGGTGCTGACCGACGACAACTTTGCTACCATTGTGTCGGCAGTGAGCGAGGGTAGGCGCATCTACGACAACCTGATGAAGAGCATCCAATTTATGATATCCACCAACTTTGGCGAGATTATGGCGCTGTTTGTGGCTGTGATTGTCGGCCACTCGGCTCCGCTGCTGCCCATACACATTCTGTGGATAAACCTCGTAACCGACAGCCTGCCGGCTTTGGCCCTCAGTTTCGACCCTGCCGAGAGGGACATTATGCGCCGTGGGCCAATCAACTCCAAGCAGGGCATTATGACTCGTGGGTTTGCTCTGCGCACGCTGTTGCAGGGTGCTCTGGTGGCTACGGCTTCGCTGCTGGCCTACAACATTGGCATCCACACCTCGGTTGAGGCTGCCCAAACGATGACTTTTGCCACGGTGGCTTTCTCGCAGATGACACTCATATTCAGCATACGCTCGGGTATGCACGCCGCCGTGAGAGGACTCTTTACCAACGGATTCCTTTGGGGTGCCATAGCCTTTGTGCTGGTGCTGATGCTCGGAGTGATGTTGTTGCCCGGCTTGCAGGGAGCATTCCACGTGGTGGCTCTTTCGGGAGCTCAATGGCTCTGGGTTGGTGCCCTTTCGCTGGGAGTGCTGATTGTGAGCGAGATTACCAAATTTGGCGTGCGATTGATAAGAAAGTAAGCCGAAAGATTTGACCCCAACATATACATATATTATCTTTGTAACCCAAAACCTTTTTTTGTAGGAGAGAGAAGACAATGAAGAGTATCGAAGTAGGAACGACACACGTGAGCACTACATTGGTGGACAACCTCAATGTAGCACGTGTGGTAGGTTCGGGCGACCTTGATGTTTTTGCCACACCGGCGATGATTGCCCTGATGGAGAATGCCGCAATGAATGCTGTGAAGCCTTTTTTGGACGAGGGCGAAACCACCGTGGGCGGCGAGATGAACTGCACCCACACGGCACCTTCGCCCATTGGTGCCACCATCGAGGCCGAGGCCGTGGTGGAGGCCGTTGAGGGCAGGAAGATAACCTACACCGTGGAGGCTCGCTGTGGCGACACTATCATTGGTCGAGGTCGCCACGTTCGCTTTGTGGTGAACGCTGCAAAGTTTATGGCCAAGCTGCTCTAAGGGCGGCTGTGTAATATGAAATAGGTATGAAACGCTACGGAATATTCATTGGGCTTGTGGCTATGCTGGCCCTCTCGTGTGTGCCAACCGAAGAGAGTTCGGTGCTGATTATTGGCGGTGGAGCATCGGGTGTGAGTGCAGGCATTCAGTCGGCGAGGATGGGCGTGCAGACCACCATCCTCGAAGAGCAGGTGTGGTTGGGAGGTATGCTCACTGCTGCTGGTGTGAGTTGCGTGGATGGTAACTACAAGATGCGTAGCGGTATCTTTGGTGAGTTTGCCGACTCGCTTGCCGCCCGCTATGGTGGCTATCCTGCACTAAAAACGGGGTGGGTGAGTAATATCAACTTCGACCCGCATATCGGGGCAGAGATATTTGCCAATATTTGCTCCTCTTGTGGCGATTGGCTGAATGTTCAAACAGGCGTAAAGGTGCTGAAAATTAGCAAGTATAACGAGTGCTGGAAGGTGGCCTATCGGAACAATGCGGGCAAAAGGAGAAACATTGTCGCCGAGGTGCTTATCGACGGTACCGAGTTGGGAGATGTGGCCAAGGCGTGTGGTGTGGAGTATAGGGTTGGTATGGATTCGAGGCGCGACACGGGCGAGTCGATTGCTCCCGAGCAGGCCAACGATGTCATCCAAGACCTCACTTATGTTGCTTTCCTCAAAGACTATGGCCCCGAGGCCGATATGACCATCCCCGAGCCGGAGGGTTATGATGCGCAACTTTTTGCCAACTCGTGTGTCAACTCGTTGAGTGACGAGGAGGCCGAAACGGGCCAGACCATCTGGTCGCCGCAGATGATGATTACCTATGGTCGTACCCCCGGTGGACGCTATATGATAAATTGGCCCATATATGGTAACGACTACTATGCCAACACCATAGACTCTTCGCCCAAAGAGAGGGCAAAGGCTTATGAGCAGGCCAAACACTTCACCCTCTGTTTTGTCTATTTTATTCAGACTCAACTCGGTATGAAACACCTCGGCATTGCCGACGATGTTTTCCCCACGGAGGATGGCTTGCCAATGTTTCCCTACCATCGAGAGTCGAGGCGCATTGTAGGCGAGGCATTTTTCACGATGGATGCTGCTGCCGCTCCGTATGACCACAAGGTGCCATATTATAGAACGGGCATCGCTGTTGGTGACTATCCTGTGGACCATCACCACTTCCGCCACCCGGGATGGCGAACTCTTCCCGACCTACACTTCTATCCCATTCCGTCGTTCAATGTTCCCTTTGGTGTGATTGTCCCCAAAGGTGTTGATAATCTGTTGGTTGCCGAGAAGTCGGTGTCGGTTTCCAACCTCATCAATGGTGCCACACGCCTGCAACCCGTAGTGATGCAACTCGGTCAGGCTGCGGGTGCAACTGCGGCCCTTGCCGCGAAGAGTGGAAGGCTGGTGCGTGAGGTGCCAATCAGGAAGGTGCAGTCGGTTCTGTTGGATGCGGGGTGCTACATTATGCCCTACATAGACCTGCCGAAGGAGCACCGCCACTTCAAGGCTCTGCAACGTGTTGGGGCTACGGGTATCCTGCGTGGCGAGGGTAGGAATGTGGGCTGGGAGAATCAGACGGTGTTCCGAGCCGAGGAACCACTTTTGGCCGAGGATATCCACACCGAGGGGTTCTACGGTGGCGATTTGGGCCTTGAAGCAGGGGTGGTCACTATTGGTGAAATGATGGACACGTTGAAAAGATTGGGTGCCTATGTGCCCACTCCAGAGAGCGAATGGTGGAGTTCGCTGGGCCTTGATGACTACACACTCCAAAGGGGTGTAACGAGGCTGGAAGCGGCTGTTGTGATTGATGCACTCTTTGAGCCTTTTGAGATGAGGAGTGTGGACTTTGAGGGTAACTTTTGAATTCAAAGTGCAAAAAAAATATTGACGAAGAGGTCGGAAACTGTTTCCGACCTCTTCTTTGTTTGTGTTAGAATCTCCAACCGGCCGTCACCTGTAACATACCCGAGTAGACATCCTGTGTGAGGGTGGAGACGGGCGTTAGGCCATAGCAGTAGCGCCCCTCCAAGACCATACCGAAGTCGAAGTCGTAGGCCATACCGGCAACAAATTGGATGTTGAACTTGTTGAAGTCGCCATCAACATTGATGTCGGTAGCAGCATCGGTTTTGATGCCCGAGTGGATGAGATAGTCGAACGAGGCACCCATTTGGAGGTTGAGTCCGTCAATCACATAATACTTACCCACGATAGGCATTGAGATGTAGTTGAGGCGCACTTTGGTGTCGTTGGTGTCGTCGGCCTTGAAGCCCTGCATAGAGAAGAGTAGGTCGGCTTCGATGACACACCAATTGCAAGCCACGCTCTCGAAGAAGAGGCCGGCGGTTACGCCTTCACGCATTTTGAGGTCCCCCACACCGTTGAGGGTGGTGAACGTGGCACCCACTTTGGGCCCCCAGGCCCAATTTTGGGCTGATGCGGCCACGGTAACCATCAGTGCCGTAGCACACACGAGTAGAATCTTTTTCATAACAACAGTTATTTTTTTATTGGTTAAACATAGCCGCCACGCACTTTTGCGCTCGACTTTTGCTCCAATGAGGGCAAAACAAGTGCCAAAGGAGACATTGTCAGAGAAAAAATGATTACCTTTGGATGCTGAATTTGAGATGTTATGACTACAGAACAAGATTATAGAAAGGAACAAATGACTCTCACACTGCGCCGAATGTGCTATTGGCTGTGTGCTGTTGGTAGCCTATGGGTGTCGCCTGCGGTGGCGCTCTTTATGGGTATCGCTATTGCTCTCACCATTGGTGCTCCCTATGGTAGGGCCAACAAGAAGGTGTCGAAATACCTCCTTCAAGCCGCGGTTGTAGGCCTCGGTTTTGGTATGAATCTCCACGCTTCGCTGGCGGCAGGCAAGGAGGGGATGCTCTTTACCATCGTGTCGGTGGTGGGTGTTATGGTGCTGGGTGTTGTGCTTGGTAGAGTGTTGAAGGTAAATCCCAAGAACGCCTATCTTATCTCCTCCGGTACGGCCATCTGCGGAGGTAGTGCCATAGCAGCTGTGGCTCCTATTATTGATGCCGACGACAACGACACATCGCTTGCTCTGGCCACCATATTCATACTCAATGCCGTTGCACTCTTTGTGTTCCCGCCCATCGGTCACGCCCTGGGGCTTACCCAACAGCAGTTTGGCACTTGGGCAGCCATTGCCATCCACGACACAAGTTCGGTGGTGGGAGCGGGTGCGGCCTATGGCGAGGAGGCTTTGGCGGTGGCAACGACCATCAAACTCACCCGTGCACTGTGGATATTTCCGCTGGCTTTGGTGTCGGTGTTGGTGTTTCGCTCTAAGGGTAAGAAGGTGGCCATTCCGTGGTTTATCCTCTTGTTTATCGGTGCGATGATTATCAATACCTATGTTCCTCTGCCGGAGTGGTTTACGACCTCTGTTGTGAAGATTGCCCGCAAGGCTTTGTGCCTCACATTGTTTCTCATTGGCTGTGGTCTTTCGGTGCAGTCCATCCGTAGGGTAGGGGCCAAACCTCTCATTTTGGGTGTGTTGCTGTGGGTGGTTATCTCGCTCACAACATTGGGTGTTGTAATGCTTTAATGGGGGGGGGATGACTCGCAGGGAACTATACAACAGGGTGTGGACAACGGTAGCACCACTCTATGACCACCCCGAGCCGGTGGCCATTGCCGAGAGGGTGTGTGCCGATGTCTATGGCTTCGACCGTTTCGAGATGACACTTTTCCCCAATGTGGAGGTGGAGGGATTTGATGCAGAACGCTTTGCTGCCATCCTCCAACAACTCTCCGAGGGACGGCCCGTGCAGTATGTTGTGGGCCATACGGAGTTCTGCGACCTGCGCTTTGCGGTGCGTGAGGGGGTGCTCATTCCGAGGCCCGAAACGGAGGAATTGGTGCACAAGATTGTGGCCGAGTGGGGTGGTAAGGGCGCAACGAATGATGTCAATGGTGGCTCACGCTCCCTGCGAATTATGGATATCGGTACGGGTAGCGGTGCTATTGCTGTGTCGCTGGCCAAAATGATTGAGGGAGCGAGGGTTACGGCTGTGGATGTGTCGTCGGCTGCGCTCACTATTGCAAGCGAAAATGCCACCTCCAATGGTGTTGATGTGGAGTTTGTCGGGGCCGATATTTTCCGTTTTGCGCCCCCTGCCGAGAGCCTCGATGTTGTGGTCTCCAACCCGCCCTATATCCCCGAGAGCGAGAGGGCTACGATGGGTGTGAATGTTACCCGCTACGAGCCATCGCTGGCACTCTTTGTGCCCGACCATAGCCCCATAGTTTTCTATGAGCGCATAGCCGATGTGGCCCGTGAGGCACTCGTTGAGGGCGGTGGAATCTACTTTGAAGTCCACGAAACCTACGCCTCCGAGGTGGCAGAGTGCCTTGCCGAGAGGGGCTTTGTGGAGGTGCAGATAACCGAAGACTTTTTCTCTAAACCACGCATTGTGTCGGGCCGAAAGGCATAATTGTAAACTTGTAATTAATGACTTATACATCAGATAAATACACGTCCAAAGTGCCACGCACCAAGACTCCCGAACAGGCCCTCTCATCGTTGATGAGAATGTGCGCGAGGGCCGAGAAGTGTAGTGGCGATGCCCTGCGCCTAATGCGCCGTTGGGGGCTGTCGGATGCCGATGCGAGGGGAGTGTTGGAACGCCTTGTGAGGGAACGATTTATTGACGATGTGCGCTATGCGGAGGCCTATGTGAGGGAGAAGATGCGCTTCTCCGGATGGGGTCACCACAAGATTCGTGCGGCCCTGCGTGCCAAGTCCCTCAGCCCTGCCATTATCGAGTCGGCACTTGGCGAGCTTTCGCCCGAAAACAACTCCGAACGCCTTGCGGAGATGATACGCAAAAAGGCGGCAAAGACCTCATATAAAGACCTTTACGACCTTAAAGCCAAACTTGTACGTTTTGGAATGAGCCGAGGCTTCGACCTCGAAGATGTCCTTGCGGCTACCGAAGAATGCCTTCGCGAGTCAGGGCTTTGAGATGTGGTTCCAAGCGGTGGGCAGTGATGCTGTGTAGGAGCATATCGCCTGCGCTGCCTACCATCTGAATACCACAAGGTGTGAAGGCGATAATCTCCTCATAATCACCCATTTCATCGGTGCGTAACTCGCCCTCTACGATTTGTACACCTGCCATTTCACACGCCCTTTTCATCAAATCCCTCTCGGCCGAGGGGCGTGCTCCTTTCTCAATGGCGGTGGTCAGCAACACATCCCCGCGCAGAGCATAGAGTGGGTTGTCACCGGACGATATGAGCGACCCTGCACGGTTGGCCCTGAGGGCTATGCCGGAGCCGTTGCGCTGTGCGAAACTGTCGGCAAAACGTGCAGCTGTGAGCGATACGGCAGTTTGGTGCTTCTCGAAGGGTATTTCGTAGTTGGCAATTGCGGCTTTGGGACGCAGACTCAAAAGGGAGTACCCATCGTAGGGGGTGGATGCGAGGTGGGTGAGTAGCACCTCACACTCGCCCTCCGAGTCGGGTATGAGATAGAGCGTCAGCGTGTTGCCGTGCTCGGGATAGATGCCGTAGTAGAGTAGCTCACGCACCTGATTTTCAATCTCTTCGGCTGTGATAGTTGGCCTTACCCCATAGAGTGCCTGATAGGAGTTGAGGGCGTAGTGCAGACGTAGAGCAACGTGCATCGGCTGATGTGCGTAGGTGTTGATTATGGTATAGACAAAGTTGCGCCCCAAAAGCATTTCGGGACTCAACTTGGCCTCCTGCCACGACGTTCTATCTCCGTTGAGGTATATCATTTTACATCATCATTATCTTCATCAATAGCTCCCTGAGCAACTCGCCCGCATCGGCACCTCCGCCACCAATGCCCTTACTCTTCATATCATACTCCCTGATGAGGCCCAAGATGACAAAGATTTTCTTGGTGGGATAGAGCCTTGCAGCCTGCTTGTAGCCACCCAGCATAAAGGGCGACACTTTCAACATTCCGGCCAACTCCGCATCACTTGCGGGGGGCATACCCTTAACCCTCGTTTGCCACTCTTTGTAGTTGATAATGAAGAGTTTTTGGAAATATCCGAAGAGGGTGCTCACCGTTACCACCATCGGGTTGTTCTTCTGGTTGCGTGCGAAATAGTCGGCAATGCGCATAGCCTTGCCGAACTCCTTGCGGGCCACCGCATCAATGAGCTCAAAGTTGTTGTACTCCTTGCTGATACCGATGTTCTGCTCGATGTGGTCGGCGGTGATGAGTTTTGTACCCTCGGGCAGACGAGTGAGTAGTTTGTCGAACTCGTTTACAATCTTTGCAATGTCGGTGCCCATATGGTCGGTAACCATTTTCAGGGCTTTGTCCTCAATGTTACACCCTTCGGTGCGTTTGATGTAGCCCGCAAGCCACGGAGCCAACTCGTTGTCGTAGGGCTTGGATGATTCAAACACCACGCCCTTGGCCGCCACGTGTTTGTAGAAGGCGGTGCGCTTGTCGACACTCTTACCCTTGCAGGCTACCACCAATACGGTAGTTGGTGCAGGCGAAGCGGTGTAGAGCGAGAGGGTGTCAATCTTACGCAGCGAGGCTGCATCCTTGACGATGATTACCATCCTGCCACCCATCATTGGCATCTGGCGAGCGTAGTTGATGATGGTGCCCTCGTCGGTGTCCTTGCCATAGACCACAATCTGGTTGAAAGCCCTCTCGTGCTCCTCCAACAGATTATCCGCCAGCAGGTCCACCAGCGAGTCCACAAAATAGCCCTCCTCGCCCATCAGTAGGTAGAGTGGGGCGAACTTGTGGGCCTTGATGTCGGCCACAAGGCTCTCATATTGTGCGTAGGACTCTTTGAAACGAACTGCCTTTGCCATAGTGGGTTAGATTATCTCTTTTGCTATCCTTATTACGTTCTCGGTTGAGGAGGTGATTTTGTGCCTCTCGTCGATGCGCTGGCCCACGAGCCACACGATTTTGTCGCCCGAACAGAGGACAAACTGACGTCCCTTTTCGGCCATCGACATCTTGGCATCTATGAGGAAGTCGCTCACCTTCTTTTCGCCCGTCATACCCAGCGGAGTGAACCTGTCGCCCTCCCTCCAACGACGTAGAGTGAGTGGTTCGGTGAGTGTGTCAGCATCCAGCAGGGCGACATTGTCGGGCTGGAAGAGCGAACCTATGTTGTCAATGTCGGTACGCTCGATGTAGAGCACCGAGTTGCCGCAGTAGATTTTGCTTTTCGCAAGGTCAACCTCCACCTCACACTCATCATCGGTGGCAATGTGTGAGATGATGATGCGCCCACGGTCAATGTAGGCAACCCTGTCACGCGAGTAGAAGCGCTTGCCCGTTGCTCCTACTCGGAGCGCCTCGCACAGGTTGTCCACCACGTCGCCCTTGAAACCGTAGTTTTGGCTCAGTAGCTCATAGATGACAAAGCCCAGGGGGAAACCTCGGTCAATCTTCGATGGGTCGATGATGTCCTCGCCTCCGTAGTGCTCCACTGCCTCGGCTGCAATCTTGCCTATGGCGTGGTTGATGAAGTTTTGTGCGTCGGTCAGGCGGTCGATGTTGCTACCCATTGTCTGGGTAAACGAGGGGACAATTTCCCTGAGTCGTGGCACAATGCCGAGCCTTATCTTGTTACGCAGATATTTGGTCGAACGATTGGATGAGTCCTCACGGAAGGGTATCTTGTGCGCCTTGGCATAGTCGTTAATCTCGTGGCGTGTGGCAAAGAGCAGGGGGCGAATGATGCGCCCGTTGGTCATACTGATACCCGTGAGGCCTTTGAGGCCCGTGCCACGCAACAGGTTGATGAAGAATGTTTCGATGCTGTCGTCGGCGTGGTGAGCTACGGCAATGGTGTCGTATCCCTCGTCCAAACAGAGCTCTGCAAACCACCCATAACGCAACCTGCGTGCGGCAATCTGCACACTCTCGCCCGTTATGGCCATTTCGCCTTTGGTGTCGAAACGGCGATTGTAGCAGGGTATACCGAGTGTGGCAGCCTGCTTGGCCACCAAAACTTCGTCTTCCTCGGCCTCGGTGCCACGCAGTTGGAAGTTGCAGTGCGCTACGCCTACGTTGTAGCCCGCCTCCACAAAGAGGTGCATCATCACCATTGAGTCCACACCACCACTGACAGTCAGCAGAATGCGATTGTCGGCTGTGGCGAGCTGGTGTTCTTCGATGTACTCCCTAAACCTGTATGTCAAATCCTCAATTTTCAATTTTCAATTCTTAAAGTATGTTGACTTCGGGACTGATGTCCACTCCGAATTTCTCTTTCACCTCCTTGCAGATGCGCTCGGCAAGTGCAACCACCTCACAGCCCTCTGCTCCTCCGAGGTTGACCAACACAAGGGCCTGCTTGTCGTGTACACCGGCACGTCCCATTGCGCGCCCTTTCCAACCCAACGAGTCAATCATCCAACCGGTGGCTATTTTCAACTTGTCGGGCTGTCCTTCAACCACATAGGTTGGCATTGTGGGGTAGAGTACTTTGAGTGCCTCCACCTGCTCTCGTGGCAGAATGGGGTTTTTGAAGAAACTGCCGGCATTGCCCGTGATGGCAGGGTCGGGTAGTTTGCCGTTGCGTATGGTTGTTATGGCCTTGCGTATGGCCAACGGAGTCATCTCGCCCAACTTTGCAACCTCCTCTTGCAAACTACCATAGCCGAGTTTGGGTGCGGGGGTGTGCGAAAGGCGATAGTTGACGGCTGTGATGATGACCTTGCCTGCCAATTCGTGCTTGAAGATACTCTCGCGGTAACCAAATGCACACTCCGCGCCGGAGATGGTACCAATGGTCAGCGTGTCGAGCCATACGACCTCCACACTCTCGATGCAATCTTTGGCCTCCACGCCATAGGCTCCGATGTTCTGCACGGCACTTGCGCCCACGCTGCTCGGTATGGCCGAGAGGTTTTCTATGCCCCACAACTCTTGTTGGCAACACCACTCCACGACATCGTCCCACAGGTGTCCTGCTTCGGCACGGATGATGACATAGTCGTTACTCTGGCTCACAATGGATATGCCATTGGAGATGGAGTGAATGAGCACTCCACGATAGGGGCCCGTGAAGAGTGTGTTGCACCCTCCGCCGAGGATGTCCCAACGACCACTCAGAATCTCCTTGCCTTCCGAGCGCAACCACTCCACCAGACTCTCCACCGAGTCCCACTCCACAAGCAGGTCGGCCGAAGTGTCCACTCCGAAACTGTTGTAACCTTTGAGGCTTATGTTCTCCGTTTTGCGTACCATAATCAAACCACAAAGTTAATATTTTTTGTAGAATTTCATCCTCGGAGTAAAAATAATTATGTTAATTACTCTCCTGAGTAATAAATTGCTTGAAATGGTTTTGAAAATCAAAGTAGAATTGGTACATTTGTCGGATAAATATGCACACCTAAAAAACAGACCGATATGTTTACCGAACAAGACCTTAAACAAATCGCCGCTCACGGCCTCTCACTTTGTGAGGTGGAGCAGCAAATTGACAATTTTCGTAAAGGATTTCCCTATCTGAACATTAAGTCGTCCGCTACTGTTGGTAATGGAATTTGTGCCATCGACGAGGCCGCAGCCGAGGAGTTGCGTGCCGAGTATAGGGCAGTTGCAAATGGACTCAAAGTGGAGAAGTTTGTGCCTACAAGTGGTGCGGCTACACGAATGTTTAAGGATTTGTTCGCCTATGTGAACGATGGCGAAATGAACTCCGTTGTGGAGAAGGTGGGTGCCAATCTGGATAAGTTTGCCTTTGCTGAGGAGTTGGCCAAGATTGTCCCCGAGGGTGCTTCGCTCCCCGAGATTATCTCTGCCATCATCGGTGAGGGACTCGAATATGGCGCAAAACCCAAAGGCCTTGTGTTGTTCCACCGCTATCAGACGGGCGCTGCTCGCACAGCCTTTGAGGAGCACTTGGTGGAGGGTGCAATGTATGCCGCTTGCAATGGCGTGGTGAACATCCACTTCACCGTTTCGCCCGAACATATGGAGGGCTTCCGCTCGCTGTTTGAGAGTGTGAAGGAGTACTACGAGGGCCGCTATGATGTGCGCTACAATATCTCAATGTCGGTGCAGAAGAGTAGTACCGATACCATTGCGGTTAACCCCGATTGCACACCCTTCCGTAACGATAAAGGCGAACTGTTGTTCAGGCCCGCAGGACACGGTGCGCTCATTGAGAATCTGAACGATATCGATGCCGACATCATCTTCATCAAGACCATCGACAATGTGGCTCCCGATGCTCGCAAGGGCGATACGATTAAGTATAAGGAGATTTTGGCCGGTATTCTGGTCACCACCCAAAAGAAAATATTTGACTATGCTGCCGCATTGGAGGCAGGCACAGCAGATGTGGAAGAGGTTGTTGCCTTTGTGGAGAACGACTTGTGCGTGAGACTGCCCGAGGGAGTGAAGAGTGGCGAGGAGGCACAACTGAAAGAGGTGCTTGCAGGGCTGCTTGACCGCCCATTGAGGGTGTGCGGTATGGTGCGTAACGAGGGAGAACCCGGTGGCGGTCCCTTCTGGGCCGAGGGTGCCGATGGTGTGGTGTCGTTGCAGATTGCCGAGTCGTCGCAGATTTCGCCCGAGCAGAAACACCTTATGGCGGAGGCTACCCACTTTAACCCCGTGGATATCGTGTGTGGTACCAAAAACCGCAAGGGCGAAAAATATGACTTCAAGAAATATGTGGACCCCGCAACGGGATTTATTTCGAGCAAATCGTCGGCAGGACGTACTCTGCTGGCGCAGGAGTTGCCCGGATTGTGGAATGGTGCGATGGCTTCGTGGAACACCTTGTTTGTTGAGGTGCCCATCACGACCTTCTCGCCCATCAAGGTGGTAACCGACCTGCTCCGCCCCGAGCACCAATAGACCGTCGATCGTCGACCGTCAACCGACGGATGAATGTGGGTGGGGGAGCGACGTTGAGAAGAAATAGACAAAAACAAATATAACAACAATAAACACACAATGGAAAATAAAAAACTTCAAGAACTGACAGAGAAACTCTACACAGAGGGACTGACCAAAGGCCGTGAGGATGCCGAGCGTATGGTAGCCGAGGCCGAGCAGAAGGCTGCCGCAATTGTGGCAGAGGCAGAGAAAGCCGCAGCAGCAACCATCAAAGCTGCCGAGCATAAGGCCGAGGAGATTAAGAAAAACAACCAGACCGAGGTGGCACTTGCTACCCGCCAGGCAGTGGCTGCCCTGAAAGAGCAGCTTGCTTCGTTGGTGGTGGCAAAGGCTGTTGAGCCTGCTGTACACGCAACCACCATCGAGCCTGCCTTCATTAAGGAGATGTTGCTCGGTATTGCCCGTGGCTGGAATGGCGAGAGGGTGGAGTTGGAGGCAACTCTTCCCGCTGCACTCAAAGAGCAGTTTGAGGCAGATGCAGAGGGTGCTGTGAAGGCACTTTTGGCAGAGGGTGTAGAGGTTGGTTACTCGGAGAGGGTGAAGAGTGGCTTTAAGGTTGCCCCCAAAGATGGTGGTTTCTATATCTCTTTCACCGACGAGGACTTCAATGCTCTGTTGGGCGAGTTCTTGAAAGAGAAAATTGTGAAAATGCTCTTCTAAACCCACAAATCGCTATTTATGGCTACAAACTACTATTGCCTTGTTGCGAGCCTGAGGGAGTATCAACTCGATGGCGACCTGAAAGGTTTCGACGCAAGGGGTATCATAGAGGAGATTGCAGGAGAGCTCGTGAAGGCCGACCGTAAGGCGCTGGGAGCATTTCTGCTCTACCACGACGTGTGCAACCTTATCAACCTGCGTGCAGGTAGGGAGGCATTCTCCACTTTGGGTAACTTCTCTCGTGAGGAGTTGACGGAGGAGTTGGAGAATCCCACGCTGTTGCCCGCAGAGTTGGCCGAGGTTATTGCGCTCTACGGCGAGGTGGCAAAGGAGGAGGTGGATGCCGACGACCCACGATTGGCGAGGGTGAATGTGGATGCACCCTTCGAGCGTGAGTTGTTTGCTGCCTACTACCGCTACTGCGCTACAAGTGGGTGCCGCTTTGTGAGGGAGTGGGCCGAGGCAGACCGCAACTTGCGTAATATCTCGGTTGCTCTTACGGCTAAACGTAAGGGCCTCTCTGTTGGTGAACGATTGGTGGGTGGTGGCGATATTGTTGCCCAGCTGCAACGCTCTTCGGCAGCCGACTTCGGCTTGAAGGGCGAGGTGGGCTATATCGACACCCTCATTGGTGCTCTCTCGGAGGGCGACAACCTCTTGGAGAAGGAACACCGCATTGACCTTATCAGGTGGAATATGGCCGAGGAGTTGGCTACTTTCGACTACTTCAACATAAATATGCTGCTCAGCTACGTGGCACGTTTGTGCCTTGTTCACCGTTGGGCTATGCTCGATGGCGAGAGGGGACGTGAGATGTTCCGCAAACTTGTCTCTTCGCTTGGTGCGGGCGACAAGATTGCCGAGGCCGAGAAGCGTTATGCAGAGGAAAGATAATCAGCAAAAGAAATAATATAAACAAAGAGTAATGAAAACTACCGGTAAAGTACAAGGTATTATCTCCAACATCGTAATTGTGCGTGTGGACGGTCCTGTGTCGCAGAACGAAATCTGCCACATCACCGTTGGCGGCATGAATTTGATGGCCGAGGTAATCAAAGTAACGGGCAAAGATGCCTATGTTCAGGTGTTCGACTCCACTCGTGGTCTGCGTATTGGTGCAGAGGTGGAGTTTGAGGCACATATGCTGGAAGCCACTCTGGCTCCCGGTATCATCTCTCGCAACTACGACGGTCTGCAAAACGACCTCGAAAAGATGGAGAGCCTTTTCATCGAGAGGGGTACCCAAACCGACCCTATCGATTTTGAGAAACTGTGGGACTACACTCCGCTTGCAAAGGTGGGCGATGTGGTAACGGCAGGCGATTGGCTCGGTCAGGTTAGGGAGTTGTGGATTGACCACAAGATTATGGTACCCTTCGTTATGGAGGACACCTACACCATCAAGTCGCTCACCGAGGCAGGCTCCTACAACGTGAACACCGTTGTTGCTGTGTTGACCGACTCGAAGGGCGAGGACCACGAGGTTACTATGGTGCAGAAATGGCCCGTTAAGAAGGCCATCAAAGGCTATGTGTCCAAACCCCGTCCCAGCCGTATTATGGAGACAGGTGTGAGGGCAATCGACACCTTCAACCCCATTGCCGATGGTGGTACGGGCTTTATCCCCGGCCCCTTCGGTGCAGGTAAGACCGTGTTGCAGCACGCTATCTCGAAGCAGGCCGAGGCCGACATTATCATTATGGTTGCGTGCGGAGAGCGTGCAAACGAGGTGGTGGAGATTTTCGCCGAGTTCCCACACTTGGACGACCCCCGTACGGGCCACAAACTGATGGAGCGTACCACCATCATCTGTAACACCTCAAATATGCCCGTGGCTGCACGTGAGGCTTCGGTTTATACGGGTATGACTCTGGCGGAGTACTATCGTGCGATGGGACTTAAAGTGTTGCTGTTGGCCGACTCCACTTCGCGTTGGGCACAGGCTCTGCGTGAGATGTCGAACCGCTTGGAGGAGCTTCCCGGTCAGGATGCATTCCCTATGGACCTTTCGGCCATCATTTCGAACTTCTATTCGAGGGCAGGCCTTGTTCACTTGCGTAGCGGTGCTACCGGTTCGGTAACGTTCCTCGGTACGGTATCGCCTGCGGGTGGTAACTTGAAGGAGCCCGTAACGGAGTCCACCAAGAAGGCCGCAAGGTGCTTCTATGCTCTCTCGCAGCAGAGGGCCGACTCAAAACGCTACCCTGCAATCGACCCCTTGGATAGCTACTCCAAATATCTCGAATATCCCGAAATTGTGGACTACTTGGACGACCACATTGAGAAAGGCTGGGTTAAGAACGTAATGGAGGGTAAAACCCTTGTACAGAGGGGTAAGGAGGCAGCCGAGCAGATCAACATCTTGGGTGATGACGGTGTGCCTGTGGAGTACCACGAGAGGTTCTGGAAGAGCGAGTTGTTGGACTTTGTGATTTTGCAGCAGGATGCGTTCGATGCTATCGATGCCAACTGCCCCATCGAGCGTCAGCAGTATATGTTTGACCTTGTGATGGATGTGTGCCGCAAGGACTATGACTTTGCAGATTTTGAGGAGTGCTCGGCATACTTTAAGGCTCTCATCAACCTCTTCAAACAGCTCAACTATACCGAGTGGCAGAGTGCCGAATTTGCGGACTACCGCCAGAAGATTGACCAATTTGTTGCCACCAAATAATTAGGAGAAGAAAGATATGGAAACAAAGGCTTTTCAGAAGATATACACAAAGATTGACAACATCACCAAAGCCACCGTGTCGCTTCGTGCAACGGGTGTTGGTAACGACGAGTTGGCAACCGTTGGTGGCCACTTGGCCCAGGTGGTGAAGATTATGGGCGACCAGGTAACCTTGCAGGTGTTTGAGGGTACGGAGGGTATCTCCACCGATGCAGAGGTTGTATTCCACGGCGTACCTCCCACGTTGAAGGTGGGCGATGGTCTTGCAGGTCGCTTTTTCAATGCCTACGGACAGCCCCTCGAAGGTGGCGCACCCGTTGAGGGCGAGGAGAGGGAGATTGGCGGTCCTACCGTTAATCCCTTCAAACGTCGCCAGCCTTCGGAGCTGATTGCTACGGGTATCGCAGGTATCGACCTTAATAATACTATTGTATCGGGTCAGAAGATTCCCTTCTTTGCCGACCCCGACCAGCCCTACAACCAAGTGATGGCCAATGTGGCTCTGCGTGCCGAGGCCGACAAGATTATTCTGGGCGGTATGGGTATGACCAACGACGACTTCCTCTACTTCAAAAACTTGTTTGAGAACGCAGGTGTGTTGGATAGGATTGTGTGCTTTGTGAACACCACCGAGAATCCTCCCGTGGAGCGTCTGTTGGTACCCGATATGGCCCTCACTGCGGCAGAGTACTTCGCAGCCGATAAGAGCGAGAAGGTGCTTGTGCTGCTGACGGATATGACTCTTTATGCCGATGCGCTGGCTATCGTGTCGAACCGTATGGACCAGATTCCTTCGAAGGACTCTATGCCCGGCTCGCTCTATTCGGACTTGGCGAAGATCTACGAGAAGGCGGTGCAGTTGCCTTCGGGTGGCTCGATTACCATCATTGCCGTTACCACTCTGTCGGGTGGCGATATCACCCACGCTGTGCCCGATAACACGGGTTACATCACCGAGGGTCAGCTCTTCTTGCGTAACGACACCGACACCGGTAAGGTTATCGTTGACCCCTTCCGTTCGCTGTCGCGTCTGAAACAGCTCGTGATTGGCAAGAAAACAAGGGAGGACCACCCACAGGTGATGAATGCTGCTGTACGTCTGTATTCGGATGCTGCGGGTGCCAAGACCAAGTTGGAGAATGGTTTCGACCTCTCGGACTACGACGAGCGTGCGCTGGCCTTTGCTAAGGAGTATTCGGACAAACTGCTCTCGATTGATGTGAACATCGACATTACCGAAATGCTCGACACCGCTTGGAGCTTGTTTGCCAAGTACTTCAAGAAGAGCGAGGTTACCATTAAGTCGGAGCTAGTTGAAAAGTACTGGAAATAACTTGACTTCATGAAATAAGAACCATTCTAATAGATAATATAATTTAGATGGCAATAAAGTTTCAATACAACAAAACATCGCTTGGCGAACTCGGCAAGCAACTCAAAATGCGCCAAAGGGCACTGCCTACCATCAAGAGTAAGGAGTCAGCCCTGAGGGTTGAGGTGTCGGCGGCCAAAGAGAAGGCCGAAGGCTACCGCCAGCGCATCGAGGCGTTGCAGGCACGCTACGACTATATGGTCGTACTGTGGGGCGAGTTCGACAGTGACCTTCTGAGGGTTAAGGATGTGGAGTTGGGCATCAACAAGATTGCAGGCGTGAAGATTCCTGTGCTTAAAGAGGTGCTCTTTGAGCAGAAGGACTACGACCTCTTCTCTTCGCCGGCGTGGTATGCCGACGGAGTGGAGGTGCTCAAAGAGATTGCCCGCTTGGGTATCGAGTTTGAGGTCTTCAACCGCCGCACCGAGTTGCTCGACTACGCTCGTAAGAAAACCACCCAGAAGGTAAACCTCTACGAGAAGGTGCAAATCCCCGGTTATGAGGATGCTATCCGCAAGATTAAGCGTTTCTTGGAGGACGAGGAGAACCTCTCGAAGAGTGCTCAAAAGATTGTGAAAACCAAACACGAACAACTCGAAGCCCTATGATAGTTAAGATGAACAAATATACTCTTGTGCTCTATCACAAGGCACAGGAGGAGTTTCTTGCAAGGTTGCAGGAACTCGGTGTGGTCGATATCACTACCACAGGGTGGGAGCCTAACCCACAAGAGCAGGCGCTTCTCTCGGAGATTGAGGGCCACAAGCAGGCACTCGAAGAGTTTGATGCTCTGAGCAAAAAGGAGGGTTTTGTTTTGGGCGAGCCCTACGCTTCGGGCAAGGTGGCCTATGAGGAGTACCAGACGGCCTCCGCAAAGGTGGAGAGCCTCACGAGCCTCATTGCCAAGACCGAAAAGGAGGCCGAGGAGTTGGCCGCTTGGGGCGATTTCGACCCCGAGTTGGTGGCGAAGTTGGAGAATGAGGGCATCGTGCTCCACTTCTTTTCGTGCTACTCCAACGAGTTTGCCCGCGCTGTGGAGCAGTGGAGCGAACTCTACACTCTGGAAACCATCGCCGAGCAGGGCGGTGTAACCTACTTTGTGGTCGTTGGCCACAAGGGCGAACCAATGCCCGCTATTGATGCACAACAGGTGCGTACCCCCAATGTTAACCGAGAGGGTAAGATGCAGGAGGTGGAGGCATTGAAGGCTCAACTTGCCGAGTGGAATAGCATTATTGGTAGGTGTGTGGCCAGCCGTGAAGAGGTGGCTAAGCACGCCGACGAGATTAAGGACCGCCTCCAATTCAGTCAGGTGAGCAATAGCGGTACGGGCGAGGCCGAGGGCCGACTCATCGTGTTGCAGGGCTGGGCTCCGGTGGATAACGAGAAGGAGGTTGATGCTCTGCTGGACGAGCAGAACGACCTGCTGTATGCCAAGGAGAAACCCACAATGGAGGACGACACCCCCGTGGTGCTCAAAAACGGCTGGTTTGCTAAACCCTTTGAGTTCATCGGCGACTTCTATGCTGTACCCAAGTATGGCACTATGGACCTCACGAGGTACTTTGCACCTTTCTATATGCTCTTCTTCGGCTTCTGTATTGGCGATGCGGGCTATGGTGCTACCTTCTTCCTCATTGGTCTGTTTATGTGGTTGAAGAAGATGAAGGGTATGAGGCTCATATCCCAACTCGTTATGTGGTTGGGCTTGGGTGCTACACTCTTTGGTCTGCTGGTGGGTAATGTCTATGGCGTGTCGCTGCGTGAGTTGGGTGTGCCCGAGTGGTACCACAACGCAATGCAGACCGTCAACGACCAACTCTTCTATATCGCACTCGGCTGCGGTATTGTGCAGATTATCTTCGCCCTTGTGCTCAATGTGATAAATACCACCATTGCCTACGGATTTAAGTACTCGTTCGGCACTCTGGGTTGGCTTATCATATTGGTTGACTGCTTGTTGGCGTTCCTGCTGCCTATGGTTGGTGTTGAGGGCTTCGGCTTCTCGTCGCCCTTGTGCTTGGGTATCTTGGGCGTGGGAGCGGTGCTGATGCTGCTGCTCAACAACCCCAACCGTAACCCTCTGGTCAACTTCGGCTCGGGTCTGTGGGATACCTACAACAACCTCACGGGTCTGCTGGGCGACGTGCTGAGCTATGTCCGCTTGTTTGCCATCAGCCTTTCGGGTGGTGCGCTGGCGGTTGTGTTCAACGACTTGGCGGGTAGCCTTGCACCGGATATTCCTGTGGCTAAACAACTTGTGATGTTCATCATCCTCGCCTTCGGCCACGGTATCAACATCTTTATGTCGGCCATTGGTGCCTTCGTTCACCCTATGCGACTCACCTTCATTGAGTTCTATAAGAACGCAGGCTTCGAGGCTGCTACTCGCATCTACACTCCTTTCAAGAAAAGTGGAAAATAACAAAAAATCAATAAATTAATTAACAAACAAAAAACATTAAACATTATGAACATTATTCTTGCTTACATCGGTGTTGTACTTATGGTTGCACTTTCGGGTATCGGTAGTGCTTATGGTACTTCAATTGCAGCCAACGCAACTGTTGGTGCGATGAAAAAACGTATGAACTCTTTTGGTCAGTCGATGATTCTTTCGGCACTTCCTGCAACTCAGGGTTTGTATGGTTTTGCAGCATTCTTCTTCATCCAGAACTACCTGACCGCAGGTATCAGCCTGATGCAGGCTGCTGCAATTTTTGGTCTTGGTTTGACCGTAGGCCTTGTCTGCTTGTTCTCGGCAATCCGTCAGGGCCAGATTTGTGCTAACGGTATCGCTGCTATCGGTGGTGGCTATGACGTTATGGGTAAGACTCTGCTTTTGGCCGTATTCCCCGAGTTGTATGCTATCATCACCGTTGCTGTTACCTTCTTGGTACAGAGTGGTTTGATGGGTACTCCCATCCTGTAAAAAAACGCAGATAACGAGCGACTGCTGCGTTACACTGCGATAAACGCCCTCCTCATTTACGTTTAGTAAACTGCGGAGGGCGTTTTCTTGTGTGCCTTGCATTCATCTCATTCTTTGCGTTTTTTACCGCTACCAAACGTTAGATAGCACTCCAACAAAAAAATACACAAAACAGCCTGTGGCTGCTCCTCATTTGCGAAAGCAAACTGCGGGGCCGCTTTCTCGTTTGGCACAAAATGCCCCTCGCACTTTGCGTTTTTTATCGCTAATAAACGTCAGATAGCACCCCGACCAAATGAGTAAAGCGTCATTCTGACGCCCTTGCATTCATCTCGTTCTTTGCGTTTTTTACCGCTACCAAACGTTAGATAGCACTCCAACAAAAAAATACACAAAACGGCCTTAGGCCGCGCACTTTGCGTTTTTTAATTATGGTCTAACGTCTAACGTCCAACGTCTTTTTAAGGTCCCTTTCTGCCCTTCCTGCCCTTTCTTGCTCTTTCTTGCCCTTTTTGAGCATACCCCTCAGTCGCTTTGCGACAGCTCCTGCTCGGCGAGGCCGCCGAGCGCAATTTCGACCACCCCTCCCATCATCCCCTGTCGTAGGGGGAGGGGCTTTTAGGGGAGGAGTAATTTTCCATTTTCAATTTTCCATTTTCAATTATTTTTTCTATTTTTGTAGATTGAATAGGTGTGGACACGCCAAACGACAAGAAACAATAGAAAACAATAAAAATATAGAAGACTATGACACAGGAAGAACTCTTTAAGAAACTGATTGCTCACTGTAAGGAATATGGTTTTATTTTCCCTTCGAGCGAGATTTACGACGGACTGAGTGCCGTGTATGACTACGGCCAGCTGGGCGTGGAGTTGAAGAACAACATCAAGACCTATTGGTGGGATTCGATGACCAAACTGCACGACAACATTGTGGGTATCGATGCAGCAATCTTTATGCACCCCAAGGTGTGGGAGGCGAGTGGCCACGTTGGCGCATTCAACGACCCTCTGATTGATAATAAGGACTCCAAGAAACGCTACCGTGCCGACGTGTTGATTGAGGATTGGATTGCCAAGCAGGACGAGAAGATTGAGAAGGAGTGCACCAAGGCTGCAAAACGCTTTGGCGAGAGTTTCAACAAGGAGATGTTCCTCCAAACCAACGGCCGTGTGTTGGAGATTGCTGCCAAGAGGGACGCGGTCAACAAACGTATGGCTGATGCTCTCAATGCCAACGACCTTGTGGAGTTGAGGCAGATTATCCTCGACTGCGAGATTGTGTGCCCCATTTCGGGCTCGCGCAACTGGACCGAGGTTAGGCAGTTCAACCTGATGTTCTCAACCCAGATGGGCTCGGTGGCCGAGGGTGCCAACACCGTCTATCTGCGTCCCGAGACCGCACAGGGTATCTTTGTGAACTTCCTCAATGTGCAGAAGACCGGTAGGATGAAGATTCCTTTCGGTATTGCCCAGATTGGTAAGGCCTTCCGTAACGAGATTGTGGCTCGCCAATTCATCTTCCGTATGAGGGAGTTGAACAGATGGAGATGCAGTTCTTTGTGCGTCCCGGCGAGGAGATGATGTGGTGGAACAAGTGGAAAGAGACCCGTATGAGTTGGCACCGTGCCCTCGGCTTTGGTGATGAGAACTACCGCTTCCACGACCACGATAAGCTCGCACACTATGCCAACGCCGCTACCGACGTGGAGTACAACTTCCCCTTCGGTTTCAAGGAGGTGGAGGGTATCCACAGCCGTACCGACTACGACTTGGGCCGCCACCAGCAGTACTCGGGTAAGAAGATTCAGTACTTCGACCCCGAGACAGGCGAGAGCTATGTTCCCTATGTGGTTGAGACATCCATTGGTGTTGACCGTATGACCTTGCAGGTTCTTTCGGCTGCATATAAGGAGGAGCAGTTGGAGAATGGCGAGACCCGTACCGTGTTGTCGTTCCCCGCACCTTTGGCACCTGTGAAAGTGGCAGTGTTGCCTTTGGTTAAGAAGGACGGCTTGCAGGAGATTGCAATGGACCTCGTGCACAAGCTCAAATTCAGCCACAATGTGCAGTATGACGAGAAGGACTCCATCGGTAAACGTTACCGCCGTCAGGATGCCATTGGTACTCCCTTCTGCGTAACTGTTGACCACCAGACCAAAGAGGATGGTACGGTTACTATCCGTGAGAGGGATACGATGAAACAGTGGAGGGTAAGCATCAGCGAGTTGGAGGCTATTGTTGCCGAGAAGGTAAGTATGCGCCAATTGTTCGAGAAATTGGTGTGATTAAGCCATTAGCTGTTAGCCATTAGCTGTAGAAAGTATGAAAACTGCACTTTTCCCAGGGTCGTTTGATCCCTTTACCGTTGGCCACCAAGCCCTTGTGAGCGAAGGACTCCGTTTCTTCGACAAGGTGGTTGTGGCTGTGGGCGAGAACCCCGAAAAGAGAGGCCTCTTGACTACCGCAAACCGCAAACGCCTCATTGAGGATTTGTATAGGGACGAGCCTCGTGTGGAGGTGGTGAGTTATAGTGGCCTGACGGGTAACTACTGCCGTGAGCACGAGTTGAAGTTCATACTGCGTGGTATGCGCAACACGGTGGATTTCGACTTTGAGAGGAATATGATGCAGATAAACCAGAGGCTCTATCCGGAGATTACCACAGTGTTGCTGTTTACTCCCTCGGAGTATGTGGCTGTGTCGAGCAGCGTCATCAGAGAGATATTGTCGTTTGGTGGCGATGTGGCCCAATTTATGCCCGCAGGGGTTGATATTAAAGACTATTTGTAACCACAATAAGAACAAATAAGAAGACAATAAGATGCAATTTAGTGCGGAGATGATTGCTGCCGGTTTGGGTGGCGAGATTGTTGGTAACAAGGATGTTACCGTTAGTACGTTTGCAAAAATCGAGGAGGGACACCCTGGGGCCATTTCATTTTTGGCCAACCCCAAGTATGAGCCCTACCTCTACACCACCGACTCGTCGATTGTGATTGTCAATCGCTCGTTGGAGCCTAAGGGCGAGGTGAAGGCAACGCTTATCAAGGTGGACGATGCCTATGGCTGCTTTGCCAAACTGCTGGAACTCTATGCGGCCTACAAGCCCAAAAAGAGTGGTGTGCACCCTACGGCTGTGGTGGCCGAGAGTGCCAAGGTGGGCGAGGGCTGCTACATTGGTGCCTATGTTGTGGTTGACGAGGGCGCAGTGATTGGCGAGGGTGTGAGCCTCTATCCCCACGTCTATGTTGGCGATGGTGCCACCATTGGCGATGGCACAACGCTCCACTCGGGCGTTAAGGTCTATGAGGGCTGCAAGATTGGTAAGAGGTGTATCATCCACTCGGGCGCAGTTGTTGGCTCCGATGGATTCGGCTTTGCACCCAATGCACAGGGTTCCTATGATAAGATTCCGCAGATTGGTATCGTTACCATTGAGGACGACGTGGAGATTGGTGCCAACACCACCATCGACCGTGCCACTATGGGCTCGACGGTTATTGAGAAGGGAGCTAAGTTGGATAACTTGGTGCAGATTGGCCACAATGTGGTCATTGGCGAGAGTACCGTTATGGCGGGCCAGTCGGCAGTGGCAGGCTCGGCAAAGGTGGGCAAGAGGTGTATGATTGGCGGTCAGGCAGGCGTTGTGGGCCATATCACTGTGGGCGATGGCTCGATTGTGGCCTCGGTTACGGGTGTGAGCAACTCCGTACCCGCCGGCTCGCAGATTATGGGCAACCACGGCATTGACGCTCGCCGCTTCCGTAGGGTGAATGCTGTCTACCGCAACCTGCCCGAACTGCAACGCACCGTCAACCAACTCGAAAAGGAGGTTAAGAAGTTGAAGGACAAGGAGTAGTGATTTAATTCTCAATTCCAACTCTTCTATGGCTGCCGACCAACACCGCATAATTATGGGCATAGACCCGGGTACAAACCGTATGGGCTACGGGGTGTTGGAGGTGCTGGGCAAGAATAAACTGCGTGCCGTGGTGATTGGCGACGTGGATATGACCAAGATGAAAGACCCCTACGAGAAGTTACGCTACATTTTCGATAGGGTGCTGGCCTTGGTGGACGAGTATAGGCCCGATGAGGTGGCGTTGGAGAGCCCCTTCTTTGGCGAGAATGTGCAGAGTATGCTCAAATTGGGTAGGGCACAAGGTGTGGCTATGGCGGCAGCATTGTGCAGGGGACACAAGGTCTTTGAGTATGCACCGAGGAGGGTTAAGCAGGCCATTACGGGTAATGGCGGTGCGGCCAAGGAGCAGGTGGCATCGATGTTGAAGAGTATGTTGGGGGTGGAGTATAACCCCAAGAGGTTGGACGCTACGGATGGTCTGGCGGTGGCTCTGTGCCACTACTTCGAAACCTCGCAGGTCATTCCTCACCAGCCCGTGAGCCGCACACGTAGGAGTAGCAGTAACTCCTCGTGGGAGAAATTTGTCAACAACAACCCCGATAGGGTGAAGAGGTAAATCGAATTAGAATAACAAACCAAAACCAAATAAGACTATGAAAAAAATCATTCTTTTTGCAGCTGCTACCGCAATGTTGCTGGTGGGCTGCCAGAACACAAAGACCTATGCAGTGAGTGGTACCATCGAGGGCCTCGAAGGTACTGTTGCACTGATGCCTATGTCGGGCGATGACAAGGAGGCTTATGGTGAGGCTACCGTTGAGAATGGCGCATTTACCATTGAGGTTGAGAGCCAGACTCCTCTTTTCTCTCTGTTGACCGTTAATGGCCAGCCCGTGGTGCCCGTATTCTTGGAGGAGGGTGCCATCACCGTTAATGGCTCGGCCGAGGACCTCGAAAATGTGAAGGCTGCCGGTACCGTGTCGAACGACGCTTTTGCTGCCTATGTGGAGGCACAGAACACACTCGCTGCCAAACTCGAAAACCCCGAGGTTAGCGAGGAGGAGATGAGGGCTGTCTATGAGCAGATTGAGGCTCTGAACGACGAGAGCTACGAGGCCAACAAGGATAACCTCTGGGGTGCCTATATCCTCGTGATGAACAAATACTACTCGATGGAGGCCGAGGACATCTTGGCTGCCGTTGCTGCCTACCCCAAGGAGTTGCAGAAGTTGCCCGAGTTGGTAAAGGTTAAGGGCAGGGCCGAGGGTATGTTGCGTACCGCTGTTGGCAAGGAGTTCATTGAGGTTAAGATGCCCGACGCAGAGGGTAAGGAGATTTCGTTGAGCGAGGTTGTTAAGGCCAATAAGGTCACTTTATTGGACTTCTGGGCTTCGTGGTGCCGTCCCTGTATGGGCGAGGTGCCCTACCTGCTGGCCGACTATGCCGAGTACCACGACAAGGGCTTTGAGATTTATGGTATCAGCCTTGACAACAACAAGGATGCTTGGGTGAACACCATGAACGACAAGGGTATGAAGTGGGTAAACGTAAGTATCCTTGGCGGTTGGGAGGCTCCCGCAGTTAAGGACTACGCTGTTAGCTCCATTCCCACCAACTTCCTCATCAATAGCGAGGGCGTGATTATTGCGAAGAACCTCCGTGGCGAGGCTCTGGGCGCAAAGTTGGCCGAGATTTTTGCCGAGGAGTAGTTCTGCCGGTTGAATAAAAAAGCCACGGGAAACACCCGTGGCTTTTTTTGTTGTTGTCAACCGTCAACCGTCGACCGTCGACCGATAACAGTCTAACGTCTAACGTCTAACGTCCAACGTCCAACGTCTGATGTCTTTTTTAATACCCAAGACCTCGGAGGGGCCCCACCTTTTTCGCGGGTATCTTTTTTGTTACCCGAGAGGTGGGGTGTAGGGGCCTTAGTGAGTTTAGGGAGTGTAGTGAGTTTAGGGAAAATAATTTTCAATTTTCCATTTTCAATTTTCCATTATTTTGTAATGGTGTACTCGCCTGCGGATAGGGTGACATAGAGAGTACCATTCTCGGCAGTAACCGTGCCTTTGGCCACGCTCTTGCCATTTTGGAGCACCTTCCAAGCACCCTCCGAGAGGTCGCACACAAGGAGTTTAACCTTACTCTTCTCGCCACTTTCGGGAGTGGGAATGGTGAACGTGAATGCCTCATTCTGCGAAGTCGCATCCTTGCGGAATACCACAACACGGTCGGCAATAACAACGCCCACGTGGGTGTCGGTGTTGATGCGCTGTACGCTATTGAGCGAGCCGGCACCATTGTCGGCCACCTGGATGACGTTGAGGAAGTGGTTCTCGGCAGCGGGATTTTTGGGCGTTACCTCCACCCTCCATTCGCCCCTCTCGTTGCAGGGGTCGGGACGTGTGGTGGCAGCGTTGGGATAGTTGGTGCCGAACACCCAGAACTCCTTGCCGGGGCCACCCACCTTCTCGATGTTGAGGTCGTCGGCCTCGGGGAGCAATACCGAGCAGTGGAGCATACCGCTGTCGCCATCCTTGGTACGCTTAACAACGAAGCTCTCGCTCTCGATGGCAGGCTCTTCGATGCTGTGCAGGAGCCAATATTTCTTGAAGTCGGGGTTGGACGACACGATGCGGTCGAAGACAATCATAGTGGCAGGTACGGTGTGAGTTGTTGCCGTCTTGGTACTCTTACCCTTACCATCGGTTGTTTCGAAGTTGAGGAATACAAAACTACGCCTAACGTCCTGTACCTTTGAGCTATAAGCCTTTGTGATGTCGCCTTTCAGGTAGGAGTACTCGGGGCGTTTTTCGGATGGGCCAAAGCCGTGGCCGAGAATCTTACCAACAGTATATTCCTCGCTTAGCAGCATATCGAAACTACGGCACGACTCCCAACGGTCGCCGGGCATACGCTGGCCACCGTCGTTGGCGGCAAACTCGGTTTTATCACTACCACCATAGTTCCAGCAAGCAAACTTCTCATCGGGGTCGTAGATGAGCAGTGAGTTGTGGGCGATGGTACGCTTAAAGTAGTTTTTGTTGTGAGGGCTGTTGTAGCCACCCGACGAGCCTTGATAGGAGCCGGAGTCGATGGCCAAGGGGCCCTTGTGGTAGATTTGGAACGAGCCACCGTCGAGGTGCTGGTGGTTGCCATAGAACTGCTCGGTGATGCGCATCTCGGCAATCACACAGTTGTCATCCCAACCCGTGCGAGCAATCATCCAACCAAAGGGAGTGCCGCTGTAACGGGTGAGAGGAAGATTGTTTGGAGCCTTACCAACGAGGTCAAAGTCCCTCCACAAGAGTTCCAACATCAGCATATGGGGTTCCACTTTGTTGCGGCGGTCAAATTCGTAGGCGAGGTAGGGGTCGTTGTAGTAGCTTGCAGCGAGGAATGCGGGCTGTGAGTAGTTCTGTGGTTGCTTGCGAGGTGCGGGATTTTCGTCGCCAAAATAGAGCACCTGCCCATCGGGACGGCGGCGATAGATGAGGTCATACATCACATACTGCTGTGCGGGGTCGTAGATGGCACCTGCGCCCATCCTGTCCAAAATCCACAGAGAGTTGAGATCGTTGGTAAAACGCACCGACACGTAGCTACTGCCCTGATGGTAGTTTTGTCCCTTGTAGGTGTAGTTGCGCACGGGGATATAGTCCTCATACATCATCTTGATAACATAGTGATACATATCGGGGTACTCGTCGTAGATGGCGATACCGCACGAAAGCATATCGCGCAAAATCATCCACTCCGAGCCGTGGCCTGTAACGGCCTCGTTGCGTTTGGGGGGATAGTGGCACTCCATTGTGCCTGCGATACGCACAAACTCCTTGATATACTGCTGCCTCTCGCTGGGAGTCATCACATCGTAGCACCAATCATAGACCATAGCACCCACCATCAACATCGTACCGCTGGCACGCGAAAGGTCGTTTTTGGTGCCGAAAGAGGTGGTTTTCAGGGTGTCGAGCATCGACTTAACGGCCTTGCGACCGAGCATCATATCGTCGTACAAGAGGTGGTCCAATGCTTGTAGTTGAACCTCGGAGGTTACACCCCTCATTTGGGCATAGTAGCGAAAACCACGGTCGGTGGCGGCAGCCTCCTCTTCGGGGGTGCGGGGCACAGCGGCTTTTTGGATGCGGCGCAGGATGGAACGAGCATCCGGAGTGTTTAGCTTCTCCATCAATTCGGGAATGTCTTTCCTACGGAGGAATACCCTGGGGTGTTCGGTTGGTGGTAGAGGAACCATTGTACCATCGAGGTTGGCCCACACAACCTCCTTCTCCTTGCGTTCAGGCATTGAAGTTTCGGGTGTGTTGGTTTTGTCGTTCCACTCTGTCTCGGGCTGGATACAAGCCACGCTGAGCAGTGTCATTACAGAAAGAAAAAGTCCGTGCATCTTATTCATCCAAATTAGTGTTGTTATAAAGGCCTTCGCCCGCAGGCAAATTTACAAACAATAATTAAAAGAATAATACATTGTGTGACTATTTTACACTAAAAACCATCTTTGACTGTTGCATTTCTGCGGGAAAGTATCTACTTTTGGCCAAAATCAAACCTACATTATGGTGATAAGGAAATTTATGATATTGGCCCTTGCGGCCATTATGACTCTTGGTGTGGCTTGCGAGCAGCCAGAGAGGGATTGGGATGATAACTCCAACACACAGGGTGGTACCAACACCTCCAAACCGGACCCAACACCCGAGCCTGAAGAGCCGGAGTATGAACTCACGGAGGACGATAAGAAGGTCAACTTGGAGATGTTCGACTTGCTCAATCTCGACTATTCGGGCCTTGCTGCGGTGAAGAAGGAGTATAACCAAAAGCACTACGCAAAGGCCGCCGACGAGTTGGTGAAATATATGCGCTACCGCACAGTGGCTAATCCTCTTAATCCCCTAACGGACAAGACTATAACCTCTGCCGGTAAGTTCATCGCCGACCAAGCTCTCGAACTGCGCTTTGCGGTGAAACTCAACACGTGGATGGAGGGTGGCAACTACTACTCCTTCGATGATGGTCAGGGTGGTATCAATTGGGACTTTGTAGCTCCCGGTGCGGGCGATGAGTTCTACCAAAAACATTGGCACGCGTGGTTCTTCTACCTCGGTCAGGCACTCTTTGCCACGGGCGAGGAGAAGTATTTCGACGCGTGGAAGGAACAGTATGCCGATTGGTTGAAACACTACCCACTTCCCACCGAGAAGGTCGATATTTATCTGCCGGAGAATAAGATGTGGGGCTGTCTTTCGCTTGCCAACCGCATCACTTCGCAACTCAAAAACCTTCCCTTCTTCTTCACCTCCACCCACTTTACGGGCGATTGGCTCTCGACGGTGTTGGTGGAGTTCCACAAGACGGTGGAGTTTAGTAGGGCCAATCCATACTATGAGAAGGCGAGCAACATACGCTTGGCACAGGATGTGGCTTTGGTGCAGGCGGCTGTGTTGATGCCTGAGTTCAAGAAGTCGGCCGAGTGGCTCTCGGAGGGTTCAAAGAATATCACCGACCAGCTCGTGCGCCAATTTAATGCGGATGGCTCGCCGTTGGAGCTCTCACCCTCCTATGGTATGGGTGTTATTGAGAACTTCCGTGCGACCTATGAGGTGGTGCAGGCCAACAATAAGTTGTCGTACATGACTGCCAACTACCTCTCGATGCTCGAAAAGGCGTGTATGTTCATCACCGACTACATCTACCCCGACTACAGTTGGGAGTGCTTCAACGATACCTTTGCCCAAAGTGTGGGGGTGCTCTCACGCAATGTGGGCAACTATGCAGCGATGTTCCCCAACAATGGCAAGTTTAAGTATGTAGGCTCTGGTGGCACTTCTGGCACCAAACCCACCGAGAAACTTATCAGCTACCCCGTGGGCGGATTCTATTTCCTACGTAACGGCTGGGATGATAAGTCGACCATTCTTATCTACACCAACAACGCCAACCCCAAGAACTACACCCACTGCCACCACGACAACGGTACATTCTCGCTGTGGAGTAGGGGACGTAACTTTATGCCCGATGCGGGTGTCTTTACCTATGGTGGCGATAATGGCTTGGATGACATTAGGGACCGCAATAAGTCGGCAGCAAGCCACAACACCCTCACCAAAGACCTTGCGCCCATTGCCAAGGGCTATTGTGCAGGCAAACACCTCCTCTCGCAAGAGCAGAGTGGGGGAGTGAACGTTGTGGTGGCGGAGAATAAGTCATACAGCGACCTCTCGCACCGCAGGGGTGTGTTTATGGTTGACGACACCTTCTATGTGGTTGTGGATGAGGCCTATGGCACGGCAGCCGGCGTGCCTGTCAATGTCAGCTTCCACCTCTGTGCCGATAAGAATAAGGGAATAGATGTGGTGACTATTGACAACCAGAGCAGTAACTATGCCTACGGTGCTCACACAACCTTCTCGGACGGAGTGAATATGAAGTGGCTCACATTCTCCGAGACTCACACGGGCTTTAAGGGCGAGAGCGGCACAAGCTACTATTCGGAGAAACTCAACACGGAGACGGCTCGTAAGTTCTACCGCCTGACGGCCACCAAACAGAGTGCCTCGGATGTTGTGAGGTTTATTACCGTCATCCACCCCGACACTTCGGCCTCCATCGGTGCCGAGTTTGTGGGAGCCTATTCGTCAAATGGAACCACGGTGAAAGTGACCGTCAAGGGTAAAACCTACAACCTCTCCTATAAGTTGTAAGTAAAATCCAAACAAAAAGTGCGCCCCGCAAGGCTCACTTTTTTGTCGACCGTCGACCGACTAATACAAAATTCAAAATTCAAAATTCAAAATGTTTTCTTCTATTCACGGGTATCTTTTTTGTTACCCGTAAGTTTTTGCACACTCCTCCGCCACTGCATGGCACCTCTTACCTTAGGGGAGGAATACTCCCCCTCTGAGTTAGAGGGGTGTCTGAAAGGCGGGGGCGTCTGTTAATTTTCCATTTTCAATTGACCAAACTTCGTTTGCTCTAAAATGCTCCTGCTCGGCATAGTTTGCAAGCAACCTCTGCCCTCGCATACTCGCATTTGCTTCAATTTTCAATTTTTGAGGAACTCTTTGATGTTGTTGAGCACCTTCTCGCTCAGGCGGTCGAAGGCCTGGATGGTACGGCCGGTGGAGATGTTCACGGTGCGTACCTGTGGGTGAGTCATAAGGTGTGCTCCGCCCAGCGTACCGAGCGTGTCGCAGTAGAGGCGGTTGTCGGGTGCGCTCTCCAACCAACCGAGCATCGGGGCCTCGTCCCAAGCGGGCGAAAGACCGGTGTTGAAGAGCACTTTGTGTCCGCCCATCACGGCAAACTCCTCCTCGTGGAGCAGGATGGTGTTTTTGTTAAGGCAGCAGAAGACCACATCGCTCTCGGCAAGCACCTCTTTGAGAGGTTTGTATTGGTAGCCTTTCTCTTTGGCCCACTCCTTCTCGGAGCGTGCAAAATAGCTAATCTCGGCACCGAAAAAGCGCATCGCATCGGCAATCATTCCACCCGATTTACCGAGTCCTACAACGCCCACTTTAAGGCCCGTAATCTCCCTCGGAGTGCCCTCCCAGGGCTCCTCGCCAAAGCCGTGGAGCAGGCGCACGAGTTCGCTCACAACATACTCCACAACGCCCTCGTCGCCATAGTCACGGATGCCCGTAACGGTGATGCCGCGTGATGCTGCATAGCGAATGTCCACATTGGCACTCTCGGGTGAGTAGAGCGAGCAGCACATTCCAATATATCGCAGGTTTGGGCACAACTCCATTGCACCCTTTTCCAAACGTGAGGTGTAGCTCAACAACACTGCATCGGCATCGCCCACACGGGCAGCAATCTCCTCGTCGGAGGAGGGAATATCGTCATACATAACAACCTCTTCGGCCAAGGTGAGAAGTTCTTTTTCGGCCGAGGGAATAAGACTTACGGGCTCGATAGCCACAAGTTTTTTGAATGTCATAACAAAATATGTTTGCTGGTTTTAATCTTCGTTTGTGCAAAGATACAACGAAAACATCAAAGAGAAAAATCGGACAAAGGGAGCGAAATGTTTCCATTCGGATATTGTATATCCGAAAAAAAAGACTACCTTGCGGACGGAAAAAAAATTTTGTTTGAGAATATGAAAAAACTCACCCTTGCCGCACTCTTTGCGGTTTGCACAATGGCTGCTGCGATGGCAATTCCTGCCAAGCCAGGAGCTGTTTCCTATGTTCAGTCGGACGGCACGGTCATCACCCTCGAAACCTTCGGCGACGAGTTTATGCACTACACGCTGATGGACAACACCTACACGGTGGCCCAGAAGGGTAGTGGCGACTTCTACTTTGCCACAATGAAGGATGGCTTGTTGGTTGCCTCTGATGTGTTGGCTCGCCCCGTGAGCACTCTCTCGGCCGAGCAGCGCAAGGTGGCAAACAAGAGCGTAGGTCTGCGCCCTAACGTAAATGCCGCTTTGGGCCGCCACCCTGTGTGTGCATCCGACCTTATGCTAACCCGTGCAGCAGAGGTGACTACCCGTGCTTCGGTAAACCAAGCTTTGAAGATTGGCCGTTGGGGTGGTGCTCGTAAGGGTAAGATGAAGGGCCTTGCAATTCTTGTGGAATATACCGATGTGAAGTTCCAAAACCACGCTACCGCCAATGCCGACTTTACTGCTATGCTCAACGAGCAGGGGTATAGTAAGAACGGCGCAACGGGAAGTGCGAGGGACTATTTTGCGGCCAATTCCAGCGGTCAGTTCGAGCCCGAGTTTGTGGTTATGGGCCCCTATGAACTCTCCAACACGCGTGCCTACTATGGTGGTAACACCTCCTACGGTAGCGACCAGAGGCCTGCTTATATGATTTTGGAGGCTTGTAATTTGGCCGATAAGGATGGCCTCGACTTCTCGCAGTTCGATGGTAACAGCGACGGCCAAATCGACCTCGTATTTGTATTCTTTGCCGGCAACAACGAGGCCGAGGCAAAATACACACACCCCGATGCTGTGTGGCCACATATGTCCTACCTTGTCCCCAAAGGCACTCCCGGCGGATCTAACATCGACACCACCGAAACGCCCGTATTTGACGGCAAGATTGCCTACACCTACGCTTGTACTTCGGAGTTGAAGGGCGCAGGTAAGGAGTATTCGGGTATCGGCTCTTTCTGCCACGAGTTCGGCCACGCCATTGGTCTGCCCGATAACTACGACACCGATGGCGAGGGCAATGGTACCGCCTTTGGACTCCAATATGCCGACATTATGGCTGCAGGTAACTACCTCAATGAGGGCCGCACACCTCCTGCCTACAACATCTTCGAGCGTTGGTTGCTCGGCTGGGCCTACCCCAGGGAGATTGTCGAGCCGGGTGAGTACCGCTTGGGCCCTCTCTACGACAACAACGGCTATGTTATCTTCACCGATGATAACCGCGACGAGTTCTTCCTCTTCGAGAACCACAATGCACAGGCTAATTCGGCATCGTTCAAGTGGGATAAATACCTACTCGAAGGCGACCCGAAGGTTGACCTGGCGGGTTATGCAGGTGGTAATGGTATGCTCGTTTATCACGTTGATACAAGTAACGAAATGCTCTCTCGTTGGGATGCCAACCGTGGTAATGCCTACTCGTCGCACGAGTGCTTGAAACTCTTCCGTGCCGACCCCTCGGCTCCCAACAGCCAGAGCCGCAGGTGGTTCTACCCCGGCGAGGCTCAAATTACCTCGTTGACCGACAAGTCGAGCCCTGCGTTCTGCGACTGGAATGCTGTGCCACTCGGGCTGAAAATCTCCAACATCAGGTTGGATGGTCAGGATGTGGTGCTGACCGTGTTGGTTGACGATTTAAGCTACGAGGTAAACCAATACGACGCCTTCATTAGTTGGGAGACAAGCAAACACAACTACTCCCAATGGAAGATTGTTTACACCAACACCAAGACCTCGGAGGAGTTCACTTTGGAGACGACCAATAAGTTTGTTGTTTTACCCGTTTTGGCACCTCGCACTGAATATGGTGTTGCCATCTATGGTATGGAGGGTGGTGCCGTAAACGAGAAAGCCGCATACTCCTTGCACATCACCACCCAGGGTGCGGCTGTGGCTTCGATGGCTCGCTCGGCACTCAATATGCAGGCCTCCTATGGCAAGAACGACTATGTGTGGCTCAGTGTTAAGGACCTCGATTGTACTCCCGAGAGTATCACGTGGTACATCGACGGCAAGGTGAGCAAGGAGGTCTATCTCAAACTCTCGGCAGGCAAACACCAGGTGTGTGCCGCAATCACCGACGACAAGGGTAACACCGAGTATGTCTACCGCTACATCACCGTAAAATAGGGCAGAGAGTTATTCCGATAAAAGCATTAACGTTTAAAAGAGAACGACAACAATGAAACGTATTTTCACAATAGCAACACTCATTTTGGCAGCTGCACTCACCTCGTGTGTTACCCCCGAGACGGGCGACAAACAGTTGGATGCGTTGACATCATATATGGATTTGCAGGATGTTCCGGGTGTGTATACCTATGCCAATGAGCAGGGCAAATCCACCTATACCTTCAATCAGAGTGATGGTCAGGGGTACTTCAACAAGTCGAAACTGACCTACCGTATTATGAACAACGAGGGTAATAAATATGTACAGTTTGTCCTTTCGGCAGAGCCTGTTGCGGGACAGAGTGTGGATGTTAAGATGACAAGCAAGGGTATCAAAGAGCTTTCGTCGAGTGTTACCTACAAGGCGATGAAGGTTGACCGTTTGGAGGACAACAAGGTCTATCTTATTGGTGGTGCCGACACAAAATACACCGCACTTATACTTGTCTGGATAGAGTAAAAACGCAGTAAAAAACGCAGATTGTACGGCAACTGCGGCGTTACACTGCGATAAACCACCTCCTCATTTACGTTTAGTAAACTGCGGAGGTGGTTTTCTTGTGTGCCTTGCATTTGCCGCACACTTTGCGTTTTTTTAACGTCGACCGTCAACCGTCGACCGTCAACCGTCAGCATACCCCTCCGCCTACGGCACCTCCCCTAACTTAGGGGAGGAGTAATTTTCAATTTTCAATTCCCTTTCTGCTCTTTCTGCCCTTTCCGCCCTTTGGTGCCCATTCAGCCCTTTCTTGCCCTCGGGTATCTTTTTTAATACCCGTGCCGTAGGCATACCTCCATTTTCAATTTTCAATTCCCCTTCCTACTCTGCTTCCCAGAGGTCTTCGAGGCCGACATATTGGAAGTAGTCCACACCACGGAATGCGGGCCACGCTTTGCCACGTTGCACAACGCTACCTATAGCCTCCATTACACCCTTCCAACCAAGCGGTTTCAATGAGGGCGACACGTTGTCGAGTTCGTTTTGGTGTACCTTCACAGCCACCGATACACACCCTTTTCTATTGGCAGGGGTGGCTTTGAGGTAGTTCTCCACGTCGGTCCAAATCTTGTCGGCGGTGGTGCGGTAGGCCATAACCATCACCCAATCGCACACGGCCAGAAAATCTTCGGCACAACCCTTCGACAGCAATCCCTGGTCATACTTGGGCTGAAAGGCCGAAGAGAGAGCCTCACAAAGTTGTAGGTCGCCAAGCAATTGGTCTGCATACGACAGGCGGTCGAGGGTGAGGCCCACAAGGCGGTCGTTACTTCCGCCCTTACCGTAGTTGTTGGTGCTGTCCCACCAATAGCCGAGTGCTTGTGCGTTCTTGTCGGAGGATTTCATTGTGTGTGGTTCGAGGTCGGCAGAGATGCCGTCCACTTGGCAAATGGGAGCAACCGAAGAGTTCCACTTTTTGATTGCCTCCACCTCCGTGCGAACAACATCCTCGTTGGTGTAGATAGTGTTGCTCTGCAAACGCATCGCATACACCTTTATATTATATAGGTGTGCCTCACCGATGAATCTCTCATACCAATCTCTCTTGTCGTGGGTGGCGGAGGTCATCACCTCTCTCGACATACTCAGGTAGACATCGCTCATACCCAGCAGAGCCAGACGTGCGGCCAACTGCTCGGGTTTTTGTGCATACTCCTCCACCGTCGCCGAATAGACATATACACCACTTCGTAGTGTGCCGTTGGCTGTGCTCGTGGTTGCACGCAGTTCGGCAGCTTTGGTGCGCATCTGTTCGGTTGCACCGGCAGCGGCTACAAGTTGGTCTGTGATGGAAACCACCTCGTTTGTGGGTGTCTTGTCAGATGGGTGTTTGGATGGTTCCACACTTGGCACACATGCAGCATTGCCCAGCGAGGCAATGAGTGCACAAGCGATGGTGATGAGTCTTAGTGTTACCATTGTCTTTTATTTTCGAAGAGAGGGGTGTGGGGTTTTGTTTCTCATTGTAACAACAAGGAGGCACCCTGCAAGAGGCCGCCTCCTTGTGCTAAAAAAGTGGTAAAACTGACTAATTATTTAGCAGCCTCAACCGATGCTTTACGGAACTCTTTCATGAGTTTCGATACCTCCAAAGCTGCTTTGCGAGCGCGAGTGCCGGCAGCTTTGTTGCCTTTCTCAGCCTGGAGTTTAGCGTTTACCTGGAAAAGCTCGATCTGAGCGTTGATTTTCTCTACTAATGCTTGCATAGTTGTAAAGTTTAATTATTAGTTTATGTGTAGTTTATTATGTGGTCTTTGGCAAAGTTATTACATTTTTTTCAAATACAATAGGTTTGGCGAAGTTTTTTATTCCTATTTACGTTTTTTTAACGATTTGAAGAACTTTGTAACAACATTGTCTTTGGTGTTGTCTTCGCGGTAACCATAGCCGTAACCATAGCCATATCCGTAGCCGTAACCATAACCCTTGCTGTTCTTCTCACCACCATAGTAGAGTTTGCCGGCACCCACATCCGAGATGATGATACCCATATTCTTCAACGACTGTCGGCTGGTGATGGCCTTCAAGGTCTCAAAGACATTCTTCTCGGAGTGGCCCATACGCATACAGTAGAGGGTCATATCGGCCAACCTGTTGGCAATCATAGTGTCGGTAACAAGAGCAATGGGGGCTGTGTCGACAATGATGTAGTCATACATACCTTTCAGTTTCTCGAACATCTCGTCCAACTCGCCACGCATCAACAACTCGGCAGGGTTGGGGGGAATGATACCCACCAACAGGGCATCCACACCGTGAAGGCTGTTCTTGACGATGAGATTGTTGAGGTCGGGCTCCTTGCCAACGAGGTAGTTTACGATACCCTTACCGTGGCTGCTAATGCCGATACGATTCTCCAACGAGCCCTTACGCATATCCATATCAACAATGAGGACCTTCTTGCCCGTGATGGCGAACGAGAGTGCTATGTTCAGCGAGCAGGTTGTCTTGCCCTCCGAGGGAACCGTGGAGGTAACCATTATGATTTTACCACCACCCGTGAGCATAAAGTCCACATTGGTACGCACCATACGGAATGCCTCCGCAATGGCATCACGGCTGTTGGGGGTTACCATAATGTCGCTACCACTCTTGCTCTGCTTCGAAGGAATGGCACCGATGATGGGTATGTCGCCTTTCAGCATACTCTCAACCTCCTCAACCGAGTAGATTTTGCTCCTCAGTGCCTCGGCTATGAAGATTACAACAATAGGTAATATAAGACCCATAATCAACGCCAGCAACATAACCATAGCGGTCTTGGGCGAGATGGGCAAAGCCGAAGGCTCGGCAGGGTCAATAACCCTCGACACCGAAGCGGTGGTGGCCAATTTGAGGCTTGTCTCCTCACGTTTGTTGAGCAGGTATTCATAGATGCGAACCTTGATTTGTTGGTTACGCATAATCGACTGCGACTCCTTCTCGATGGTGGGCAGGTTGCTCACCTTGCTTCTGTTCTCGGCAATCTGCCTGTTGAGCGAGCGGAGCTCTACCTCCAACGAGTTACGCTGGTTGGCGATAGAAGCGGGCAGCACTCTCTGCATATCCATAAGGTTCTCCCTGCTCTTCCTAACCGAGGGGTTGCTGAGCATTTCGTCGCCACCGACGGTCTGGTAGGCCATCACAGCGTTGTTGTAGTTGTTGATAATGGTATTCAACGCACTGTCGGTGGGAGAGAAACCAAAGAATGGAATCACTTCGGCCTTGCCCAAGATGGACTGTACGTGGTTGTATATGTCGTTGAGGATGCTGATGTTGACCTCCACCTGCACAGCTTGGTCTTCGAGTTTAGCTAACGACTGCACATAGAGGTTTGCCTCGGTTGTGGAGTTCACACTCAGCGAGCTCTTGCGGTATTTCTCCACCGAGGAGTCCACGTCGTCGAGGTCGCCGCCAACAATGGCCAACCTCTCGTCCACAAACTCCATTGTGGCCCTTGCAACAGCCCTCTCGCCCTCTTTGGCATCCTCGTTGTACACACGAATAAGCTCGTTGACAATGTCGGCCGACTTCTGTGGTACAGCAGTCTTTATGCCCACACTGATAAGACTTGTGGTCTTGCTCGAAGGAGCAACGCTCAGGTTGGACGACAGCACGCGGGCATAGCCTTTGACACCTCCGGCTTTGACAATATAACGTGGAGTGGCTTTCCTCTTCTCTTTCGTTACCTTTTTGCCACCTTTTTGTACGTCATTGGACTCATCATCCACAACAGGGGCAACGTAGTGTTCGTTCTTAACGATACGCACGATACCCATACCGCCATAGATTGGCTGGTCGATAGTTGTGTTGAAGGCCTCTTCGTACTCCTCTCCGCGCTTGGTATATTCGATGGTTCCTTTGTAGGTGCCATCATCAAGTATGGATATGTCCATCACGAATGGGGCCATTAGTGAGTCAACAACCACCTCGATTGGTACGGTGGGGGCATACACCTCCACTTTGCGTAACTTGGCAGGCACATAGTAGAGAATGTTGGCATTCATATTCTCAACCACTTTGTTCATCAGCGAACGCGAACGGAGGATTGCGGCCTCGTTGTCCACCACCGATGTCTGGCGCATCATACGGATGTTGGTCATTGTCGTCACATCCGACTTCACACTACGCGAGGAGTTCTCGTCGACGTAGATGAGTGCGCTCGACGAGTAGATTTTGGGCGTTACTTTGCAGTAGAGGAAGCCTGCGCAGAGGCACACAAATACCGATATGACAAACCAAAACCAGTTGCCGATAAAGAATTTCCAGATTGCTCGGAGCGACAACTCCGTGCCTTCTTCCTCAACCACGCCGGAGGGTTGAGTGTAGTTGTTCTGTGTATTGTAGTTTTCCATAGCCATAATTGTCGTTGTGCTTTATTCTACCTGGCTCGCGAAGCGAACGATAAGTAGTAAATCATCATTGTGATTGAGGTGCCCAGCGATGCGAGCGAGGTGATGATGGGGAAGTAGGTGGTGAAGGTCGACACGCTCTTGGCCTTTGCGCCAACGGGCTCAATATACACCACGTCGTTCTGTTTGAGGTAGAAATAGGGCGACTTGAAGATATCCTTCGATTTGAGGTTGAGAACCTCCACGTGGCGCTCGCCATTCTCCTCACGAATAACCATCACTTTGGTCCTCTCGCCATAGACTGTCAGGTCGCCAGCAAAACCGATAGCCTCCAAGAGGGTGAGCCTGTCGCCGGGGAAGTTGTAGGTGCCGGGCCTCTCCACCTCGCCGATAACGGTGATGTAGAAGTTGACAAAATTAACCGTCACCACAGGGTCGGGCATCACATCTTTGAGTGTGTTCTGCAACTGTTTGGCGAGTTGCTCACGGGTAAGTCCCGCCACTTTTATCTCGCCCAACACGGGGAAGTTGATACAACCCTCGCTGTTCACGGAGTAGCCCTCGTAGGATACATTGGAGGTAATCTTGCTGGAAGAGTTGGCAGCAGCCACACTCGAAATCTGACCTCTCGCCGAGAAGAGGTTGTAGGGGACGGCGAGTTCGGGGGTGCTCGACGACACGGATATGGTCAGCACATCGCCCGGTTGAATGGTGTTAATTTGTCCCACTGTGGAATCAAGAGTGCCTGTTTGGACATCCTGAAAGTAGGCCAAATCTTTCTGACTACCGCACGAGCAGAGAGCAAGTGCGAGAGCTACACAAAGAGTGATTTTTTTGAACATAATGTCTTATCTGTGTTAAATACTAATTTCCGGTTTATCGGACAAAAGTAGTGTTTTTTATTATATAAAAAAAGCAAAGCGTGCGAAATAGTTGTTTGGGGCATAAATATGGCCATCTTTGGGCACAAAAAAGAGGGGCTTGCGGATGCCCTACGGCCCACAAACCCCTCTCTATTGATGCCAATAGGAGTGGCCCGAAACCACATCTTGATGTGCTCTTTACGCCTCTTCCAAAGCGCGTGCAAGTTGGTCGGGACACGAGGTCCCTTTGCCTCTGCAATCAATCCCTTTGAGCAGGGCCACAACCTCTGCCACGGGACGTCCCTTTGCGAGTGCTGCCACACCCTGTGTGTTGCCGTGGCAACCGCCCACAAACTGCACCTCTTCGATGGTCTTTCCGTCGTCCGAAATGGTGGTTACAATGGCCCTCGAACACACCCCCTGGGGATAGTAGATTTTTTGCCTTGACATATACCTAACCTATTGATTTTTAGCGAATGAATATTTTCATTAGAATGCGCAGTAAACTCCCACATTTACAACTCCTTTGGCACCCCAACCGAGTTCGGCAAAACCGCCCGTACGTCCTCCATAAGAGAAGCACAACGGGTAGATATTTCCCATCGGTGCGACGGCAAAATTATTGTTGCTCGTGTTGCCGTCGGCACTCCATTGTTTGGCCGCCAAAGCCATCGCACCGACACCCCACGAACCATACATCGCAAAGGCTCCCGAACGGAAATATTGTGTTTTGGCACTAAACATCAAAGAGGGGTAGAGTGCGCTGGCACTTTTGTTCATTGCGCCCGTGTCGGTAAAGACCGACTTGGCCGAACTGTAACCGACTGTGAGTGAACCACCCAGAGCCAGCCAATCGTTGATGCCGTAGTGTGCTTCGACGTTGGGGTTTAACAAGAGTATAAAATCCTGCCTCTCTGTGCCTTCGGGATTACCAAATGCGGTGCTTAGACCGGCCACGAGTGCGCCTATAATGTCGGGCAGGGAGTACCATCCCACGCCGCCTTTGATACTCCACTCGCCTCGCTGCTGTGCGGAGGCAGGAGCGATGGTTGCAACGGCAAACAAAATTGTGGTTAAAAATGTGAAAAATCGTTTCATATCTCTTCAATTTATTTAAGGGTTAGAAACTACTGTGTTTACAAATATAGGAAAAAATTTTATCTTTGCAAATAATTTTGACAGACTTACCGTTATTTTTATACCTTATTTATGAAAAGAACTATGATTACTCTTTTTTCCATTGCCACACTCTGTTCGTGTGGTGGCGAAAAGAAAAGCCCCGCAATTGATACTGCCAACTTCGATGAGAGTATCGCCTTGAATGACGATTTCTATGAGCATTTCACGGCAGGTTGGCAGCGCAATAACCCTATGAAACCGGAGTACTCACGCTATGGAGCCTTCGATATGTTGCGCGAGAGCAACGAACTCCGCATCAAAGAACTCTTCGCCGAGTTGGAGAAGAAAAAAGTGGAGGAGGGGAGCGTGGAGCAAAAGATTGCCGACCTCTACCGTATGGGCCTCGATAGTACCCGACTCAATGCCGAGGGTGCTGCGCCACTCCAAGAGGCTCTTGGTGCCATTGAGAGTGTGGATTGCAGGTGCGCGTTGAGTGCTCTTCTTGGCAAGATGCACCGCACAAGTGGCAATCCGTTCTTCTATGCAATGGTGTCGGCCGACGAGATGAACACCTCGACCAATGTTCTCTATCTTGGTCAGGCAGGTCTGGGCTTGGGCGACAGGGACTACTACTTCGACGAGAGTGGTGAGGATATCCGCAAAGCCTATGTGGACTACATCCGTAAGGTTATGGCTCTGGCGGGCTACTCGGAAGAGGAGTGTGTGCGTATTGCCGAGAGTGTGATGACCATTGAGAACGCTCTCGCTGGTGCCCACTATACCAATGTGGAGTTGCGAAACCCCCACAAGAACTACAACCGCACCACGTTGAAGTCCTTGAAGCGCACCTACCGTAACATCAATTGGGGCGACTATGCCGCAGCACTCGGCTTTGAGATGCCCGAGGAGTTGGTGGTGAGCCAAAAGCCTGCACTCGCAAAGGCTAATGAACTCATTGGTAAGGCTCCCCTGCGTAGCATCAAAGACTACCTTCTCTTCCACGAGGTGAGCAGCGCAGCCTCCTACCTTTCGGACGACTTCTCGGCCACCAACTTCGACTTCTATGGTCGTACCCTTTCGGGCCAGCAGGAGCAGAGGCCTCGTTGGAAACGCTCGCTCGGTACGGCCAACTCGTTGCTTTCGGAGGCTGTTGGCGAACTCTATGTCGCCAAGTTCTTCCCTGCCGAGTATAAGGAGAAGATGCTCGCCATTGTGGGCAACCTCCAAGTGGCCCTCTCGCAGCACATCAACGCATTGGAGTGGATGAGCGACGTGACGAAGGCCAAAGCGCAGGAGAAACTCGCAACCTTCACCGTGAAAATCGGCTACCCCGACAAGTGGAAAGACTACTCGTCGCTGGCCATTGACCCCTCGCAGAGCTACCTTGCCAATATGAGGGCAGCAAGTGCGTGGTACACGGCCGACAACCTTGCCGACCTCGGTAAACCTGTGGATAAGTCAAGGTGGTTTATGAGCCCCCAGACGGTGAATGCATACTACAATCCCACCACCAACGAGATTTGCTTCCCTGCCGCCATTCTCCAACCACCCTTCTTCAACCCCGAGGCTGACGATGCGGTCAACTACGGTGCCATCGGTGTGGTTATTGGCCACGAGATGACCCACGGCTTTGACGACCAGGGCCGCCAATACGACAAGGACGGTAACCTGAGGGATTGGTGGACAAAGGCTGATGCGGAGGCTTTCGACCAGAAAGCCCAAAAACTTGTGGCACAGTTCGATGCCATAGAGGTAAACGAGGAGGGACTCCACGCCAACGGAGCCTTCACCCTCGGCGAGAACATTGCCGACCAAGGTGGCCTCAGGGTGGCTTACACGGCACTGCAAAATGCACTCGGTGGAGTGGAGCCGGAGAAGATTGACGGCTTCACCGCAGCACAGAGGTTCTACATTGCCTATGCAACACTTTGGGCACAGAACATCCGCCCCGAGGAGGTCGTTCGCCTCACGAAGATAGACCCCCACTCGCTGGGTAAATGGCGTGTGAACGGCACCTTGCCCAACATTGCCGAGTGGTATGAGGCCTTCGGCATTGAGAGTGGCGCAATGTTCCGCCCCGAGGAGGAGAGAGTGATTATTTGGTAACAGGCGTTGCCTGTTTTGTGTAGATGGTAGGTTGAGGTGCTTTTGAACTTTTGGAAGCCTTCCAAACCAAAGCAAAAACAACACGCCCCCGGCTTTCAGCCACCCCCTCTAACTTAGAGGGGGACTAATTCCTCCCCTAAGGTAGGGGAGGTGCCCGAAGGGCGGAGGAGTGTGCAAAAGACATAGTTACTAAATTTTGGCTAATAGCTAATGGCTAACAGCTTTTTTTGAATGACACAAACAACACATACAGACTTTCTTGCGCTGTGTAGCAGCCAATTTAGCGACCACAGTGTGGGGCTTATTCGTCAGGCGTTGGCTATGGCGAGTGAGGCCCTCGATGGGCAGACTCGCTACGACGGCTCGCCACTGATTGACCACTCGGTGGGGACGGCCCGCATCGTGGTCGAGGAGGTAGGTTTGGGGCGTAACTCGGTGGTGGCTGCACTGCTGCACGATGCCGCACGCTTGGGCCTACTCAATCTTGCCGAAGTGAACAAAACCTTTGGCGAGGCGGTGGTGGGTATCATCCTCGGTATGAACGACATATCGAGCATCAACACCAATAGCGACAAGGAGCAGGTGGACAACTTCCGCGACCTGATAATCTCATATTCTACCGACCCGAGGGTTATCCTACTGAAACTTGCCGACCGCTTGGAGGTGATGCGCAATATTGATATGTTCCCTCCCAAGAAGCAGTTGCAGAAGAGTTGGGAGAGTATGAACCTCTATGCGCAGATTGCCCACAAACTCGGCCTCTACAACATCAAGAGCGAGTTGGAGGAGATATCCTTCGCCCACATCGAGCCAGAGGCCTATGCCGACATATCCCGCCGATTGGAGGAGAGTGCCGCACAGAGGGCCGAACTGATGGCCAATGTGTTGACACCCGTGGAGGAGAAAATGCGCCAGAGTGGAATAGAGTACCACATCAAGAGTCGCACCAAGAGTGTCTACTCCATTTGGCGTAAGATGGTGCGCCAGAAGGTTAGTTTTGACGAGGTGTATGACATCTTTGCCATTCGCATCATCATCGACTGCCCGAGGGAGGCGGAGAAGATGCAGTGTTGGAATGTCTTTTCGATAGTTACCGACTTCTACACCCCCAACCCCGACCGTATGAGGGATTGGATTTCCATACCCAAGAGCAATGGCTACGAGTCGTTGCACGCCACGGTGTTGGCCTTTGGTCAGTGGGTGGAGATACAGATACGCACGGAGCGTATGGACGAGGTGGCCGAGAGGGGTATTGCTGCCCACTGGCGCTATAAGGGCGTGGGTGGTGGCACCATCAGCCACGAACAATGGCTTGCGCGCCTGCGTGAGATTATAGAAGAGGGTGGCGACAAGTCGGGCATTGCCCGCAAGCTGGACGCTTCGATGACCTCCCGCGAGGTCTTTGTCTTTACTCCCAAAGGCGACCTGAGGAAACTGCCCGAGGGTGCTACGGTGCTGGACTTCGCCTTTGATATCCACTCCTCGGTGGGTGCATCCTGCGTGGGAGCCAAGATTGGCGATAGGAACGTATCTATTAAGGAGCCGCTTCACAATGGCGACATTGTTACTATTCTCACCAGCAAGAACCAGAAACCCAAGAAAGATTGGCTCTCGGTGGTTGTTACCAGCAAGGCCCGCCACCGCATCAAGGTCTGCCTGCGTGAGGAGGAGAGCAAGATGGCCAAACTCGGCAGGGAGGAGTTGGAACGTAAACTGAAAAATTGGAAACTCACCATCAGTATTGATGACGCTGTTAATGCCCTGTGCCGCCACTATAAACTGCGTACGGGTATGGAACTCTACGGACGCATTGTGGACGAGAGGGTCGATATGGGCGAGGTTAAGGAGGTTATTGTGCGCCACTTGGAGGTGGGCGACGTGCCCCAACCACCAGCCCCACGCAAGGAGCCCTCAACGCCTCGCAAAGAGAGCCCCATTGCCGAGGAACTCATCTTGGGCGACGAGGTACACGGCCTGAAATATAACATTGCACGCTGCTGTAACCCCATCTTTGGCGACGATGTGTTTGGCTTCACGACCATTTCGAGTGGCATCACCATCCACCGTAGCGACTGCCCCAATGCTCGTAGGCTCAAAGAGTTGTACCCCTATCGTATCATTGCGGCGCGTTGGCGTGGCGAGCAGAGCAAGGGTAGTTTTGTGGCATCCATTCGTGTGGTTGCCGAGGACAGCCCCGGTGTGTTGAGCCACATTGTGGAGAAGATTGGTGCGCTGAATATCAACATTCGCTCGGTGGCCATCTCGCCCACGAGGGACGGAATGGCGGGCGGTGTAATCAATGTGGAAGTACCCTCGTCGAGTGTTGCCGATATGGTCACCTACGCCATATCGAAGGTGGGCGGTGTGAAGAAGGCATACAGGGTGAATAAGTAAATTGAGAATTGAAAATTGAGAATTCAAAGGGCCATTTTTACTAATTACTCTCTACTAATTACTAATTAAAAAGACGGTCGACGGTTGACGGTCGACGGTCGACGGAATAGATGATATGGAACGATTTGGATTGAGATATTGGTTGCTGATTATGTTGCTGGTGCTTACCCTCACGGGGGCAATCACTTTGGGCGACATTTTCGGATTTATCTTTGGTGTTATTGGCATTATTGTTCTTGTGGCGTTGGTGGGACTCCTTGTGCTACGCATAAGGATTGCCAAAGCACGCAAGGCTGCCGAGGCGAGGGGCGAGCAATTCACCGGCTACACCTGGCACTTCGGTTCCCACAGCCACACCTACGGTGGCGACCACCAACAGCAACCCCGCAACAACCCCAACGAGGGACGTGTGAAGGTTAGCCGCACCGAGGCCCCGAAGAAAAAGAAGGTGAGCAAGAACGTGGGCGAGTACGTGGACTTCGAGGAGGAGTAGACACGCTACGAAGCACGGTAGCGAGTGCCCAAACTTGTTGAGAAAGAAAAACATAACGAATGAATACAATAGAACAAAGGCTCGGTTTTGACCGCATACGCACCCAACTGCTCGAAAGGTGTTCCACTCAAAGAGGTGCCGACCTTATGGCCGAGGTGAACTTTTCAACCTCGCCAAAGGAGGTTGACTACCGTCAGGCACTCGCCGAGGAGTTTCGCTTGGCTCTGATGATGGAGCAGGAGTTCCCGAATGGCGAGTTGGTGGAGTTTGGTGCGGAGGTTAGTAAGTTGGCCGTGGAGGGCACCTTCCTCGAAGGCGAGGAGTTGGTGCAGTTGAGGGGCGGTTTGAAGTGTGTGGGGGAGGCTTCCGGTTTCTTCCTCGCTCGCAAGGAACGCTACCCGCTGGCGGCCGATATGTCGCAGGGTGTGAAGGCTTTTCCGGAGATTGCCGGCCACATCGACACCATCATAGACCGCCACGGAGAGGTGAGGGATAGTGCCTCGCCCGAACTCTACGACCTGCGCCGCCAGATACGTTCCCACGAAGGTCAGGCGGCCAAACGATTGCAGGCGGTGTTGGCCGAGGCCATACGACAGGGCATCGTGGAGAGTGGGGCTTCGCTCTCGGTGAGGGATGGTAGGACTGTTATCCCCGTGAGCGCATCCAACAAACGCAAACTCAAAGGTTTTGTCCACGACGAGTCGGCAACGGGTAAGACCGTCTATATCGAGCCGGTGGAGGTGGTGGAGATTAACAACGCCCTGAAAGAGTTGGAGTATGCTGCGCGTAGGGAGGAGATACGCATCCTCACGGAGTTGGCCTCGTCCATTCGTCCATATAGCAGTGAGTTGGCCGAGAGTGGCGAGTATTTGGCGCAGTTCGATATGGTGCGTGCAAAGGCCCGCTGGGCGATGAGCAATGGGGCCTACCGAGCCATTGTGTCGGAGGAGGGAATGTTGCGACTTGTGGATGCACGCCACCCGCTGCTCCAACAGAGCCACGCAAGGGAGCAAAAGGAGGTTGTGCCACTCGATTTGGTGCTCAACCCACAGCGTAGGATTTTGGTCATCTCGGGCCCCAATGCGGGCGGTAAGTCGGTGTGCCTCAAAACGGTGGGATTGCTGCAATATATGTTCCAATGCGGAGTTGCCATCCCTGCGAGTGCGGTGAGCGAGTTGCCCATTTTTGAGGGTATTTTCATCGATATTGGCGACCAGCAGAGCATCGATAACGACCTGAGTACCTACTCCTCCCACCTGCTCAATATGAAACGTATGCTCTCGGCTGCCTCGGAGCACACACTCATTCTGATTGACGAGTTCGGTAGCGGTACGGAGCCCGTGATTGGCGGTGCTATGGCCGAGGCTATGTTGGAGAAATACCTCGAAAAGGGCACCTATGGAGTGATTACAACACACTATACCAACATCAAATACTTCGCCTCCAACCACCGAGGAGTGGCCAACGGTGCGATGATGTTTGATGTGCAGAACATACGTCCTCTGTTCCACTTGGAGATGGGCGAGCCGGGCAGTTCGTTTGCTATTGAGATTGCCCGCAAAATCGGTTTGCCGGAGGAACTCATCCGTAGCGCATCGGAGAAGGCCGGCTCGGAGGTCATCAGCCTCGAAAGGCAGCTACGTGAGGTGGCCCGCAACCGCAACTATTGGGAGCAGAAACGTGAGCGCATACGCATTGCCGACCGTAGGGTGGAGGAGATGGAGAGCGAGTATGCCGAGCGACTTGCCAAACTCAAAGAGGAGCGTGCGGCAATCATCCGCCAAGCCAAGGAGGATGCAAAGGTTATCCTCGACCAAACCAACCGCACCATCGAAAACACCGTGCGTGTCATTCGTGAGTCGCAGGCCGAGAAGGAGACCACACGTCTGGCAAGGCGTGAGATTGAGGCCCTGAAAGAGAATGTCATCAATGGCGTGGACTACCTGTCGGCGGAGAGCGAGAAGGTTGAGAGGGAGATGGAGAAGATTGAACGCCGCCGCCAGAAACGTGCCGAGCGTAAGGCCCAAAGGGGTGAGGCTGTGGAGGTTGCAAAACCCGAAGAGCCCAAAGTATTGCCCGTTGAGGTGGGTGCCAAAGTGCGCATCGTGGGCCAAGAGGGTGTTGGCGAGGTGGTGTCGATGAAGGGCAAGAAGGCAACGGTTGCCATCGGCCAGATTATGACCACCATTGCTGTGGACCGCTTGGAGGCCATCAGCAATAGCGAGTTCAAGAAACAGACGCGCCCCACGTCGGCCCGCACGGTGGTGAGTGTGGATATTTCGAGCCGTAAGTTGGCCTTTAAGGACAATATAGACATCCGTGGTATGAGGGCAATGGAGGCCCTTGAAGCGGTGCAGGACTTCATTGATGATGCCATAATGGTCGGCATCGGTACGGTTACGATTTTGCACGGCAAGGGCACGGGCGCACTCAAAGACGAGGTGCGTAAGTATCTACGTTATATCCCACAGGTGGCCTCGGTTACCGACGACCACCCCGACCGTGGCGGTGCAGGTATTACGGTGGTGAAGTTTAAGTAGGAACGCCCCACTACCACAAAATAAACGATGCCGAGAGCGTGAGTGCTCTCGGCATCGTTTGTTGTTTGTGACTGTCAGTGTGTTAGAACACAATGGGCGAGGTGATGTTTTGCAACACTGCCACCACCGACCAAGCGGCAATGGCGGGCGTTGCGCTGTAAATGTCCACCACGGCCCTCACCTCCGAGTTGCGAATCTCCACCCTCTGGGTGTCGCCACGGAAGTAGGGCGACGACTGCATCGTTACCTGCATATTCTCTGGGCCTACCGATGCACGAGAGGCCGCCACCGTTACGTTCACTCGGGTGGGGAATTGTGCAATGGCCTCCTTTGCGGTGCCACGAAAGACAACCTTCTGCTCGGTTTGCAGACTATCCTCATAGACGGCTGTACCTCGGAGCGCGTTGGGACCTTTCTCGTTGAAGAACTGCGCCGTAGCACCACCCATAAGGGTTGCGGTGCGGAGCACGTCGAAACCGCCCGTAGCACCCGAAGCGAGGTAGATGCGCTTGCCGGCCTTGCGTGCGGCCTCGGTGGCCTCGGCATAGAAGTCGTCATCGGCAAAGGCACCAATGGAGAGGGTTACGATGTTGCATCCGGCAGCAAGCGTTGGCAGGGTTATGGCCTTCATACAAGCGGGCGAAGCGGCCTCCACGAGATAGTCGGGGCCGAGGGCCAAAAGCTCCTCCAAAGAGCCACACACCTTGCATTTTACACCTTTGGTGGCCAACTCCACCGCAAGTCCCACGGCACGCTCTGTTGTGCGGGAGAAGAGTCCGACGAGTTCATATTCGGGCAGCAACCCATCGGCCACTGCATTGGCCACAATCGCCCCCAGACGACCACAGCCCACAATTGCAAGTTTGTTCATAGTGAGAGCAAAGGTACGACAAAAATTTTTGTATTTCCCGAAAAAGAAGTATATTTGAGAGATATTTGGCCAATATCAAAGATATTGGCACTCGGAAACTACAACAAAAACCAACAATAACCGCTATGAAACGACTCATTGAGTGTGTGCCCAATTTCAGCGAAGGGCGCGATATGACAGTCATCAAACAGATTACCGACGCGATTGAGAGTGTCGAGGGTGTGAAACTCCTCGATGTGGACCCGGGTAAGGCCACTAACCGCACGGTTGTAACCTTTGTGGGCGAGCCCGAGGCTGTTGTGGAGGCCGCATTCAGGGGCGTTAAAACAGCTTCGGAACTCATAGATATGCGCTACCACAAGGGCGAACACCCACGCATTGGTGCAACGGATGTGCTCCCTTTGGTGCCCGTGTCGGGTATCACTCTGGCCGAGTGTGCCGAGTTGGCAAGAGCACTCGCCAAGCGCATCCACACCGAACTTGCAATCCCCACCTACTGCTATGAGAGTGCAGCCTTCCGTCCCGAAAGGAAAAACCTTGCGGTGTGCCGTAGGGGTGAATATGAGGCCCTCTGTCAGCGCATCACCCAAGAGAACGAAATGCCCGACTTTGGTGGCGGAGAGTGGACCGAGCAGGCAGCAAGGAGTGGCGCAACGGTGGTGGGCGCAAGGGATTTCCTGATTGCCGTGAACTTCAATCTCAACACCACCTCCACCCGTAGGGCCAACGCCATCGCCTTCGACGTGAGGGAGAAGGGACGCCCAATGAGGGAAACACCCATCGTGGGTAAGATTGTCAGGGACGAGAATGGCGAGCCCATTATGATTCCCGGCACGCTGAAAGGGTGTAAGGCTATCGGCTGGTACATTGCCGAGTATGGCATTGCACAAGTGTCTATGAATATTACCGACATCGCACAGACACCTCTTCACGTTGCCTTTGAGGAGGTGTGCAGGGCCGCTGCCGAGAGGGGTGTGAGAGTTACGGGTACCGAGATTGTGGGCCTTGTGCCGAGGAGTGCACTCTTGGAGGCCGGCAAACACTTCCTGCGTAAGCAACAACGCTCGCTGGGTATCACCGACGAGGAGATTATCGATATCGCTGTTCGCACTATGGGCCTTGCTGAATTGTGCCCCTTCAAACCCGAGGAGAAGATTGTGGAGGCTCTCATTGAGAAAGACAATGTGGCTAAAAAACTCATAGACCTCACTTGCCGTGGTTTTGCCGAGGAGACCTCGCGTGAGTCGCCCGCTCCGGGCGGTGGCTCCATTTCGGCCTATATGGGTGCGCTGGGTGCTGCGTTGGGTACTATGGTGGCCAACCTTTCGGCCCACAAACCCGGCTGGGACAACAAGTGGGAGTTCTTCTCCGATTGGGCCGAGAAGGGTAAGGCTATTATGAATGAACTCCTACACTTGGTGGATGAGGACACCGATGCCTTCAATGGCATTATGGCTGTGTTCGGTATGCCCAAAGGTACCCCTGAGGAGAAGGCAGCAAGGGCCGAGGCTATGGAGCGTGCAACCCTGTATGCCACCCAGGTGCCCCTCAAAACGATGAAGGCCTCCTATAAGGTCTTTGAGGTGGCCGAGATGATGGCCTCGGAGGGTAACCCCAACTCGGTGAGCGATGCAGGCGTGGGCGCATTGGCTGCAAGGGCAGCCGTGCAGGGTGCCTACCTCAATGTGAAGATTAACGCCGCAGGACTCAAAGACCGCCTTGTGGCCGAAGAACTCTTGGCCGAGGCCGGCGAGATTGCTCGCAAGGCCGATGCGGAGGAGAGGCGCATTGTGGAGATTGTAGAGAGTAAGATTGACTAAAAATATTATAACCCTTGCCGCTATGACACTTAAAGAGTTTCAAGACGACATCCGTGCAGGTATCCCCGAAGTGTTGCCTGCACCAAAACCCTACGACCAGAGCGTAAACCACGCACCCAAGCGTAAGGATATCCTCACCCACAAGGAGAAAGTGCTGGCCATAAAGAACGCCCTGCGCTACTTCCCCTCCCACCTCCACGAGGAGTTGGCAGCGGAGTTTGCCGAGGAGTTGGAGCAGTATGGCCGTATCTATATGTACCGCCTGAGGCCCGACTATGAGATGTATGCACGTCCCGTGGAGGAGTATCCTGCAAAGTGCCCACAGGCCGCTTCGCTGATGTTGATGATTCAGAACAACCTCGACAAGGCGGTGGCGCAACACCCACACGAACTGATTACCTATGGCGGTAACGGTGCGGTGTTCCAAAATTGGGCGCAGTATCGTCTCACGATGAAGTACCTCTCGGAGATGACCGACCACCAAACCCTTGTGATGTACTCGGGCCACCCGATGGGCCTCTTTCCTTCGCACCCCGACGCACCGAGGGCTGTGATTACCAACGGCTTAGTTATTCCCAACTACTCCCGCCCCGACGATTGGGAGAGGATGAACGCATTGGGCGTGTCGCAGTATGGCCAGATGACCGCAGGCAGTTGGATGTATATCGGCCCGCAGGGCATTGTGCATGGCACAACCATCACGGTACTCAATGCTGGCCGCAAACGTATGAAGGCAGGGCAGACCAACTTGGGCGGTATGTTGTTCGTGTCGGCAGGTCTGGGTGGTATGTCGGGCGCACAGCCCAAGGCGGGCAACATTGCAGGCGTGGTGAGCGTGGTGGCAGAGATTAACCCTGCGGCGGTGCAGAAACGCTATGAGCAGGGCTGGGTTGACGAGGTACACACCTCGCTCGACGAACTCATCCCCCGCATCCGCAAGGCAAGGGAACAGAAGGAGGTCGTGTCGATGGCCTATCAGGGCAACGTGGTTGACCTGTGGGAGAGGTTGGCCGAAGAGGGTATAGATGTTGACCTCGGTAGCGACCAGACCTCGCTACACAACCCTTGGGCAGGTGGATACTATCCCGTGGGCTACTCCTATGAGGAGAGCCGTGAGATGATGGCCGAGAGGCCCGAGGAGTTTCGAGAGGCGGTGCAGGAGTCGTTGCGCAGACACGCTGCGGCTGTGAATAAGTTGGCCGACGAGGGTATGTACTTCTTCGACTACGGCAACGCATTCCTCTTGGAGGCTTCCAGGGCAGGTGCCGATGTGGTGAAGGAGGACGGCTCGTTCCGCTATCCATCGTATGTGCAGGATATTATGGGCCCGATGTTTTTCGACTATGGCTTTGGCCCCTTCCGTTGGGTTTGCACTTCGGGCAAGGCTGAGGACCTCGAAAAGAGCGACCGTATAGCCGAGAGGGTACTCAGGGAGATACGCTCGGAGGCTCCGGAGGAGATTTGCGGACAGTTGGACGACAACATTTTGTGGATAAGGGAGGCAGGCCGTAACCGCTTGGTTGTGGGCTCGCAGGCACGAATACTCTATGCCGACAGCGAGGGCCGCATCAAGATAGCAAGGGCCTTCAATGAGGCCATAGCAAAGGGTGAGATTAGCGCACCCATTGTGCTGGGCCGCGACCACCACGATGTGTCGGGCACCGACTCGCCCTACCGCGAGACGAGCAATATCTACGACGGCTCGGCCTACACGGCCGATATGGCTGTACAGAATGTCATTGGCGATGGTTTCAGGGGTGCCACTTGGGTGTCGCTCCACAATGGCGGTGGTGTAGGCTGGGGCGAGGTCATCAATGGTGGCTTCGGTATGGTTGTCGATGGTAGCGAGGAGGCTCGCAAACGCATCGACTCGATGCTGCTGTGGGATGTCAACAATGGTATCGCACGCCGCAGTTGGGCTCGCAATGAGGGCGCAATGAACGCTATCCGTAGGGAGATGGCCCGCACCCCCGACCTGAAAGTAACCCTCCCCAATGTGGCCGATGACGGGCTTATAGAAAAATATATCAAGTAGAACAAAAACCTAAAAACTGCTATACTATGAAAACTATTCGTTTGTTTGCAACTCTGCTGGCCACGTTGGCTATGGTTGCTTGTGGCGACAAAGAGCCCGTTGATGGTCCCAATACCCCAAGTGATGGTAGTACCAAACTCTCCGCACCCACAGGCTTGGCTGTGGTGGAGGGAACGCTCACAACCACCGCTGTAACCATAGAGTGGGGCGCAGTGGAGGGTGCCGTTGGATATAACTATGTGCTCCAAAAGGGCGCAATGCAGATTGAGAACGGGCATGTGGTGGCCACGTCGGTTAGCTTTGGTGACCTTGAAAAGGCCACCGACTACCGCTTCTACCTCTATGCTGTGGCGGACGATGCACTGAATAACTCCCCTGCAAGCCAAATCCTCTCGTTCCGCACCCTCTCCAAGGAACCTTCGGCTTCGGGCCTTCCCGTGCCAAACTTGGTTGTGGACAGCAAGGGTAGTGGCGACTATACAACCATTAAGGCCGCCATCGCTGCCATTCCATCCACCTTTGCTGGTAAGTTTGTGATTTACATCAAGGAGGGTACCTATAAGGAAAAACTCCTTCTGCGTCAGGCCAATGTGGTGTTGGTGGGCGACGGTGCCGACAAGACCATCATCACTTGGGACGACTACCAGGGACTCTACAACGGTAGCACCGAGAGTGATGAGCGCAACCGCCGTTCCTATACTCTCCGTACCGAGGGCAAGGGCACAATCATCCAAGACCTCACAATCGAGAATACCCACCAGAACAACACCGGCTCGGGCGACCAAGCGATGGCGGTGGAGGTGTTCAACGGTAGTGCCTCGTTCTTCAACTGCAACATCACGGGCTATCAGGACACCTTCCTCGGACGTAACAACAACGTCTATGCCTATGTGAAGGATTCGTTTGTGGAGGGCAACGTGGACTTCATCTACGGCAACAGCGTGATGCTCTTCGACGGGTGCCAAATCAATGTCAATCGTAATGGTGCGCCCATCACTGCTCCCTCTACATCGGTTGCAGCCCCCTATGGTATTACCTTCATTGACTGCGACGTTACGGCCGACGAGGTTGGCTTCGATGGTAAAACCATCACCGATATCTATCTTGGCAGGGCGTGGAAAGATGCTGCCAAGAGCGTGTGGGTGAGGTGTAAGATGCCCAAGACACTCAACCCCGCAGGCTGGATGAAGAATATGAACGACAGCGTGCAGGACAACAACAAAATCTTTGCCGAGTGGGGATGTACCTATGCCGATAGTGCCGATGCCGACCTGTCGAAACGCCAACACGGAGGTCGTGCTCTGACGGATGAGGAGGCTGCCAACTACACCTACGAGAAAATCTTTGCAGGTATTGACCACCTCGCAAAAACCAAATATGAAGTAGAACTCAAATAGTGTAAAAAAGAACTATGGAACACCATCATATCATTTCTGCCAACCACCTAACACCTGCGGAGGTTATTGCCGCCGTGAGGGGCGAATACACCCTCTCGCTCTCGGAGGAGAGTAGGGCGGCTATTGCCAAGTGCCGTGCCTACCTCGACCGTAAGGCAGTCGAAAGCCCCGTGCCTATCTATGGCGTAACCACGGGCTTCGGCTCGCTGTGTAACATATCCATCGAGAAGGACGACCTGTCGGCACTCCAAAAGAACCTTGTGATGAGCCACGCTTGCGGTGTGGGCGAGGAGGTGCCCGAGGAGATTGTGCGCATTATGATTATGCTCAAAGTGCAGTCGCTCTCCTATGGACACTCCGGCGTGCAGGTGGCAACGGTGGAGAGGCTCGTTGATATGTTCAACCACCACTATACCCCTGTGGTCTATCAGCAGGGCTCGCTGGGTGCTTCGGGCGACTTGGCTCCGCTGGCCCACCTTTCGCTCCCTCTGCTCGGTCTGGGCGAGGTGCGTACAAAGAGTGGCGAGCGCATCAGTGGCGAGGAGATGAACGCCCGTGAGGGGTGGGCTCCTCTCACACTCCAATCGAAGGAGGGACTTGCGCTGCTTAATGGTACGCAGTTTATGACAGCCTATGGCGTGTGGTCGCTGGATAAGGCCCAGAGGCTCTCGGAGTGGGCCGATGTGGTGGGAGCAATGTCGTTGGAGGCTTTCGACGGTAGGATTGACCCCTTTGCCGACAACGTGCACCAAGTGAGGCCCCACGCAGGACAGATTGCCACGGCCAAGCGTATGAGGGAACTCTTGGAGGGTAGCGAACTTATCCGCCAACCCAAGAAACACGTTCAGGACCCCTATTCGTTCCGCTGTATCCCACAAGTGCACGGAGCATCAAAGGATGCCATAGCCTATGTGGGCTCGGTTATCGAAACCGAGATTAACTCCGCTACGGACAACCCAACGGTCTTCCCCGATGAGGATGTGGTGGTATCGGCAGGCAACTTCCACGGCCAACCACTCGCCCTTGTGCTCGACTACCTTGCAATAGCAGTGGCCGAGTTGGGAAGTATATCCGAGCGTAGGACCTATAAACTCATCTCGGCCCAGCGTGGTCTGCCGAGTTTCTTGGTGGCCAAGCCGGGACTTAATAGTGGCTTTATGATACCGCAGTACACCGCAGCCTCCATTGTTAGCCAGACGAAGGGCCTCTGTATGCCCGCATCGGTGGACTCCATACCCTCGTCGCAGGGACAGGAGGACCACGTTAGTATGGGCTCCAATGCGGCCACCAAGTCGGCCCGTGTGGTGGACAATGTGGAGAGGGTGCTGGCTATCGAACTTCTGAACGCGGCACAGGCGTTGGAATTCCGCCGTCCGTTGAGGTCGAGCGAGCCAATAGAGAGGCTCTTTGCCGAGTTTAGGAAGGTGGTGCCTTTTGTGGATACCGATGAGGTGATGTACCCATTGATTGCCAAGGCGGTTGAATTTATTGGTAATAAATAGATTGGATAGACTATGCGCCTACTAATCAAGAATATACGCACCCTTGCGGGTATTGTGCCTGCCGACACGCTTATGTTGCGTGGAGGGGAGATGAATAACTCCGCAGGGCAGATAGACGATGCGTGGTTGCTTGCCGAAGATGGGGTGATTGTGGGCTTTGGGCCTATGGCGACACTCCCCGAGGTGGAGGCCGACGAAGTGGTGGATGCCGATGGAAGGGTTGTGTTCCCAGCCTTTTGCGACTCCCACTCCCACATTGTCTATGCCGGCTCGCGCGAGGGCGAGTTTAGGGATAAGATTGCAGGTATGACCTACCAGGAGGTGGCAGCCCGTGGCGGCGGTATTCTCAACTCCGCCGACCGACTCCACGAGGCCTCCGAGGAGGAACTCTATGAGGCGGCACTCCCGAGGGCGTGGAGAATGATACGCTCGGGTGCGGCCACGTTGGAGATAAATAGTGGCTATGGACTTACCACCGAGGACGAACTCAAAATGCTCCGTGTGGTGCGCCGATTGCAGGAGAACTTGCCCGCAACGGTGAAGGCTACATTTCTCGGTGCACACGCTGTGGGACGTGCCTTTGCCGGCCGACAGAGCGACTATGTGGACCACGTATGCAGGGATATGATACCCGCAGTGGCCGAGCAGGGCGTGGCTGAGTTTGTGGATGTATTCTGCGACGAGGGCTTCTTTACCCCCGAGCAGACGGCCCAGATATTGGAGTGCGGAGGCCGCTATGGCCTGCGAGCAAAGATTCACGCCAACGAACTCGCTTCGAGTGGCGGTGTGCAGGTGGGCATACGCTATGGGGCCCTCTCGGTGGACCACCTCGAAGAGGCCAACGAACAGGATGTGAGGGACTTGGCTGCAAGTGCCACCATACCTACCGTGCTGCCCGGCGCTTCATTCTTCTCCAACCTTCCCTTTGCACCCGCAAGGAGGATGATTGAGGCGGGCCTTCCGGTGGCCATTGCCAGCGACTGTAACCCCGGCTCGTCGCCTTCGGGCAATATGACCTTCCTGTGGTCGCTGGCGTGTATCAAGATGCGCCTAACGCCCGAGGAGGCCCTCAGTGCGCTCACCATCAATGGTGCAGCAGCGTTGGGGCTGAGTGGCGATAGGGGCGCGATAAGCGTGGGCCGTAGGGCCGACGTTGTCATCTCCAAGCCCGTACCTTCGCTTGCCTACATTCCTTACAGCTTTGGAGAGGATTTGGTGGAGAGTGTTATTATTGGTGGAACAAAAGTGTGAATATGATGAAAAGGACTCTTTATTTGATTGCAACTTTCTGTGTGCTACTACTTGTGGGGTGCTCCGAGGCGTATGATGACTCGTTTGTGAAGGAGGAGATAGAGTCGTTGAAAGAGAAACTTGCGCAGGTTGAAACCCTACTGAATGCCTCTGCCGGCAACCTTTCGGTGGTCTCTGTTGTGGAGAACGACGAGGGGTATGTCGTAACCTTTTCGGACGATTCAACCATCACCATAAAACACGGTAAGGATGGTCTGAAAGGCGAACAAGGCGATAAAGGCGAACAAGGCGACAAGGGCGACAAGGGCGAACAAGGCGATAAGGGTGAGGATGGCGAAACGCTCATCGACTCCATTGTGATAGGGGAGAGCGACGTTACTTTTATACTGACAAATGGGAAAACGGTGATTATTCCATTGGAGGGATACTATGACACCTCGGAGGCACCAATCAACTTCCTGGACAACACAACAAAGGTGTTGTGTGTGTTGGCGTGGGATAGTGATGGCGACCAGCAACTTTCCTACAAGGAGGCATCCGAGGTGGAATCCATTGGCAATGTGTTCAAGGGAACGGACATTATGGCTTTCAGGGAGTTGAGGTTTTTCTCGTCGCTCTCGGCCATAGATAATGGTGCCTTCTATGGATGCGAAAAGTTGATTGCCATCACTTTGCCGGAGAGTATTATATCCATCGGAGAGGGTGCTTTCCGAAATTGCAGTCAGTTGAGTGAGATAACAATACCTTCGGGTGTGGCGACTCTGGGAGAAAGGACGTTCCAGAATTGCACAAGTTTGGAGAGCCTGACCCTACCTGCATCCGTGGAGAAGATTCCCACCTACTGCCTCTATGCGTGTGAGAACCTCACCGAAGTAGTCATAGAAGAGGGAGTGAAGGTAATCGGCAGCTATGCTTTCCAGAGTTGCTATGCTCTCTCGGAGGTGGTTATGCCTTCGAGCGTGGAGCAGATTGAGCGCAATGCGTTCTATTTTTGCAAAGGTTTGCAGAGTGTAGTTCTGCCCGAAGGGTTGACCACCATCAACAACGAAACATTCTACAACTGCGAGAGCCTCAAAAACATAACTTTGCCATCCTCCCTGCAAACCATAGGCAACTATGCGTTTAGAAACTGTGTGGCGTTGTCGGAGGTGGCGATGAATGAACAGCTGGTGGATATTGGCGACTATGCTTTCAAGAGTTGTACCTCGTTGAAGAGTGTTACAATCCCGGCAAATGTTACCACCATAGGCGGCTGGGCTTTTGAGGATTGCTCGGCACTCGTGAAGGTGTGTTGCAATGCGGTGGAGCCGCCCACTCTGGGCTACGATGCCTTTGATGACAACGGTGCAGGACGCACTATCTGTGTCCCCGAGGCGAGTGTTGAGAGTTACAAAAAGGCCGATGTGTGGAGCGACTATGCGGCAAGCATCGTGGCACAAACTGTGGAATAGTCAAAATTAAACCATATAACTATGAATAACTTTATTTTCCAAAACCCCACGAAACTCATTTTCGGCGAGGGACAGATTGCACGATTGTCAAAGGAACTCCCCAAGGATAAGCGCATCCTTGTAACCTTTGGCGGTGGTAGTGTTAAACACAACGGAGTCTATGACCAAGTGGTTGCGGCCCTCAGTGGTTTTGATTTTCTCGAATTTTGGGGCATTGAGCCCAACCCGAAGGTGGAGACTCTGCGCAAGGCCGTAGAGGTTTGCAAGAGGGAGAATATCGGTTTTCTGCTCGCTGTGGGCGGTGGTAGTGTGCTCGACGGCACAAAACTGATTGCTGCTGCGGCTGTGATTGAGGAGGATGCGTGGGACCTTGTGTTGCACCCCGAACTGCTGCGTGGCAACATCCCCTTTGCGAGTGTGATGACCCTGCCCGCTACGGGCTCCGAGATGAATAGGGGCTGTGTTATTTCCAACCTCGCTACGGGCGAAAAATATGCCTTCTACAACACCTATCCCACATTCTCCATCCTCGACCCCACCACCACCTTCTCGCTGCCCACCTTCCAGCGTGCGTGTGGCCTTGCCGACACCTTCGTTCACGTCATCGAGCAGTACCTCACCACCACAGGTATCTCGCCCCTGATGGACCGCTGGGCCGAAGGAATCTTCCAGACAATTGTGGAGATTGCCCCCAAGGTGCTCTCCGAGGAGAACGACTACAACACTATGGCCGACTTTATGCTCTCGGCCACTATGGGACTTAATGGCTTTGTGGGTATGGGCGTGCCGCAGGATTGGTCCACCCACCGCATCGGCCACGAGATTACGGCCCTGTGTGGTACCACCCACGGACAGACTCTTGTGATTGTCCTGCCGGGTGTGATGAACGAACTCAGGGAGCAGAAGGCATCCAAGATAGTCCAAATGGGCGAGCGCGTGTGGGGCATTACGGATGGCACTATCGATGAACGTATTGATAGGACCATTGCTGCTACGGAGGAGTTTTTCCGTTCTCTGGGCCTTGCCACCCGCCTTTCGGAGTTGGGTATTGGCGAGGATGTTGTGGAGGCCATTGTGGCTCGCTTCCGTGAGCGTGGCACCCTGCTGGGCGAGCAACTCAATATCGACTATAAGTTGGTTGATGCAATCCTCCGCCAGAGGATGTAGACTAACCGTCGACCGTCGACCGTCGACCGTCGACCGACAACCGTCAACCGTCGACCGACAACCGTCGACCGACAACCGTCAACTGTCAACCGTCGACCGACATCATTAAGGCCCTTGAAGTTTTTAACGTCTTTAATGTCCTTAACGCCCCTTCCTACTCACGGGTATTAAAAAAGATACCCGTGAACAAGGAGGGCTTCGGCAGTCAGCAGTCAGCGGTCAGCAGTCAGCAGGCGTTTGACTTTCGACAACCGTCAGACCCCCCCCCAAAAAAAAAAAATACAAAAGGCGCTCCATCAGTGGAACGCCTTTTGTATTTCGGGCCGTTTGCCCTGAAATACTGCGGTTAATCGTGCGGTAGGGATTATTTCTTGTTGAAGAACTCCTTAACCTCCTCGGTGGGAACTACGTCAGTTTTGAAAACGTAAGCACCGGTTTTCTCCGATTTAACCATTTTGATGCATTTGGTAAAACCCTTGTTTGCACCCTCTTTTTTAAGTGTTGCAACTACTTTCTTTGCCATAGTTCAATTCCTCCTTATTTAATCTCACGGTGGATAGTTACCCTCTTCAAATATGGATTGTATTTCTTGCGCTCCATACGGTCGGGAGTGTTCTTTTTGTTTTTGGTAGTGATGTAACGGCTCATTCCGGGAACACCGCTAGCCTTCTGCTCGGTACACTCGAGGATTACCTGCACTCGGTTACCTTTACCTTTTTTTGCCATACTCTTTGTTTACTTAAAAAAGATTAGTGAATTTTAGCGGGTGCTTTTGCCTCTTTGAGAGCTGCATCCAGACCCTTCTTGTTAATTGTTTTGATACCTGCTGCGGTTACTTTGAGAGTAATCCAGCGGTTCTCCTCTTCGCTCCAAAAACGCTTGGTCTTCAAATTCAAGTTGAATTTGCGTTTGGTGCGCCTGTTCGAGTGGGAAACGTTGTTACCCGACTGAGCAGTTTTACCGGTGATTTCGCAAATCTTGCTCATTTACAATAAGTTAATTAAAATGTTAATACTCTATGCCCAAAATAGGCCCGCAAATATACGAAAAAAATGCAAAACACCAAGCGGGTGTCTTGCATTTTTTTCGGTCTAACGTCTAACGTCTAACGTCTAACGTCTAACGTCTAACGTCGAGAATATTAATTTCCTTAATATCCTTAAAGCCAATTATCAATCCTATAAAATTGCCTTCACCTCGGCAGCAACGGTGGCACCATTGAAGCCAAACTTCTCGTCCAGCACCTTGTAGGGGGCCGAATAGCCGAAGTGGTCCACACCGTGAACAAAGCCGTTCTCGCCCACAAGACCGGCCAATGTGACGGGCAGACCGGCAGTCATACCATAGCGGGTCAGCCCCTCGGGCAGCACACTCTGCTGATACTCCTTGCTCTGGTCACGCAACAAACCCTCGCTGGGTACGCTCACGATGCGTACACCAATGCCCTCCTCTTTGAGCAGCTCGGCACCCTCCACGAGGGTGGAAACCTCGCTACCGCTGGCGATAAGCACAGCCTTGGGCTCGGGGCAATCCCACACAACATAGCCACCCTTAGCGACCTGTTTGGCCTCCTCGCGGCGGTTGCCGGAGAGGGTGGGGAGGTCTTTGATATTTTGACGTGAGGTGATGAGTGCCACGGGCCTCTGCTCGGCCATTGCAAGCCTCCAAGCCTCCACGGTCTCTGCGCCATCACCGGGGCGGAGTACGACCATCGACCTCTCGCCATTGTGGTTTTTGAGGTGCTCCATCAGGCGGATTTGTGCCTCGTGCTCGATAGGCTGGTGGGTGGGGCCGTCCTCGCCCACGCGGAACGAGTCGTGGCTCCAAATGAAGATTACGTGGATACGCATCAGGGCTGCCAACCTAACGGCGGGTTTCATATAGTCGGAGAACACGAAGAAGGTACCGCACGCAGGAATAACGCCTCCGTGCAGAGCCATACCGTTCATCACACAAGCCATCGTGAGCTCCGAAACGCCTGCCTGGAAGAACTGACCACTCCAATCGCCTTTGGTAAAGGCGTGGGTCTTTTTGAGGAATCCGTCGGTTTTGTCGGAGTTGCTCAGGTCGGCCGAAGCGACAACCATATTCTCCACGCTCTCTGCCAGTGTGCCCAAGACGGTAGCGCAAGCATTACGGGTAGCGCAACCTGCGGCGGGAGCGATGGCGTCGTAGTCAACCTCGGGCGCATCACCACTGAGGAACTTGTCGAGTTTGGCGGCCAATGTGGGGTTCTCCTCCCTCCATTTCATCTCCACCTCTTTGCGCTCGGCAGCCCAAGCCCTCAGCTCCTCGCGACGTGCGGCGTAGGCCTCCTCCACTTCGGGGAAGATTACGAAGGGCTCCTCGGGGTTGCCACCCAAGCCTGCGATGGTGCAAGCAATGTCGGCACCTGCGGCGGAGATGGGCTGTCCGTGGGTGGATATTTTGTTCTCATAGGAGCTTCCGTCGGCTGCCACAGCACCCATACCCATCACGGTTTTACCGATGATGATGGTGGGACGTTCTGTTTCGGCATTGGCGGCTAGGAGTGCCGTACGGATGCTCTCGGCATCGTTACCATTGCACTCCAACACGTTCCAATTCCAAGCCTTGTATTTGGCTGCAACATCCTCGGTGTCCACAGCGTCAACGGTGGTGGATAGCTGGATGTTGTTGGAGTCGTAGAACATTATGAGGTTGCTCATTCCGAGGTGACCTGCGATGCGGCCCACGCCCTGTGATATCTCCTCCTCAATGGCACCATCAGAGATGTAGGCATAGGTTTTGTGTGCGGTCCACTCGCCAAACCTTTGTGCGAGGAATCGCTCTGCCATTGCTGCACCCACAGCCATAGCGTGTCCCTGACCGAGAGGGCCGGAGGTGTTTTCGATGGCGTGAGTGAGGTCCCTTTCGGGGTGTCCGGGGGTGTGGCTGCCCCACTGACGGAACTTAGTGAGTTCGTCGAGAGGCATAGCCCCTGCGAGCGTCAACACAGCGTAGAGCATTGGCGACATATGTCCGGGGTCGAGGAAGAGCCTGTCCCTCCACGGGTAGGCATAGTTGTCGGGGTCGTAGCGCAGGAATTCGGAGTAGAGTACGTTGATGAAGTCTGCACCACCCATTGCGCCACCGGGGTGTCCCGATTTGGCCTTTTCGACCATAGCTGCTGCAAGGATACGGATGTTGTCTGCTGCTTTGCGTGCTGTTGTGTTGTTCATAATTGTTGTTTTTGTATGTAATTAAATCGATTTACCTTATTTTATCCCACAAAGATAGCCAAAACTTTGTATGCTTGTACACCTTTGGGTACAAAAAAAAGGAGGTCGTTTCACAACGACCTCCCTCCGATCAAAATTATCATCTAAAAACTACTCGGTAACGAGAGCTTTATCACAATACCATACATCCTGCAAGTAGCTAAAGCCATCGCCCAATGCAGGTATATAGTAGTACGAACTCGAAACAACTGCGTTGTAGTCGGGGTGGTAGTAGCAAGCCTCGGGGTCAACGTTGCAATACCTTACAATGGGGGCGCCAGCATCATAATCAACACCGGTCTCAAACTCAATATCGCCATAGCTGTCGGGAGTTCCCAAGGGGCAGAGAACGCCGTTGGTGAAGCCGAACTCAATGTCCAAAGTTTCGGTAGCACCATTGTAGATGCGATAGTAGGGGAAGCCGTCTGCTTTGTAAACAGCGCAAGGAACCTCAGCCATACCAAGCATACCAGCCCAGAATTCCGATGCAAGGGTTGCACCGCAGAACTCGTTCCAAGTGTAGTCCCTCAAAATCGAGAGAGCGCACAGAGTAACGTCGTCCTTAATCTGAGTATCCTCCATCTGCAAGTAGAAACCAACTTTGGTACCTGCGGTGAACTGACGGCGGTCAAAGGTGAGAGTAGCAACAGCCTCATACTGGTTAGCCTCAAATTTGGCCTGCTCGATAACCATCAAAGCATAGGCGGGATTTGCCGAGATGCTTGCACCATCTGCATCCAAAATCTGGATGTTGGTGGTGAAGGCCTCGGTAGCGATACCACGCGACACGGGGATTGCGATAACGGTCTCCTCTTCGGGACCGAAAGCAAAGTCGATTTTGCTCTTGTCAAAGACAACCTCGCTGCTCTTACCCTCGAAGATTGGACCGTGCCAACCCTCGGGCTCGTAGTTACACGATGTGAGTGCAACCACAGCGGCGAGCATCAATATATTAAATATCTTTTTCATAACATTAATCTCTTTTATTTGGGTTTAACACTCTCTTAGCGGGGGTTCTGATCTTCTACACTGTCAATAGCAGGGTTGTTGTCGAACTCCTTCTGGGGCAAAAGGTAGGTGAAGGTGTAGTCACCGGGAGCCTTCTCGGTACCATCCAGACGTACATAACCGAGGTTAAGACGTTTGAGGTCATACAGACGGCCGAAGCCCTCGCTCCACAACTCAACCCTCCTCTGCCAGAGTACCTCGTCCATAACGGTACGGGGGTGGAGTGCAGCCCTGGTGTCGGTGTTGAATGCATCGGAATCCTCGAGTGCAGCCAAACGCTCTGCGTAGGCAGTGTCACGAACGCTACCAAGTTTGGTGAGCTGTGCGCGAGCTTCGGTGTAGTTCTTCAAGCGGCAAGCAGCCTCAGCAGCAATCAGGATAGCCTCCTCTGCACGTACCAAGATGTGGTCAGCAACGCTGGTTGCAGCCTCGCGGATGCGAATCTTGTTCTGAACAGGGTTGTCGTTCTCGTCCCAGATGAACCAAGCGGTACGCTCGTCGGTCTCGGGAATACTTGTTGCCAAGTAGGGGCACCAGCACTGGGGAGCTTTGCTACCGTAGCCACCGGTGATGTCCATGTGGGTGTGGTAGGGACCGTAAGGACCGGTCTGGTCTGCCAACACCTCGAAGCCCCACATAATGGTGGGAACTTTGATGCTGTTGAAGCCATCCAACTCTGCAACGGTTGCAACGGTTTTGCTCAAAGTGGGTTTGGTCAAAGCCTCGGTTGCGAGGTCGTATGCCCTCTGCCACTCACCCTCTGCCAATGCAGTGTAGGCCCACAATACGCAGGTTGCGTAGAGGTCGAGGTGAGAAATGTGGCTCTGAGCTACGCCATTCTCCTGTGCACCTTTGAAGAGGTCGTAAGCAGCCTTGTAGTCTTTGTTGATCTGTGCGTAGGTGTCAGCAAGAGTACCACGGGGCAGACCTTTGGTATCCATCGAGGTGGGCTCGATGTAGAGAGGTACACCGGGGGTCTCTTTGTTCTCTGCGAAGTTACCCTGGCAGAAGCACTCAGCCAACGACATATAGCAGAATGCACGAACAGCGTAAGCCTGTGCTACTGCATCAGCACCCTTCGAACCCTCGGCTACGAGCTGCTCCTCTTTGGCGATGATGTAGTTAACCTGCGAAATAAGAGTGTAGTAGAGGTTCCACTGCGAGTACTGACGACCAGCGGTCGAGGTGTAGTCGCTATCTACATTGAACATGTGGTCGAAGAAGAACCAACCCTGACCCTGAGCGGCCATATAGTGGTCCTCACCCATGATATCACTAACCAAAATACGAGTCAAAATGCCGGGGTTCTCAGCCTCCCAACCGTTGGACCAGCCAATTTCCTTCATCATACGATATACACCGTTGATTGCAACCTGTGCGCCATCAGCATCGCTGAGCAGGGTACCGGCCGAAACCTCGTCGGTAGGCTCCAGGTTGAGCAGATCCTCGTTGCAACTTACAAGCGAGGTGGCTGCTACCAATGCAAGTACATATAATATCTTTTTCATAATTACTTTCTTTTTTTATGTTATCCTTCTTACACTTGTTGCAGCCGATTAGAACGAGAAGTCGAGGCTGAACGATACGGTCCTGGTAGGAGCGTAAACGTAGCTGGTACCACCGGTGATGCTATACTGGGGGTCCATACCCTGAATCTTGCTGAACAAAGCGATGTTGTCGGCCGAAATGGCTGCCCTCAGGCCCTTGATACCCATACGGTTTACGAGGCTCTGGGGAAGAGTGTAACCGAGAGTGATGTTCTTGATTGCTACATACGAAGCATCAATCAGGTCGGCGCTGGTAACGATAGGAGTCTCACCAATCTGCAACCTACGAACGTCGGTTACATCACCGGGCTGTTTCCAAGCGCGCAGCAAGTCAACGTGTTTAGCCTGTGCGGTGTAGTACATACTCATCAAGTTGCTGTAAACGGCATCGGTCATCACACCACCAATCGAGAAGTTGGTCTGTACCGAGAAGTCGAAGTTACCCAAGCGGAAGTAGTTGTTCCACGAACCGTAGATGTCGGGAGTCCTGTCGCCCATAACCTCTTTCGAAGCCTGTGCAGCTTTCATACTGTTGGTGATGTACTCCGAACCGGGAATCTTCTCGCCAACCAACGAGAAATCCTTAGGATTGTTGGTGGGATCGTTGGCGGGGTCCTCATCTGTATACAAAGCTTCGAGAGCTTCGCGAGTGTAGGTCTCGTATGCCCAGTAGAGCTGGTCACCGGTACGAGGATCGATACCTGCCGATTTGGGAACGTAGTAGGAGTATACGGGCTCACCCTCACGGATGATCTGCGAACCGCTAATCTGGTCGTTCTTCTCACCATTCAGTTTGTCAACCTCAACGAGTTTCAACACTTTGTTCTCGTTGTGCGAAGCCATAATGGTCGAAGTCCACTGGAATTTCTCGGTGTTGAAGATATCAACAGCAACGGTTGCCTCGACACCAACGTTCTGCATATTACCCGAGTTGCGATAGTAGCCGCTGAAACCACTCGAAATGGGCAAAGGATAAACCAGCAACATACCGTCGGTAAGACGTTTGTACCACTCAAAGCTCAAGCTTACGCGGTCGAAGAGGCGAGCCTCCATACCGATGTTGAGGTTCTTGTTCTCCTCCCAGCTGATGTTCTTGTTCTCGATACCACCAACTGCTGCACCAAACTCGTTAGCATTGGGGTAACCAAAGTCGTAGGTAGCCTGCCAGGGGTAGTAGCTGCTCAATGCGTCGTTACCCTGAATACCATAGCTGGCCTTCAAAGAGAGGTTGTTGAGGCCCTCTGCATTCTGCATGAACTCCTCCTGCGAGATACGCCAGTTACCACCGACGCTCCAGAACTCACCCCAGCGTTTATCCTGGTGGAAACGCGAAGAACCATCAGTACGCCACGAAGCCGAGAGGTAGTATTTGTCAGCAAAGTCGAAGTTAGCACGAGCAAGGTAGGACTCCATACGATAGTTGGTAGTGTAGCTCTCTGCGCCCTGTACGGTTGCACCTGCGCTGAGCTCATACAAACCGTCCATGGGGAAGCCGGTCTTGTGGCCTTCGAGATATTTGATCTCCCTATCGTAGTACTCGTGACCAACCAAAAGGTCGATGTGAGCCTGACCAATAGTCTTGTTGTAAGAGAGCAACTGGTTGAAGGTGTACGACAATTCGTTGGTGTTGGTCTTGTAGAGACGACCATTCGAGTTGGCAGCATTACCGTGTTTGGTGTTGTAAGCCTGGGTGTAGGCGCTGTTGTAGTAGTCAGCACCGAGGTTAACCTGCAACTTCAAACCATCCAACCACGAACCCTGCTTGCCAAGAAGGTCAACGTGACCACGAACTGACAAGTTGTCGGTAACAGCCGCATATTTGTCATCATAGAGAGTAGCAACCGAGTTGAAGTCAGCCGACTGACCTGCGGGGCGGTTTGTACCATAGTCGAACTGTTTGTTGCCGTTCTCGTCGAGTACCAATGCACCCTCCGATGCCCTATCGCGTATGTAGAGAGGGAAGTAGGGGGCCATCAAGAATGCCGAGTACCATACGTTGCTGCTCGCAGAACCGGTTGCTTCCATCGCGTTGCTGCTAGCGCGCGAGAAGTTGGCACCCATACCTGCGTGCAACCAAGGCCTTGCCTGAGTCTCGATGTTCAACCTACCGGTCAGACGCTCAAAGTTGGTGGTAGCCAAAGTACCATCCTCGTTGAGGTAACCTGCCGACATCATATACTGGCTCTTTGCGCTACCGCCGTTGATGCTGAAAATGTACTCCTGACGTGCAGCTGCATTGTCGGTAACCTCGTTAATCCAGTTGTCATCCCACAAAAGGGTAGCATCCTCACGAATCTTACCGGTTGCGGGGTCAATCAGCATCTGGTCGAGCAGTGGATTGTCCTCGTTGTCGGTTACCCATACATTGTAGTTGTAGGGGTTGTACTCCTCGTTCTCACCGAAGATTTTTGTCTTACCGACAGCCATCTCCTGCAAACCATACAGACCTGCCTGATCGATGGGAGCACCACCGTCAATCTCGCCCTGGCGATAGGTCCAATACATAGTCTCGATGAAGTCCTTAGCACCCATACGCTCGTAGTTCTCGAATGCACGGCTCGACACACCAAAGCTAGCCTTGAAGTTGATGTCGGTACCTTTGTCCGAACCCTTCTTGGTGGTGATCATCACAACACCGTTTGCAGCACGCGAACCGTAGAGTACGGCAGCAGCAGCATCCTTCAAGATGGTGATGTTCTCAATGTCGTCGGGGTTGATAGCGTTGATAGAACCACCATAGGGTACACCGTCCACAACATACAGAGGGGTAGAACCTGCACTGAGTGAACCGATACCACGAATCACGATGGTCGAACCGCTACCGGGCTGACCACTACCAGAGGTGGTCTGGATACCGGGAGCAAGACCGTCGAGTGCCTTCGATACGTTGGCAACCTTACGGGTTTTGAGCTCTTTGTCGCTAACAACAGCAGCCGAACCGGTGAACGACTCTTTCTTTGCGGTACCATAGGCAACCACAATTACGTCGTCAATCTTGGTACTGCTGGGTTGGAGAGTTACGTTCACGAGTGTGCGACCTGCAACCTCAACGAGGGTGGTCTGCAAACCAACGTACGATACCTCCAATGTTGCATCAGCAGAGGCTTTGATTTGGTAACCACCGTTTACGTCGGTGATGGTAGCCTCTGTCGTACCTGCCACGGCAACGGTTGCGCCTATTACGGGCTGACCACTCTGGTCTGCAACTGTACCGGACACTTTCAGAACCTGTGCTGCTGCGCCAAGGCAGAACAACAAGCTCGCAAAAACTGATAGTACAATTTTTCTCATACGATTAAGTTTTTAGTTAATAATAATGATTGTTGTCTGTTTTTTGCCACAATTCTCCTTATGCTCGGCGAAAGAAAAAAATCTTAACCTAACTATTAAATCTAACCCCTAATTCCTCGTTGCCGAGTGCAAAGGCGAACTGCAATTGCAAAGGCTAAATTACAACATCTTTTCCAATCTTCCAAACTTTTTTATCACTTTTTTTAGGGGTGGTTTCGATGTGTAAGCACAAGGCTTGTAAAAATTATTATTTATAACTCCTTTGCTGACTTTTATGTAGAAGTGTTTTCTGGCGTTTTTTAGAAATTTTAATAATTATTTGTTTTTTATTCGTTCCACTCCCTCTTTTTTGGCTGTTTTTGCGCCCATTTATGGGGTGAAATCGGTGCGGTGAAAAGGGGGGATGTGGCGGTGAAATGGCGGGTTAAAAAAGCCCTTTGGGATTTACTATACCTAAATTTATTACACGCGCACACGAGTTGCTGGGCGGATGATGTGTGGCTGGCCTGTCGGCTGTCGGCAGAGGCGCAAAGAGGGGTGGTAGGTGTTTTTAATGTGTGGTTACAAATTGTAACTTGTGCTGTGGAAAAACATTGCAAAGAGTAATTTTTTGTGCAATAAAGTGAAAAAGTGTGGGGTGGAGAGTGAAAAAGTGTAGTCAAAATTGTGAAGATTCGAAATAATGTGCGTACCTTTACCCGATTTTTATGCATTGTGGGTAATAATGACCATAGGTGCGAGTAAAAATGTAACAAACAAGAACATAAACATAAACCAAACTTTTTACTTATCGTATGAGAAAAATTGTACTATCAATTTTTGCGGTTCTGCTGATGTGCGTAGGTGTGTCGGCCCAGAACTTGCGAATTACCGGTACGGTTACGGACTCTGCGGGTGCGCCCATTCTTGCCGTTACGGTGTCGGTGGTGGGTACAACGACGGCAACCATCACGGATTTGTCGGGTATGTATGAGATTTCGGCACCGAAGAATGCCACATTGGAGTTCTCCTATGTCGGTATGGCTACCGAGTTGGTGGCTGTGGCAGGACGCACGAAGATTGACGTGGCCTTGAAGGAAGATGCACAGCAGATTGAGGACATTGTCATCACAGCCGGTTACGGTTCGGGTGTGGCTTCCAAGTCGTTGGTCGGTTCGGTTTCGTCTGTCAAGGGCGACAAACTTGCCAACACTCCCGTGGCTAACGTGTCGGACGTGTTGCAGGGTAAGGTCCCGGGCCTGCAAATCTTCACCTCGTCGGGTGAGCCAACGGCTACTTCGACGATGATGATGCGTGGTGTGTCGAGTATCAACGCAGGCTCCGAGCCTCTGATTATCCTCGACGGTGCGCCCGTTACTTCGGCCATTTTCAACAACATCAACTCAAACGATATTGAGAACATTGTGATGCTGAAAGATGCAGCTTCAACATCCATCTATGGTTCGAGGGCTGCCAACGGTGTACTCTTCGTTACCACCAAGAAGGGCCGTCGTAATCAGGAGCAGGTGATGATTCAGATTCGTATGCAGGGTGGTTTCTCGTCGATGATTGAAACCAAATCGTTTGAGCTGATGAACTCGGTGGAGCAGATGACCTTTGAGGAGTGGCTCTATCCCGACTTGTTGCGTAACAGCGAGTGGCTGACCAAGAAGTGGTATGTGGCACAGAACGACTTCAACTTCGATTGGAAGGGATATGCCTATCAGGGTAAGGCTCCGCTGTTGAGCACCGATGCTGCGATTTCGGGTGCGAGTGGCAACACTAACTACTACGTTTCGTTTGGCTATCTGGACACCGATGGTATTGCTCCCTCGTCGAGGAACACACGTTACACTTTCCGTACCAACCTCAATACACAGGTTAAGGATTGGTTGAAGATGGGTATCAACGTGGGCCTCTCCTATGCCGACTACGAAACGAGTGTGCAGGGTTGGTACCAGGAGTCGGTGGACGGTATGGTCTATGGCCAGGCTCCCTACAATGCTCCCTATGAGATTATCTACAACGAGGATGGCACGATGACTTTGGGCAAGGAGCTTCTGCAATTCCCCTTTGCCAACGATATGTACAACCCATATCACTACTACGAGAACAACAAGAGCGTCAAGAACGACGTGTCGCTTTCGGCCAACTCTTTCTTTGAGATTACCCCCACCGAGGGATTGATTATCAAGGCAGCCCAGGCGATGGATGCCTACGACTACCGTGGTACTGCTCAGATGTATCCCGAGTATGCCTATTCTGGTGGCGAGGGTCAGCGCACGGAGTATTTCAGCCGCTACTATCAGATGACTGCCACCAACACAGCCGAGTATAAGTTCTCCATTGAGGATATGCACAACTTCACAGCCCTGTTGGGTCAGGAGTCCATCTTGGGCAAGAGCAACGGCTTTGGTGTAACCGCAAAGGGTATGACCGATAGGAGGTTGATGATGATGACCGCAGGTAAGGCTAACCTCACCGAGGTCTATTCACACTCGATGACCGATTGGTCGAGCAACTCGGTGTTCAGCCGACTGAACTACAACTACGATGAGAAGTACTATCTGGACGCTTCGTTGCGTGCCGATGGCTCGTCGAAGTTTGGTGCCGACAACCGCTGGGGTATGTTTTGGAGTATCGGCGGTATGTGGAACATCAAACAAGAGGAGTTTATGTTCGCAATGCCCGAGGTGAACGATATGAGGTTGAAGATGAGCTATGGTACCACGGGTAACTCCTCCATCGACAACTACCTCGCCCTCGGTCTTATCTCGTCGGGTGCTGTCTATGATGAGGTGAACGGTACGGTTATCGGCAACCCTGCCAACCCCGACCTCACTTGGGAGGTGGTTAAGAGCTTCAACGTGGGCCTCTCGACAAGGTTGCACAACAAGATGAACTTCGAGATTGAGTACTACAACCGTATTACCGACAATATGTTGATGTCGATTCCCTACTCGGCAACCACCGGTTATAGCAGTGGCTGGGGTAACGTGGGTAAGATGCGCAACAGGGGTGTTGACTTCCAATTCAGCTATGACCTCTTCCAGAGCGATAGGGCTGTGTGGACTGTCTATGGCAACGTGTCGTATAACAATAGTAAGATTCTCGAACTCTATGGCTCCACCACCGAGTATGCTGTCGGTAACATCGGTGTAGTACACGCTGTGGGTCACAGGTTTGGCGAGTTTAGGATGGTAGAGTTTGCCGGTGTCGATAAACGCGACGGTATGCCTATGTGGTATGATATCAACGGCAACATCACCAAGACCTACAATGCCAACGATGCACAGTGGAGCGGCAAGAGCTTCGTTGCCGATTGGAACGGTGGTTTTGGTTCGACCTTCTCGTGGGGTAACCTCCACCTTGCTGCCGATTTCAGCTGGGTAGGCGAGAGGTGGATGATGGTCAACGAGAAGTTCTACACCGCCAACCTTGCTACTCACGCTGCCGGTCAAACCCACTATGAGCGACAGCTGCTCAATATGTGGCGTGAGCCTGGCCAGGAGACCAACATTCCCAAGGCAGGTACGGTGTGGACCAACGACTCGTCGGCCTTCTCCAATGCGGCATTCCTCCGCTTGAAGAACCTCACCGTGTCGTATACCATTCCGGGCCACAAACTCGGCTTGGGTAACTTTGTTCAGGGTATGAAGGTATATGTTATCGGACGTAACTTGCTGACCTTTACCAACCACGTTGGTTTCGACCCCGAGTACCTCGGTATGACCACACAGGGTACCTACCCCGGTACTCGCCAGTACACCGCAGGTTTGGAACTCACTTTCTAACGTTTAAAGTAGGAGATGAACAGTATGAAAAAGATTATATATATCGCATTGAGCGCAATTGTTGCGCTGGGAGCAACCTCCTGTAATATGGAGTTCTTCCCTTACGATTCGTTGGAAATCAGCAAGGGTATGAATACCTACAAGGACGCACTTTCCTATCGTGTGAGTATCTACTCGCCGCTGAAAAGTTTTGTGGGGTCGTTGCGTGAAACTATTGAAGACACCCGTTCGGACCTTTTCAACGCAAAGGCCGACTTTGGTAACTACTATGGTCGTTGGCACTCGTGGCAGAACGACATCACCGACCCCGAGGCAGGCTCGGTATGGTATAGCGACTATGCCATCATCGGTAACGTCAACTTTGCAATCGACTCCTATACGAAGTTGATTGACAACGCCGAGGCGCTCGGCATCACCGAAGAGGAGGTGAAGAATATCGAACTCTTCCGTGGTGAGGCCTATATGGTTCGTGCAATGGCCTACCTCGACCTTGCTACCAAATATTGCGCTGCCTACGATGCCGACAAGGCGGACGAGCCCGCAAGCGGTGTGCCTCTGCCAACCACCTATAACCCCACCTCGGATGCTGCTTCCTATCCCGGTAGGACCACTCTCAACGAGACCTACGGCTTGATTTTGGAGGACATCTCCGAGGCTGAGTTGGCAATCGACACTCCCGGTGTTCCCAACTCGCACTACTTCACCAAGGATGCAGTGTTGGCCTTACGCGCGCGTGTGTATTTATATATGGGAGAGTGGGAGGCCGCTTTTGAGGATGCCCGCTGGGTTGTCCAGAATGGCCCCTATGCACTTGCCAACACCCCCGAGGCTATCAGGCTTATGTGGGATGGCGACACCTCGACAGAGAATATTATGAGGGTGTCGAAGAACGACAAAGATCAGGGTGGTGCCACGGGTGGCTACTACTACATCAACGACCAGAACAAGGGCGACGGTACAACCCCCAACCCTCAGTATCTTCCCACCAAGACTCTCTTGGATATGTATGACAAGGAGAACGATATGCGCTATCCCGTCTACTTCGAGACTCACAACGTGAAGGCAGGCTATGAGAAGGCCGATATGGTGGTGTTCTACAAGTTCAAGGGCAACCCTTCGTTGCGTACCGATTCGAGGTGGAACTATGTTCATATGGGCAAACCCTTCCGCTTGGCCGAGTTGTACCTCATTATGGCCGAGAGTATGGCCGAGATGGAGGGTGGCGAAGAGGACGCAGCCTACTATCTCAACGAGTTGCGTAAGGCTCGTATCAAAGACTACACCCCCAAGACCTATGGTAGCCTCGAAGTCCTCAAAGAGGAGATTCGCAAGGAGAGGGTGAAGGAGCTTGTGGGCGAGGGCTTCCGTATGCACGACCTCAAACGCTGGGGGTTGGGTATGACACGTGGTGTGTCGCAGAATACTGCTATGACACACAGCGCCTACGACCAAGTCTCGGTTTTGGCCGGCAACTTCCGCTTCCTGTGGCCCATCCCCAAGGAGGAGATGGATGCTAATCCACAGTTTGCAGGCCAGCAGAACGATGGTTTTTAATGTAAAAAGGAGATTGTGAATTATGACAAAGACTATGAAATATATCAAAACGTTGGCCGTGATGATGACCGCAATGTTCACTCTTGCATCGTGCGAGAGTGGCAATGTGGGCCAAACGGTTGTGCAGTTTGCCGAGCAGGAGTATGTTGAGGGTTTCGGTGCAGGTTGGCTTTTTGTGCCCCTGAAACTCTCGGGTACCGATATGAATACCTGCGATGTTGAGGTGAGCGTTAAGGTTATCCCTGCGGATACCGAATACACTGAGGCTGTGGAGGATAAGGACTACCAGATTACCTCCTACGACCTTGTGTTCCGCCCCGGTGTGGAGGAGGCCGCTGTGGAGATTCAGCTGATGGAGACCGACCCTATGAAGCTGCCTGACATTATGGAGTTCAAACTCGAAATCACCTCGTCCAACACCAATATTGGTGCCAATAGGGAGTGTCTTGTACACTTGGAGAAGACCACTGCCGACCGCTTGTGTGGCGAGTGGTACCTCTTTTTTGACGTTGCGAACCCCAACTATGGCGACATTGTTAGCGGCACCAAGGTGAATGTAACGTGGAATGCGGCCTCCAAACGATTCTCGGTATTGGTGCCCAACAGCTCTTCGGTCTATGGTACCTATCCCATTTCGATGATTTTCGACGAGGATAACGACTATGTTATTCTGCCTGCCTACGACTTCATCACCTGGTACGATCCCGGTCAGACCATCCTTATCGCACAGTTCCAGGCTACCAACATCCGCGAGATGGCCACTGAAACGGGAGAAATTGCAATGGTTTGCGACCGTGCTGCGGATGACATCATTGGCACCTATGACAAGAATAATTTCCAGACCATCACATTCCCTGCGAGCGACACTTCGTTAGCCATTGGTTACAGTTATGTTGACGAGTCTGGCAATCCTACCATTTTGAGTTTCTTTGGTTCGGGAATGAGGAATATACGTCTTTCTCGCACCAAATAAAAAAAACAGATTGCGGGTGAATTTTGCACCGCACTTCGATAAGCGGCCTCCTCATTTGCGAAAGCAAACTGCGGGGCCGCTTTCTCGTTTGGCACAAAATTCACCTCGCACTTTGCGTTTTTTTACGGTCTAACGTCCAACGTCCAACGTCTAATGTCAACTGTCAACCGTCGACCGTCGACCGTCAACCG
>JAGBGK010000032.1 GCA_017936005.1 Tidjanibacter sp.
CGCGACCCCCTGCGTGACAGGCAGGTATTCTAACCAGCTGAACTACCACACCGTGTTGCTTAAAGCGGTACAAAAGTAGTACAAAATTTTATATCTGCAAACTATTAGACAACTTTTTTTTGATTATTTTACACTTTTTTGAAGAAGGTAAACTGCACACTTCCATAACTCCTTGATTGCCAAAAGTTAGGATGCTCCGAAAAATTTTTGTCTTTCGAGTGCTCAAAAACCAAAAATCCATCCTCGGCTAACAATCCTCGGCCAAACACAAGGTCTATAACCTCCTCACTACCCTCCAAATCGTAGGGTGCATCCGAGAATATCAAGTCAAATTGTTTGCTGCAACTCTTCAAATAGAGAAACACATTGGCGTGGGTGGCGTACAAATTACCAAAGCCCAACTCACGAGCCGTCTTACGAATGAACGCATTATGCACCGAATTGACCTCCACACTCGTAACGCTCTTCGCACCACGAGAGCAAAACTCATAGCTAATGGACCCCGTGCCCGAAAACAAATCCAACACGTCAATATCCTCAAAGTCCACCAAGTTACCCAGAACATTAAACAAGTTCTCCTTGGCAAAGTCGGTTGTGGGCCTTGCTCGCAGGTTGCGTGGAGGCACAATGGTCCTGCCACGATATTTGCCACTGATGATACGCATCTTCGCTCCCTATTTTTTCTACTCTCTATACCTATTTATTATATACATCGGCCCAATCCTTCTCCCACTTACAACGGCGGAAGTAGCGACCGAGCAGTTTGGTGCGGCTCTTGCCCTCCACGCCCGACACGAAAATATCGGCCTTACGCAAGTCGAAGTCCTCATTAAGCACCGCCATAAAGCGTAGCAGTTCATCCTCGCCGCCAATCATAACCACGTCGGCAAACGAGAGTGTTCCATCCACACTCAGGGCCACATAGAGTTCCTCACGTCCAAATTGGAGCGCCAGAGTCTTGGAGTGGCGACTACCCACCACAGCCCTACGCACCGAAGCCACCAGCGGAGTGGTAAACGTGAGTTCCACGCCTTCGGGTACCCATTTGCGCACCTCCTCGGCATCCTCCTCACACATCGTCAGCACATAGCACACAGGGCCATCGTTGCTATACACAACAATCTCATCCCTCTCCGACACACTCACGCCCATAGTTGCAAGGAGTCCCTCCGCATCTACACTCTCTGACAGCGTCTTGGGGAAGGTGGCACAATCGGGCCCCTCCACCACCACACGCACCCTTTGGGTACCGACGGGCATTGCCGCTGATAACGACTCATAAAAAGATTGTCCACCCTGCCTGAGCCAGATGGACAATCCCTTTTGTGTGTCGGAATCTCGTTTCCTACTCCCAGTTACCAGCATCGTTGGTTGCCTGATTGAGGTCGCCCACTTTAATACCGGGGTACTTATAGAGCACGTTCTTCTGCTCGTCGATGAGGTTTATAAGGAGCTGCTCGTTCAAGTCGAGAAGGAACATCTTATAGGGTGCTTTGGCCTCGAATACGGGAATCTTAACGTTACCTACCTCAACAACACCTGCGCCCATAATGAACTCCTTAACCTCGCCACCATTAGCCTGTGCCGAGAAGGGAACATAGCGGAGCTGCTCTACCTGTGCAGGGGTGAGTTTCTTGGCACCAAACACTGTGTCAATAGCCCTAACAGTAAATTTCTCGATGTTTTTCTTGCGAGCCTTTTTCAGTTTAGCCAAACCTACCGAGTCATCCGAAGATACCAACTGACGCTCAAACTGCATCTCGGCGGTGAGAACGAAGTTGATGAGGGTGTCGAACGAGCCGGTGTACTTACCGTGAACCTGTTTGTAGCCGCGCTGTGCCGAGCGAATGTCGCTGATACGCTCGATAACTGCCTTCTCGCGAGCAATCCTTGTTTCGTCAAAGCGCACAGGAGTCATAAGGCTGTCGTAGAGCATATAAGCCAACACAACCACAACAATTGCGAGAACGATTTGAGTAATGGTCTTTTTCATTTCTATTTTTAATATTAAGTTTGTAGCGTAAAACTATAACAATTATGCTTAACGAGCACATTGCGTCCCAAATTTACGGCAAATTTGCGTTTACTCCAACTTTTGGACAAAAAAAAATAATAGAATCTTTATCCGAGTGGATTTCGGACGAGGATTATGAGCGCATTTTCATACTCAATGGTTATGCCGGCACGGGCAAAACAACCCTTATTGCGGCCTTTGTGGAAGTGCTCAAAGAGTTGAAAATCAAGCCCATATTGCTTGCACCCACCGGACGTGCTGCCAAAGTGCTATCCAACCACACCGACTCCACACCCGCCTACACCATACACAAACGCATCTATCGTGAGCGTACTTCCGCTTCGCTCGACAGTAAGTTTGACCTCAATTTCAACCGTGAGAAGGATGCTTGTTTCATTGTGGACGAGGCCTCAATGATTGCCGACTACTCCGAGGAGGGTTCCATCTTCGGCTCGGGCTCGTTGTTGGACGACCTTTTTGAGTATGTGCGTCAGGGACAGAGGTGTAGGATAATGTTTGTGGGCGACTCGGCGCAGTTGCCACCCGTAGGCCACGACCTATCACCTGCGCTCAATCCGCAGAAGATGGCTCTCTATGGCCCTGTGAGTTACAACACTCTCGACGAGGTGGTGCGTCAGGAGCAGCAGAGTGGTATTCTCTTCAATGCCACGATGGTGCGTCAGATGATTGAAAACCGCATCTATGAAACGCCACTCTTTGATATGAGTTACCCCGACTTCCAGGCCATCAACGGAGGCGAGTTTCTGGAAAAGGTGGAGGAGTGTTACTCTCGCTATGGTAAGGACGAGGTCATTGTTATCACTCGCAGCAACAAGCGTGCTGCCCACTTCAATCAAGGTATTCGTGGGCGAGTGCTCTATGCCGAGGAGGAGATTGACTCGGGCGATATGGTGATGGTGGTGAAGAACAACTACCACTACACCGAGCGTGATGAGGATGCCAAGGCTGCCTTCATTGCCAACGGCGATGTGGCTTGTCTACGCCGCATACGTCGTTTCAAGGAGCTCTACGGTTTTCGCTTTGCGGAGGCCACTTTGCGTTTTGGCGACTACGACGACTACGAAATAGAGTGTAACGTACTCCTCGACACGCTCAACAGCACCACTCCCTCGCTAACAAGGGAGCAGATGAAGGAGCTTTTCTATGCCATTGAGGGCGACTATGCCGACCAAAAGTGTAAGGCCAAACGATACAAGGAGGTGCGCGAGGACCCCTATTACAACGCGATGCAGATTAAGTTTGCCTATGCCGTGACGTGCCACAAGTCGCAGGGTGGACAGTGGAGTGCGGTGTTTATTGACCGCTTGTTGTTTGGCGAGGAGCGTATGAATAGGGAGTTCCTCAGGTGGCTCTACACAGCCATATCTCGTGCCACCGAGCAGGTCTACCTCGTGAACTTCGACGAGAGTTTCTTCGACCCAACGACCTACACTCCGGAGGACTAGGGAGGGTGAAATTCAACATTACTCCCCACCTATCGGGTAACAAAAACGTTACCCAGAAAGGGAATTGAATATGGAAAATTGAAAATTGAAAAGTGAAAATTATTCCCTCGCTCCCTAAACTCCCTAAACTCCCCAACCTCTCGGGTAACAAAAAAGATACCCGAGGGCAAGAAAGGGCTGAATGGGCACCAAAGGGCGGAAAGGGCAGAAAGAGCAGAAAGGGCAGAAAGGGAATAAAAAAATGACGGTCGACGGTTGACGGTTGACGGTCGACGGTCGACAGTTGACGTTAGACGTTAGACGTTAGACGTTGGACGTTAGACCGTAAAAAAAACGCAAAGTGTGCGGCAAATGCAAGGCAGCGTCAGAATGACGCTTTCCCTATTTTGGTTGGGGTGCTCTCCAACGTTTGGTAGCACCACAAAAAAACGCAAAGTGCGAGGTGAATTTTGTGCCAAGCAAGAAGGCGAGTCCGCAGTTTGCTTGTCGCAAATGAGGAACTCGCCTATCGAAGTGCGGTGCAAAATTCACCCGCAATATGCGTTTTTTTTAGTAGGTGCCGCCGCCGAGAGAATAATACAAACTAATGATACCCTGAATCTCCGCATAACGGTCGGAACTCTCCGACAACTCCGCATTCAACAAGTTCTGTTGAGCAGTGAGCACTTCGAGGTAACTTGCAGAGCCATACTTCATTAGCAGTTGTGTATTATAGACCGCAGCACGCAGAGTAACAACCTGTTTGAGGTCGATGGCAAGGCGTTTCTGAGCCGACTGCCACAGCATCACTGCATTATTGACCTCCTCGCCTGCATCAAGCAAGGTCTGGCGATACTGCATAATGGCTGCATCCTGTTGCGCCTCGGCAATCTTCAAGCGGGCCTTATTGGTACCCTTCGCAAAGACAGGCTGCACAATGCCACCAACGAGGTTGAGAATGAAGTCGCCAGGATTGGCAATAGCAGTACCCGCAGTGGTGCGCCAACCAGCCGAGCCGGAAAGGGTAATCGAAGGATAGAAGGCAGCTTTGGCCTCGTTGACAGCATAGAACTTGGTGGCCAACTCCGCCTCGGCAACCCTCACATCGGGGCGCAAGGCTACCAACTCCAAAGGCACTCCCACCGAAAACTCCGAAGGGAAGGTCTGGTCTTTGAGCGTTCCCCTCTCAATCTCAAAGGGCAACACACCCATAAGGGTTGCGAGGGCGTTCTCCTGCTCGGAAATCTGGCGTTCCAAAGTGAGCACCGAGCCCTCGATACTGAAACGGTTAGCCTTGGCCTGCAACACTGCCGCCTCCGTAGCCTTACCCGCACGTTTGAGTGCCGTGAGGGTACGAATATTCTCCTCCCAAGTATCAAGAGTTCGTTGGCTTGTTTTGAGCTGCTCGTCAAGCATCAACAAAGTGTAGTAGCTATTGGCGATGGTTACCACAAGTTTGCTCTTCACGGCCTTCTCACGGAACAAGGTCGCCTCATAGGTGGCCTGTGCTCCACGCTCGGCATTACGCAACTTTCCAAACGCATCCACCTCCCACGAAGCCGAGGGGGTGATGTCGAACGAGAAAGTTGAGCCATTGCCACTACCTCCTCCGAGCGAGGCATTGAGTGCCGCCTTCACACTCGGCAGAAATGCAAGTTTGGCCGCTTCGAGGGTAGCCTCGGCTTGTATCACATTGGCGTGTGCCTGACGCAGGTCGATATTATACTCCAAGCCCCTCTCTATGTACCTCTGCAACAGAGTGTCGGTAAAGAACTCCTTCCATCCGAGGTCTGCCAAGCGACTATATGTGGTGTCGGCCTCGTAGAGTTCGTGGAGGTTACGCACCGTGGGACGTTCAAATTTGGTGTAGAGGCTGCAACCGCTAACAAGCACTGCCACAGCCACACTTACTATTATATATAATCCTCTTTTCATCTCTTCTTCTCTTCTTTTACTCGGTTAACTGTGGCTTCTCACGTTTGGGCATCACCTTCTCCTCAATGGTTTGGAAGACGATGAAGAGCGCAGGCACCACAAAGAGTAGTGCGATGGTACCGATGAGCATACCGCCCACTGTACCCACACCAATAGAAATATTACCATTTGCACCCACGCCCGTAGCAAACATCAGTGGCAACATACCGAAAATCATCGTGAGCGAGGTCATCAAAATTGCCCTCAACCTCGCCTTGGCAGCCGACAGAGCAGCCATAGGAATGGACATACCCTCGGCCCTACGCACCGATGCGTACTCGGTGATGAGGATTGCCGTCTTGGCCAACAGACCGATAAGCATCAGCAGACCAATTTGGAGGTAGATGTTATTCTCCAAGCCGAACATATTGGCAAACAGGAAGCTACCTGCCAAACCAAACGGAACGGCCAGAATCACCACAATGGGAATGAAAAGACTCTCATACAACGCACACAGAATGAGGTAGATGAACACCACGCAAATCACAAAGATGGTGGCTGTGGAGTTGCCCGACGAGGCCTCCTCACGCGACATACCGCCAAACTCATAGCCATAGCCTGCGGGCAGCAACTCGGCTGCAACCTCCCTCACTGCTGCAATCGCCTCACCCGAGGAGTATCCATTGGCAGCCTGGCCGTTGATTGAAATGGCCGAGAAGAGGTTGAACCTCGAAATGGACTGCGGGCCGTAGATACGGGTGAGGGTGATGTATTGGCTGATGGGCGACATCTCACCCGAAGCATTACGCACAAACATCTTGTTGAGCGCCTCCGTGTCGAGCCTACTCTCGGCCGACGACTGAACCATAACCCTATACAGTTTCGAGAAGCGGTTCATATTCGAAGCATAGGAGCCACCCACATAGCCGGCCACCACGCTCAGTACATCGCTGGGCGACACGCCGTTACGCTTACACCTTGCAGCATCAACCTCCAAGAGGTACTGTGGATACTTGGTGTCGAACGAGGTACTTGCCCTACCAATCTCGGGCCTGCGGTTAAGCTCTACGATAAGATTATCGGTGATGGTTTTCAGGTCCTCAATGGTACCCCCCTTCTGGTCCTGAACATAGAGCTCAAAACCGCTACTTGCGCCATAGCCGGGAATCATACCTCGGGTGAATATCATAATCTTTGCCGAGGTAATATCGGCCGTAGCTGCATACATCTGGTCGATGATGGAGTCGATGTCATCGCCCTCGTCCGTACGCTCCTCCCAAGGGTCCAACCTCACGGTGAACATACCACACGAAGAGCCCGCACCACTCATCATACCAAAACCTGTGGTGTAGGAATATGCCTCAATCTGCTCAATGCCATCGAGCCTGTGGGCAATCTGCTCCATAACCCTCACCGTCTCGCCAAGGTTGGTTCCCGGAGGTGTCTGCACATCAATGTTGATAGCACCCATATCCTCCTTAGGAACAAGGCCCGTCTTGGTGTTCTCCAACATATAGAACAGACCTCCAACGGCTGCAATGACGAGTATCCACGCCAGCCAACGGCGTTTGAGCATAAAGAACACACCCTTCTTATAGCGGTTAACAAGTCCCTTGAAGCCCGCATCAAAAGCCACGTGGAAGCGAGCCGAGAAGCTCATCTTGCCATCCTCGCTCACCGTGTGGGGTTTCATCAGCAGGGCACACAGCGCAGGACTCAGGGTCATAGAGTTAAGCAGCGAGATACCCACCGCAACAGCCATCGTAAGACCAAACTGCGTGTAGAACGTACCCGTCGTTCCGCCCATAAAGCACACAGGGATAAACACCGCCATAAACACAAACGTAGTTGCCACAAGTGCGCTACTAATACCCTTCATCGCATCCACCGTGGCAAGGTAGGACGACTTATAGCCCGCATCAAACTTGGCCTGCACCGCCTCCACAACCACAATGGCGTTATCCACCACAGTACCAATAACCAGCACAAGGGCAAAGAGGGTAATCATATTCAAACTGAAACCTGCCACCGAAAGGAACGCAAAGGTACCAATCAGCGACACGATGATTGCCAACGAAGGAATCAGTGTCGAACGGAAGCTCTGCAAGAAGATGTAAACCACCAGCACAACAAGGATAATCGCCAAGATGAGCGTCTCAACAACGCTGGCAATAGAAGCATCCAAGAAGTCCTTGGTACTCATAAGGTCCACAATCTCCAAGCCTTTCGGAAGGCTCTGGCGAATCTCCTCAATCTCCTTATCCACAGCCTCGATAATCTCGTTGGCATTGGAGCCTGAGGTCTGTGAAATCATCAGCGTAGTACCGGGGTGGCCGTTCACCTTACCGATGTAGTCGTAGCTCATAGAGCCGAGCTCCACCCTCGCAACATCTTTGAGTCTCAACACCGTACCGTCGCTCTCGGCCCTAACGACCATATTGGCATAGTCCTCCTCGCGGTCATAGCGGCCCCTATATTTGAGCACATAGCGGAACGTATTCTCCGAGTCGGCACCCAGCGTACCGGTAGGCGCCTCCAAGTTCTGCTCCGAAAGCACCTTGCTGATGTCGGCAGGCACAAGTGCATACTTTGCCATCTTGGCAGGGTCGAGCCAGATACGCAACGAGTAGTCGGCACCCCTCACGTCAACCTCACCCACGCCCGCAATACGCGAAAGTCGTGGCTCAATATTAATTTTCAGGTAGTTGCTAATAAACCTCTCATCAAACGAGTCATCGGGACTGAAAATTGCAAGCGTCTTGATACGGCTGGTCTGCCTCTTACGGACATTCACACCGCTACGGGTTACCTCGGCAGGCAGAAGGCCCTGTGCCGACGCAATACGGTTCTGCACATTGATCATCGCCATATCCGCATCGGTACCCTGACGGAAATATATAGTTACATTCGCCGAGCCGTTGTTGGTGGCCGACGAGGTCATATACATCATATTCTCCACACCGTTGATGGCCTCCTCCAAAGGAATAACCACACTCCTCTGTACCGTCTCGGCATTAGCACCTGCATAGTTGGCCGAAACACTCACGGTTGGGGGCGCAATCTCGGGGAACTGCTCCACCGGAAGTCCCACAAGGCAGATACCTCCGAGCAGCACAATGATGACGGAGATAACACCCGCAAAAATGGGACGGTCGATAAATGTTCTAATGTTCATATCTCTCTCCTCCCCTTGTTTACTCGTTTACTTCGCTGAGGCTGTCAACCTTTGCTTGTGCAGCCTGTGCGGCTGCGGCCTTCTCGGCGGCAAGTTGCTCGGCAGTCTTGATGACTGCACCCTCGCGCACAAGACCTGCACCCTCGGCCACAATCACATCGCCAACCTCCAAGCCTTCCAATACGATGTACTCCACACCGTTGTTCTGGGCCATAACCTTAATCTGGCTCGACACAGCCTTACCGTCAATCACCTTGTAGACAAAGATGCGCTCCTGCAACTCATAGGTTGCTGCCTGGGGAATAACGATAGCATCCTTCTGCACCGAAGGAATAACCACCTGGCCACTACCACCATCACGCAACAGACGCTGGCGGTTGGGGAACGATGCACGAAGGCTCACCGCACCGGTGGTGGCACTAATGGTTCCACTCACGGCATCAATACGGCCCTTGTGTTTGTAGATCTGGCCATTGCTCATCAGCAACTCCACGGGAGGCATCTCACGGATGGCCTCTTTGAGCGAGCCATACTGCTGAATCATATCAAGCATCACATTCTCGGCCATCGAAAAATATGCATACACCTCGCTATCGTCCGACACGGTTACCAGCGGGGTGTTGATATTACTGCTCACCAGCGCACCCACACGGTAGGGAATCATACTTGCAACGCCATTCACAGGCGAGCGTACCTCCGTATAGGAGAGGTTGTTGGTGGCGTTAATCTCCTCTGCACGAGCGAGTGTCAAGCGTGCCTCTGCCTCGGCAAGGTCGTTACGCGAGGTCATCAGGTCAAACTCCGACACAACATCCTGTGCAAAGAGCTCCTTATTACTATCCAGAATAAGTTGGGCTGTCGCAAGACTTGCCTCGGCACTCTTCACATTGGCCTGGGCAATCTCGTAGGCTGCCTTGTATGGCGTCTGGTCAATCACAAAGAGAACCTGACCTTTGCTCACAAAGTCGCCCTCATTGATGAGAATTTCGGTAATCATACCGCTAACCTGTGGACGAATCTCCACGGTCTGGCAACCATTGATAGTGGCACTATAACCCGTCTTGAGGGTTCGGTCTGCCGACTCAACGGTCATCACTTTGTAGGTTTTCTCAACGGCAACACGCTGTTGCTTGCGCTCCACGCACGAGGTGAAAGTCGCAACTGCCGACAATGCAACAAAAAATAAAATTACTCGTTTCATCAATATTAAACTTTTGGATATTAGCTATTTATTCTCTCACTAACGCACACAACAGACATAATCGTATCCCCAAGCCCTCTAAGGGGTTTTCTCTTGGTAGGTCCCCATTGCACGTTTCGCGTGCAAAGGTATCCTTTTTGGCGCGTTTATCCAACATATTTGACACATAAAGTATCATTTCAGGCAAATTTTATTACCTTTGTATAAACATTAAACCTCACACGAAAACCAAACAACCTAATATCACTATGAAAAAATGTTGCAAAAGCATTCGCACCATCGTTGAGTGCGTACTCGTTGTACTTGTTGGCGGCCTTGCAATCGCCCTCATCAATCGTATTCCCGACAGCTCGGAACCAAAGGTTAAGAACATCATCTACCTCATTGGCGACGGTATGGGCATCTCGCACATCACCTCCACGATGATTGCACAACAATACACTCCCCTTGCACTCGAAAGGGCAGAGTACGTCGGACTGCAAAAGACATATTCCTCCAACAACCTCATCACCGACTCCGCCGCAGCAGGTACTGCCCTCTCCGCAGGCACCAAGACCTACAACGGAGCAATCGGTGTGGACGACAACAAGCAACCCGTGGAGAACATCCGCGAGGTGGCCGAGAAGATGGGTATGGCAACGGGCGTTGTGGCAACCTATGCCGTAACCCACGCTACCCCCGCCGCATTTATGGGACACACCGAGAGTCGCAACCAGCAGGACCTCATCGCAGAGCAATTCCTCGACACCAACGTGGATGTATTCTTCGGTGGTGGCCAGAAGTATTTTATGCAAAGAGCTGATAGTCTTGACCTTGTGGGTAAACTCCAAGAGAAGGGCTACACCATCGCAACCTCGCTCGAAGAGATTGCCGACATCAAAGAGGGTAAAGTTGGTGTGTTGGCCGCACGCAAGGGCCTCCCAACGATGCTCAAAGGTCGTGGTAACTTCCTCCCCGAAGCAACCACCAAAGCACTCGAAATCCTCACTGCCAACGCAAAGAAAAACAAAAGCGGTTTCTTCCTGATGGTCGAAGGCTCACAGATTGACGGCGAGGCTCACGCCAACAACCTCGAGGGTGTTGTGGCCGAAATCGTTGACTTCGACGCTGCGGTGAAAATCGCATTCGACTATGCCGACAAGCACCCCGGCACACTCGTTGTCGTTACCGCCGACCACGAAACAGGTGGTCTTACCATCATCAATAACAACAACAAGTTCGACGTGGCAGAAAACCCCATCGCATACCACTTCTCCACCGGTGGACACTCCGGCGGTATGGTGCCCATCTTCGCCTACGGCGCAGGTGCAGAGGCTTTCAGCCGAGTGTTGGAGAACACCGACATTCCGTTGATTATGAAATCCTTACTCGCCGAGTAGACACTCCACGGAAGCATTTATACACTATCTACAACTATGAAACGACTCATACTTTTGTCGGTACTCCTCATCGGAGTACTCGGCTCTGCCTTTGGCGCAGAGGAGCGTGATATGCTCCAAAAATCGACCACACAGGAGGAACTCCAAAAGGTACTCCTTACCGATAAAGCCTGGGTACCCTACCCCGCCTACACCGACCGTTCGGCTTGGGATGCTCTGACGGGTGTCAACAAAAAGGCACTCATCAGCAAGGGCGAAAAACTACTCGCCCACGATTGGCCCACGGTGAAAGCTACCGACTACTTGGAGTTGGAGCGCACGGGTAATCGCCAAATTATGGAGCGCATACACAGTCTCAACTGCAACGCGTTGGCCGACCTAATGATGGCCGAGTTGGCCGAAGGCGAGGGACGTTTTATGGACCAAATCATCAACGGCTCCTACTATTTCTGCGAGATGACCTCGTGGGCACTCTCGGCACACACCAACTCCATACAGAAGCCACGCACAGCCGTTCCCATTAAGGACCAGCACGTTGTGGCACTCGTGTCGTGCGAAATGGGTGCTATGCTGGCTTGGGTGGACCACTTCTTTGGCACCCAGATAGATGCCATATCACACGTAGTTGCCGAGCGCATCCGAGGCGAGGTGAGGGAGCGAATCATTGAGCCCTACCACACACGCCCCGAAGATTTCTGGTGGACCGGTGTGAAGCACTACTCCAACCACACCATCAACAACTGGACACCGTGGTGCAACTGCAACGTGTTGCAGTGTATGCTCCTACTCGAAGAGGACCCTGCAAGGTTGGCCGAGGGAATATATAAAACTATGGTATCGGTGGACGTATTCCTCAACTACGTCAAGAGCGACGGAGCCTGCGAGGAGGGACCCGCATATTGGGGACACGCTGCGGGCAAACTCTACGACTACCTGCGTGTGTTGGATTGGGCAACAGGTGGCAAGGTTTCGTTCTTCGGGGAGCCTATGGTTAAGGCTATGGGCGAGTACATCGCGCGTTCCTACGTTGGCAACAAATGGGTTGTCAACTTTGCCGACGCAAGCGCATTGAGTAGCGCCCCCGCACCCGTCATCTACCGCTATGGACGCGATGTAGGCAGCCAGGAAATGTGCAATATGGGTGCCTATATGGTGCAATCGCTGGGGGCTTCGGCACTCGGCGGAGGACGAGATATGTTGCGCCGCTTTGAGAGCATTGTCGGCTATGAGGAGTTGATGGCCGCAACCCCAGCAGTACCCACCTACGCCTTCACTTGGTATCCCGAGACCGAGTTCTGCTACATCCGACACGGCTCCATCTTCCTCGCCGCAAAGGGTGGCTACAACAACGAGAGCCACAACCACAACGATGTGGGCACCTTCTCGCTCTATGTTGACAACTCGCCCGTGTTGATTGACGCAGGCGTGGGTACCTACACCCGACAAACTTTCGGTAAGGAGCGCTACAACATCTGGACGATGCAGAGTGGCTATCACAACCTCCCCATTATCAATGGCTTCACCGAAAAGTTCGGTCGCGAATACCGTTCACGCAATGTGAAGGTGGACGAGAAAAAACGCACCTTCTCGCTCGACATTGCCGGCGCCTACCCCGCCGAGGCAGGCATCCGTAGCTGGCAACGCAACATAGCCGTTGGGGATAACAAGGTAAGTCTTACCGAGCAGTTCGACCTCGTGTCGCCCACCGCCGCCAATGCGCTCAACTTCCTCACTTGGGGCGAGGTGGACACCACCAAAGAGGGTGTAGTACGCATCACCACCCCACAGGGTAAGAGCATCAGCCTGACCTATAATGCCAAACTCTTCACTCCCTCGGTGGAGGTCATCCCCCAAACCGACCCACGCCTTTCGAACGTGTGGGGCTCGGAGGTTAAACGCCTCACCCTCACCGCCAAACGCATCACCGCCAAAGGCAAGTATGGGGTAGAATTGAGAATTGACAAAATTTAGAGATTTTGTCTAAAATGCTCTCGCTCGGCATAGTCCACAAGCGGCCTCTGCCCTCGCTTACTCGCATTTGCGAGAATTGAAAATTAATAAGTGCCTCACATTGGGGCACTTATTTTTTGTGAGGTTGGGGATATGAGGGCAGAAAGAGCAGAAAGGGCAGAAAGGGAATTGAGAATTGAGAGAAAGAGCAGACATAGGAAAAATATTTACTAATTACTCTTTACTAATTACTAATTGAAAAAGATAGTCGTCAGTCGGCGGGCAACCAAATGGTACAACAAAAAAAGGTCGGAATCCTTCGTGGACTCCGACCTCTTTTCGTCGTATAGCAATCGCTTACTTCTTATACCTTGCGTAACGCTGCATGAACTTATCAACACGACCTGCGGTGTCAACAAGTTTCATCTTACCAGTGTAGAAGGGGTGCGAAGTGTTCGAAATCTCCATTTTGTAAACGGGATACTCAACACCGTC
>JAGBGK010000033.1 GCA_017936005.1 Tidjanibacter sp.
AGGTAGCCGCCTCTTCAAGCCAAGTCGCAAGACTTGGCTTTTTTTGTTATACAAAAAAGCCAAGTGCGACTTTAAGGCTTGAAGAGCCGGCTATTGCCGCCATCGATATAGACAATCCTCCCCAACCCCTCCTTTGAGAAGGAGGGGCTTTCTTATTTATAGCATAGTTAGGGAAAACACTCGGAGTGCCCGAAGGCACCTTGAAGAGGCAGCTACCGGAAGTAGCCGCCATCATTTGTTCGACCACCCCACCAAACCTCCCCTGTCGTAGGGGAGGCTTACTGTTTTTTTGTAGTGCTGCCAATCGTGTGAATATGTTTTGATGTGAGTGTTATGAGGTTGCCCCATACACTCGGAGTGCCCGAAGGCACCTTGAAGAGGCAGCTACCAGAAGTTGCCGCCACCATTTGTGTTACCTATTCCCCAAACCCCTGCTCGGCGGCCTCGCCGAGCAGTGCCGAAGGCGGGTGATGTCTGTTATCCCGTTGACGGTTGACGGTCATCGGTTGACGATAGACGTTAGACGTTAGACAAAAAAAAAACAACAGACCTCTCTGGTGCTACGCACCATCTCCCCTAACTTAGGGGAGAATGATTTCTCCTCCCCTACGATAGGGGAGGTAAGGGAGGGGTGGTCGTAATTGCGTGCACGGCCCCGTGCACACCCTCTCCTAACGTTAGGAGAGGGTGCCCAACGGGTGGGTGAGGTCTGTTATCCCGTTGACGGTCGACGGTCGACAAAAAAACACACGGGTAACTCGCAAAAGTTACCCGTGTGTTTTTTCTTTATCGGTCGGAGGCTAACTTTTAATCTGCATCTCACACAGTTCTTCACCGGTGATGTGCACGACCTCACCGTCCTGCACCACCACCAAGTTACCATCCTCACTCGCCTTCGGTATCCTACTCGGCGAGGTCGCCGAGCGCAGTTACGATATCCCTTCCGACCTCCTGTTCAGCGAGGCCGCCGAGCGCAATTACGATACCCCTCCCGACCTCCTGCTCGGCGAGGCCGCCGAGCGCAAATACAACACCTCTCCTGTCGTAGGGAAGGGGGTGTCAGCTGAATTGTGTCAGGGCTGTTGGGGGTGTCAGCTGAACTGTGTCAGGGCTGTTGGGGGCGTCAGCTGAACTGTGTCAGGGCTGTTAGATGAATCGCAATTTATATGTCTATATATGTTTATTTGGTTATTACGGGTTTCGTCCGTTTTCTTGTAGATGATGATTGCAGCGTCGGCTACGACAAGCCTATTCATTAATGCTGAATGAGATTGGCTCTTCCCATTGACAGTCAAAGTATATGGTTGACGAAAGAGTCTTCTTATCATATATTACGGACCAAAGGGTGGCATCTTCGTAGGATGCATCCTTCAGTGCCTGAAGTCCTTCCTCTTGTGACTTGAAATTTGAATGCATTTTTGTAAGATTGGTGAATCTTTTGAGTGACTCTCCAATCAGAGGGGATTCGAGTGTCTCTGCAAGGCAGTGGTTCGTAACGATATCTGTTTCTGTGACCCTCATCTGACCATTCTTCCACTCAATGACTACATTATGGTTATTGATGTCTGAAACAGCAAGATGGTGAGCTGTATTCACAGATGGAAAGACATCATATTCGGAGAGCAGTTTGACAGCCTCTTCCGTATCTTTTGCATAATCCAGAAGCAGTCTTATTGCAGCCACAATCGTAAGGTCTGCTTTGTCTGTATCAGGCACTTCTGTTGATCCGTCTATCTCAATAAGGTCAGAAACGCAAAGTCCCTTTTCGTTCATACCATCAAGCGGAACGTAAATAGAAGCAAGTGCAACCATTCCATCCATTCCTGCTATCGGGTGCCACTCCTCTCCCATCCCAAGGAAAGCAAAGCCCGTGGTTGATATTGAAGCATATCCGTCGTCAGGATATGTCTTTATGAGTGCATAATGGCTCTTTGAGTTCCAATCGAAATTCCTACAAAAAAGACCTTCGGATGCAATGGTGCTGCATCCACCTTCCGGTGTCTGTGCTCCACTCTTGATAAATCCTTTGGACAGGAACCCAGCGATGTATTCAGCCATCTGCGCATCAGTCTTGGCTCCACCTTGTTCGAGGAAAGCCTTGAAACCGTAATCACCTCTGTACTCAAAAGTGTAGACCCGGTCCTTGATCATTTTAAGTGACTTGATAGCTTTGAGTTCATCTCCGAACAACTGCCAACCACCATATATAAATATTCCAACGCCGATAATTACAAGAACACCAAATGTCTTGAATACTCGTTTGATCATATATTATGTGTATATTAAATGAATTACGATTTATCGCGGTGTAAATATTTCAAAGCTTAAAAATTGTATTTTTCTCCGACCTCTATTGCAAACTGTTGTGAGATAATATCCCCGTTCGGGCCAGGCATCGTCACCGAGATGCTCGGGGAAGGGGGTAAGCTGCTACTTTTCAATTCGGTCTATGTACAGTACGCCGTCGAGATGGTCTATCTCGTGTTGGAAAATCACAGCCGTATAGCCCTCGATGCGCTCCTTGCGTGGCTCAAAAGTGAGAGCATCCCTCCACTCAATCTCGATGGCTTGCGACCTCACGACTTCGCCACGGCGGTTGGGCACCGAAAGACATCCCTCGCGTCCAAGTTTTCTCTCTTCTCCGTAGTGGGTAATGGTGGGGTTGACGTAGACCTCAAAGGGGCGGCCCGGCTTGTCGTAGCGCTGCACGACAACCATACGGCGCAGTATGCCCACCTGTGGTGCGGCAATGCCCACTCCACCGTGGTAGGGGTCGTTTACCGTCTCCATCATCGAGGCCACGAGGCGGCCAAATTCTGGGGACTCTATCTGCTTGTGGGTTAGGGGAGTAGAGGGAGTGCGTAGAAGCAGCGAGTCGGCAGCGTCGTTGGTCTTCGTAACCCTCATACGCGAGTAGGCAGCCGAGTTGATAAGTTCTTTCTCTTCGGGAGTCCACCCTCTATTTTGTGTGCAGGAGGTCAGGCAGATGGTGGCCAGCAGAGTACAAACCACAAAGGCGTATCGTTTCATTTTCATATTGCAATATTTGGTATGTGTCCACAAAGTTAAGTTTTTGTCCGTTAAAATAGGCGCTTTGTGGGCGTTTTTTTGTGGTTCGTGGCTACATAAACTGTAAATAGGTACTCATATCCTTGTCGCCACGTCCGGAAATGGTAACCACGACGACCTCGTCTGGTCGGAATGTGAGGTGTTCGAGTGCGGCGAGTGCGTGTGCCGACTCAATGGCGGGGATGATTCCCTCCTGCAATGTGAGCCTAAAACCGCCCTCAATGGCCTCTGTGTCGGTGATGGCGACCACCTGGGAGCGTCCTTGCGAAGAGATGTGTGCAAGCAGAGGGCCAATGCCGGGGTAGTCTAAGCCGGCCGAAATGGAGTAAGCCTCCATTGGATTGCCCTGCTCGTCTTGTAGCGTTAAAGTCTTGAAACCGTGGATAATACCTTGTTTGCCTACCGATAGTGATGCGGCGGTCTGTCCGCTACCAATGCCTTTGCCGGCGGCTTCGGCGAGTATGATTTCCACTCTCTCGTCATCGATGTAGTGGTAGATTGTACCCACAGCATTGCTACCTCCTCCCACGCAGGCCACGAGTTTGTCGGGGTAATCTCGTCCTTCGTGTGCTGCAAGTTGCTCCTTTATTTCGGCACTGATGATGGACTGCAACCGAGCGACAATGTCGGGATAGGGGTGTGGTCCCACTGCGGAGCCTATCAGATAGTAGGTGTCGTGTGGATGCTCACACCACTCTTTGATTGCCGCATCACACGCTTCGGTCAGGGTTTGGTTGCCTTCGGTTACGGCCCTCACCGTCGCGCCTAACATTCTCATTTTCTTGACGTTTATCTCCTGACGCTCAATGTCGGTTGCTCCCATAAATATCTCGCACTTCATCCCCATTAGTGCACACACTGTGGCGACCGCCACGCCGTGTTGTCCGGCTCCTGTTTCGGCAATGATGCGTTTTTTGCCCATTTTTTGTGCTATGAGAATTTGCCCCAGGGCATTGTTTATTTTGTGTGCACCGGTGTGATTTAGATCCTCTCGTTTGAGATATATCTTGCAACCATATCGTTGTGAGAGATTACGTGCCAGATATAGAGGGCTTGGACGTCCCACGTAGTCCCTCAGCAGTGTGTGAAATTCCTGCTGAAATTGGGGCGAATTGATGATTGGCTGGTAGATGTCGGCAAGCTCTTCCACACAGGCTTGCATTTCGTTTGGGATGTAACGTCCGCCAAATTCTCCGTAGAAGCCGTTGCTGTCAATGTTGTAGGATTTCATAGTGGTATGTGTTTTTGTTGGTTAATAAATTGCAGAGTGATAATGAAATAAAAAAAAGCCCTGCCGTAAGAGGGCAGGACTTGTGTGTGTTGCAATGATTGTTTTTTTTGATGGTAAAACTACACAAATGTCTGGCTGCTTACGACCGTGTTGGGTTGTAAGTGGCGCCACCAAAGACGATATGTACGTGTGTAGTTCATAGTAACAATTTTCACAAAGATATAAAACTATTTTAGGAAAAACAAAAAAAATAGAGGAAAACACCTTGTGATGCTTTCCTCTACTGTTGAGCCACCGAGACTCGAACTCAGAATGACAGAACCAAAATCTGCAGTGTTACCATTACACCATGGCTCAATGATGCTCATTGCAAGCGGGTGCAAAGATACGCATAAAATTGAAAATACAAAAGTTTTTTCCAAAATTCTCCCGCACGGCAAGCCTCCACGCACTCTTCGTTCTCGTTTAGTCTAATTTGCAGAAAGTGGATTTTATCTCATTTTCTTCAAAAATCTTGCAACCACTATTATTTCATATATTCAATTTCATTCTCTACTTTTCGGTACAACACACCATAATGCTCATCGTATGGAGGAGTTTTAGATACAGAGTATTGGCTGTATTCAGAAGTGCATTTTAGGCCATCGTACTCAAAGTTACAGACACTGCTGGTGCCAGAAAAATCGTATCCGTTATCAGTACCTTCAACTTTTTCCTCTTGTTTTATGAGTTTTTTACCCTCATATGTGTTATGCAGCCTAATTACCTGCTGTTCATTCAAATAATTTACAGCGTGTGTTTCGGATAATGCAATTCGCAGGTAGGTATCATCCAAATAGAGTATAGAGCCACTCACAGTTCGTAATACAAGATGTGCGTTTTCTAATTTGTAGGTATTCCTAACAAACGAGGCTCGCAAGCCATCATACTCATACAAATCTTCCCATTGTAAAACATCGCCTATATAATAACTCTCCTTTACGATTTTTTTGCCATCGTATTCACGCACATACTTAGTATCACCTACAATCTCTACTTTCTTGCGAAGGAAACTGTCGTCAAGGAACTCTATGTAAGCATATTGAGAACCATCTGCGTACTTACCAACGCAACTCAGACCATCATAAGTATATGTTATAACCATATGAGATGATTGATTCCACGAAGGGCGTTCAGGATAGGTAAAAGAACTTATTATCTCTTCTTTGACAATTTTATTACCCTCATACGTCAAATAACGCTCGGAATGGTCGCGTAGGTCTATATCGCCGGAAGAAGGTGTGTAATTTACACCATTAGAAATCCACGACTTCACGTATAGAAATGACAAATCCTCCGATACATTACCATTGTTTTCCGTTCCCACACCGCTACAACCGACAATGGCAAGAGAGGTTAATGCAATCAATAATAATTTTAACTCTTTACTCATAGTATGTACGTTTTTAGTTTCTCGTGTATTTACTATACACAAGTACAAAGGTATAAATTAATTGTCTGACAACCAAAAGAGTTCTTCTATGCCAAACAAAACAACAGCCCCATTGTGGTGGGGCTATTGTGTGGGTGGTGATGCAATCACTTGTGAGCAGGGACTCTGCGCAGGGGACTAATACTCGTCCTCGTTAAACAGAAAGTCGTCCTTGCTGGGATAGTCGGGCCAAACGTCCTCGATGGTCTCATATATGTCGCCCTCGTCCTCAATCTCCTCCAAGTTCTCAATAACCTCCAAAGGAAGGCCCGAACGCACGGCATAGTCGATGAGTTCCTCTTTGGTTGCTGGCCAGGGAGCATCTTCGAGTTTCGAAGCCAATTCAAGTGTCCAATACATAATTCTCTGTAAATTAGTTGTTTGCGTTTATGTTAGTTCTATTTAGGTTGCAAAAGTATAAAAAAATACAATATCACCAAAATAATCTACACATTCCACTCTTTTTCCTTCACGCCTAGCCTTTGCGCTGCGCTACGCCCGAGGGTGTAGAAGTAGTCCGACAGGCGGTTCAGGTAGCACAATAGAGCCTCATCCACGCTATGGTCGGCCCTCACTTTCAAGGACTCCCTCTCGGCCCTACGGCACACTGTGCGGCACACGTGGCACTGCGATACAAGCATTGCACCACCCGGAATGGTGAAACACCTCATTGGTGGTAGTGTGGCCGTCAGGCGGTCAATCTCCCGCTCCAAACGCTCCACATCATCAGCGCCAATCTTTGTAAGCGTGCCCTTAAAGCCGAGTCCCACAGCGAGTTGTGCCTCGATGGTCATCAGCCTCACGGCCACCTCGTCCAGAAAAACAACCGTGTCGGTGTGGCCCGCCTCGGAAGCCAAGTCGGTGAGCAGGGCAACGTGAGCACCGAGTTCGTCCACCGTGCCGTAGGCCTCCACTCGGGAGTCGTATTTATCCACCCTTTCGCCACCAATCAGTGCGGTGGTGCCGCTGTCGCCACTGCGAGTGTAAATCTTTGTCATATTCTATTCTCTTGTGTCGTGTCTAAAATATCGGTACGCCCTTGTGCGCCCATTCTCCCCACCTATAACCTATATTATAATGTGCTGCTTGGGCAATGCGGGGTTGAAGAAGAGGAACGTGAAGCGAGGTTTCTCGGCACTCATACCCTTGTGTCCCTCCACAAGTTCCCTGCGCCACACTCTCTCTGCCTTGCCTTTGTGATGGATAACGCACAGAGTAGCCATCGTAGTATCACCCACTCCGCACATTTCGGCCATCTGTTCAACCACTTCGTGCGGACAATCGGGTGTTGCTACAAACAGTGTGCCCTCCGTAACCTCTTCTGCCTTGTTGATGGCCCAACGAGTGTAGCCGACCAGAGAGAGGTAGTTTTGTAGCCTTACGGCTGTGCGACCATCAACCCCCACCGTCACCAACTCCCCACGGAGCTTTGTGTCGGTAGTGGCCACCTTGCGTGGCATCATAGCCTCTCGCACCACCTTGTAGAGAAACGGGGAGTGTACCCCGTAGCCCCTACTGTGCCTAAACCTCTTCTCTAATTTCAATTTTTAGTGTTTTGGCTTTTAGTCCTTAGTCCTTGTTCCTTGCTCCTTAGTCCTTGCTCCTTAGTTATCAGAGCCTCTCAACTGTCCTGCCAGACGGCCCGTAGAGAAGGCGATTTGGAGGTTGTAGCCACCAGTGTTGGCATCCAAGTCCATAACCTCGCCTGCAAAGTAGAGGCCCTTAACGAGGGTAGATTCGAGTGTGTGGGGATTAATCTCCGAGAGCTCCACGCCACCGGCCGTAACGATAGCCTCCTCAAAGGGACGGTAGTCGCTGATGGGGATGCGGAACGCTTTGAGCGTGTTGGTCAGTCGCTCCACCTTCTCCTCTTTGAGCTCGCCCATCGAGTGTTTGGCGTGTGCGCCGATGGCTTTGGCCATAGGAACAACGAGTTCGCGGGGCATAATCTTACGCAACAACTCACCCACGGTGAGTGTGTTGGGTTGCTCGGCAATCTCTCGCTGGATGCGCTCACGGAGTTCGTCGTGGTCCATAGCGTGTTTGAGGTCTATTTCGAGCTCCACACGCTTCTCGTCAATGAGCGCGTCCACGGCCTTGCGGCTCATACGCAACACCACAGCACCCTCCACACCGCGCTTGGAGAAGAGCATCTCGCCAAACTCGCTCTGCACAACCTCGCCCTCAACGAGCAGCTGCACTTGTACGTTTTTGAGCAACAATCCGGCCATAAACTTGGCCTCCTCGTAGGAGGTTTCGAGTGGTACGAGCGAAGGACGCACGGGAACGATGGTGTGTCCTGCCTCGTGTGCGAGTTTGTAGCCATCGCCAGTGGAGCCGGTTGCGGGGTAGGATGCGCCACCTGTTGCGAGGATGACGGCAGGAGATTCCACCTTGCGCCTATAACCTCGTGCGTTGGTGTAGACCACGCTGCGGATCTTGCCTGCGATGATGTTGAGAGCCTCCACTTTGGCGTTGCACTCAATCATCACTCCCTCCTCACGACACCAGTCGACGAGAGCCTGTGCGATGTCCCACGCTTTGCCGCTGGTGGGGAACACACGTCCACCCCTCTCGGTGGTGAGCTGCACACCCTTACGCTCCATAAAGCGCACCAGGGCACGGTTGGTAAATTGTGTGTAGGCGAAGTTGAAGAATCCTGCGCCGTTTTGGATTTTGGCGAAGAACTCCTCGTCGGTACACATATTCGTAAGGTTGCAACGTCCCTTGCCGGAGATGCGCACCTTGCGTCCGGTTTTCTCCATTTTTTCGAGCAAAAGTACTCGTTTGCCGTTGATTGCGGCCGTACCTGCGGCCATAAGTCCTGCGGCACCGCCGCCGATGACTACCACGTCGTATTCTTTGATTTCCATAAGTGCCACAAAGATAGGGATAAAATTGGGAATAGTAGAAACGAAAGGCCACTAAATGTGGGCCTCTGAGCAGACTATTTACGCCCACGGAGTGTGATGCCCCACCACATAAGGCCCTGTCCGAGCCAATAGAGTGGGAGGTAGATGAGGTGTGCAGTGGGGTGTGGGGTGGTAAATAGCGAGATGGCGAGCACAAAGTCGGAGAACATAAAGCACACTGCTCCAACCTTCGAGAGCAGACTCCCCGAAAGGCAGGCAAAAAAGACCATCGTGCCGATTGTTGCTCCATAGACCACCACACCAATCTTCAAGATGGTTGTCCCTACTTGTGGGAGTGTGATGATGAGCGCCGTGGCAAGTAGGATTGCCGGCAGGAGGGCGGCCCCAACGATGGATTTTGTAGCTGTTGTGCGGAGGTTGCTTTGCCGTGATAGTTGTATGATGTAGCACACCTGCGCCACCCCAAAGGCACCAATCTGTGCCAACAACTCTCCCTTCACACCCAATAGGTCGCCGAGGGCAGAGAAACAGAGTGCAAGAGTGAGCCACCACGTTCTGTTCCCCAACGACGCTACCGCCAGCCACGCCACAGGATAACAGAGTTTAGCGGGGGCGGGGAGTGGAACAAAGTAGAGTGCACACAGCAGTAGGTAGACCAATGCTGCGCCAACTTTGTGGGCATATTTGTTGTTGACGGTGTGGAGTGTCATAAATAATGTTTGGTTGTGAAGTACAAATATAGTGAAAAATGTTTATCTTTGCGGCCGAAATAAATACGTTCTATACTATGTTCAGCAGAAGATTTTTGAGAATTAAGGTTGTCAAAGCACTCTATGCGCACCAGACCGGTGCCGCCGACACTGTCACTATCGAGGAGAAAGAACTCCTCAAAGGCCTCGATAAGGATTATGACCTTTATCACTATGTCCTCTCGCTGATTGCCGAGGTTAAGCGTTATGCCGAGGAACGTATTGAGATTGCTCGCAACAAACACCTCCCTACCGAGGAGGACCTCAATCCCAATCTGAAATTTGTTACCAATGAGGTGGTGGCTCGCATCGAGGCCGATGCCGAGTTGGACCACATCCTGGCCATCAGGAAACTTGGCTGGGCAGCCTATCCCGAGCTCATCAAACACCTCTATGTGAAGATGACCGAGTCGGAGTACTACAAGGAGTATATGGCCTCCGAGGGCCGTTCCTTTGCCGAGGATAGGAGGCTTGTGGAGGAGTTCTACATCCAGACCGTGCAGGATGATGAGATGCTGTGCAGTATCCTCGAAGAGAATAGCCTCACTTGGGGCGATGCCATTGATTTTGTGCTTATTATGGTATTACGCACATTGGGTGGTATGAAGGCTTCGCAGGAGAAACTCCCCTTGCAACCCCAGTTCAAGAGCGACGAGGATAGGGCCTTTGTGAGGCGTCTGTTTGCCGAGGCAGTGGTGGGCTACAAGGAGAACCTTGCCACCGTGGAGCAGTTTACCAAAAATTGGGATGTGGAGCGTATCGCAGTTATGGACAATGTGATTATGACCACTGCGCTTGCCGAGTTGCAGAACTTCGACTCCATCCCCGTTAAGGTAACCCTCGACGAGTATATCGAGATTGCTAAGTATTACAGCACGATGGGTAGTAGCACCTTCATCAATGGTATCTTGGATAAGATTGTGGAGCAGCTCACCGCCGAGGGTAAGATTAACAAGAGTGGCCGAGGCTTGGTTGAGATTTAGCGTAGTGATGATAACCAACGATAGAAACACGGGACGGTCTGCTGCGGCAGGCCGTTTTTGTAGGACAAAGGTTGCCCTGGTGGTAGCTATGGCCTCCATCTTGTGCTATGGCTGTGGGCCGAGGTCTGGTAGGACAAGGGGCGCAGCGGAGAACACTATGGTCAATGTGTTGCAGAGCGTGGATGTGGGCAATACCTCAAAGGCCGATACCATCGACTTTGGCCGAGTGAGGACGGGCGAGGTGGTGAGCCGTAGTATTGCACTCCACAACACCTCCGAGGCCCCTATGGTGGTGCTCTCCACCCAGACCTCGTGTGGTTGCTTGTGGCTCGACTACGACAAGAGGAGCGTGCCGCGGGGCGAAAAGATGGCTGTGGAGATTAATTTTGACTCGGCAGGATATACTTATTTCGTTCCTCGCGCGTTCTACATTACGACAAACCTATCCTCCGAGGCCAAAAAACTTGTGGTTGTGGCCACAATGGAGTAGGGGGACTTTGCTATATTGGAGGAAAAGTGTACATTTGTGCAGTAGAAACAAAACATTAACAATTTAATATAAGTGAAAATTATGATGAACGTATTGCTTCAAGCAGGCGCAGCTGCTCCCGCAGCAGCACAGGGTAGCATGATGAGCTCGATTATTATGATTGTGATGCTCTTCGTGGTGATGTATTTCTTTATGATTCGCCCCCAGCGCAAACAGCAGAAAGAACTCGACAACTTCCGTAACTCGCTCGCAAAGGGCCAGAAGGTTATCACTGCCGGTGGTATCTATGGTGTTGTTAAGGAGGTAAACGAGCGTGATATCCTTATGGAGGTTGACGGCAACGTAACTCTTCGTGTTGACAAGACCGCCATTATGAAAGACCCTCGTATGTAGTCTGACTACTCGGGTAGAAACAAAAAACGCACCGACTCTGTGAGTTGGTGCGTTTTTGTTTGTTTGCCCAAGTAGGCTGCTGCTCAACTATTTAACCCAAGTCTGGGTGCGGCCCAAGAGGCCTTTTTTGTCGAGCGAGCCACGCAAGTTGAGCACGTTCTTTGCGCCGTCATACTTGATGGTGCAGTAGTAGAGCTTGTCGGCATCGGGATCGTAAACGCGGCCACCCACAAGTTTGCCGTCCTCATACTTCATACCCCTTACGATCATAGTGCCCACGCTGCTCTTGTCCTCACCGAACACGCCAACGAGTTTGCCATAGTAGAGGCCGTCCTCGCCCTGATAGATGTTCACAAGGCCTGCGGGCTCGTTGGTTTTGTCGTCAATGGTTTTCCACTCGCCAACAAATTTGTCGGCCTGACCGAATGCTGCAACTGCGCCCATCAGCACCATTGCAAGCGAAAGAATGAGTTTTTTCATAATTTGTTTTGTTTTTGTGTTTGTGTCTGCGGTAAATCAAAACAAAGGTAGAAATATTGGGCAAAAGGATGATTGGTGGTGGAACGAAAATACAATGCTCAATGATATTATTGAGGTGGCTAACGTGTTGCTGTATAGCGTGTTGTAGTGTTGTGTAATTGGGATGTTCAATGCTGTTTTCGGAGCGAGCTTGCGGGGGTAAATTCCGTTGGTATGGGCATCTCATAGACCGACTTGCGTAACAATTGGGTAAGTGCCTCAATGCTATCACAAGCCCTCTGCTCTTCCACACCAATGGTGCGCCCAATCACTACTCGGTGCTTGCCACGCCCCTTGTTGAGCACCTCATAGGGTAGGCGCAGCAGCCTCACTCGCCAATCAATAAGGCCCAGCAGATAGTAGAACATCGAGTTGCGGTCCACAAAACGTATGGGGACGATGGGCACCTCGGCCCTCTGGATGAGCCTCACGAGTGGCTCCTGCCACTGTCGGTCGCTGATGTCGCCACGCAGCGGGTGAAGATCCGATACCGCACCCGACGGGAAGAAGGCCATAGGGTGCCCACTGCGTAGGTGGGCCAGCGAGGTGCGTACTCCCGCAAGTGTGGTTGCGTTGGCTTGCTTACGTTCTGTGCCTGTGGGGGTTACGGCAATGAAGTTTTCTCTCATAGGCTCCACCCTTGCAAGTATCTGGTTGACCATAATTTTGAGGTCGCCTCGGCGGTGGCCTATCATATCGAGAGTGATTACCCCGTCAATGGCTCCGTAGGGGTGGTTGCTGATGGTTATGAAGGCCCCGTCGGGTAGAGTGTTGAGCCTTTCGGGGTTGCCCACAAGGTAGTCGCACCCGAGGTAGTCGAGGGCTGCGGTGGCGCAGTCGGGCCCCTTGTGGGTGTAGATGCTGTCGTAGAGTCGGTTGAGGCGGCCAATGCCGCACACCCACATAGCAAAACGCCCGAAGAGTTGCCCCATAGTGCCACGAAAGATGGGGGCCATATTGGCCAACTCCTCAATGGATAGTAGCTCGTGGGCAGGGCGTGGGGATGTTTTGCGGAACACCACAGCGTCGGAGAGGAAGTAGTTGAGCACTCCCGAGATGGCCAACGCTGCGAGGTTGCACACCACAACGTGCCACCCGAAGATGCGCTCAAACAAGAGCAGGAAACACATCTTGACCACAAACCCCGCTACGGAGGAGAGATTGAAGGCCACAAAGTGTCGCCAAAATGAGGACTTATTCTTTTGGGATACTCGGCTGCTCCATATCCAAAAGTAGGAGCAGAGGAAGTTGCTCATCACCGCAAACTCAAACGATATGAGTGGCGAGATGACATAGGTGGCCCAATAGCCGCCGCCGAATATGAAGTGGGAACAAATCCACAGAATGAGCGTATCGACAACGGTGCCGATACCCCTGCTGGCCATAAATTTCAGATACTTTACCACCACCTCTGCAACTATCAATCTACGAACGTTTCTTCCTTATTTTCATTTCGTTTGGGATGCACCTACTTGGTTGGTTTGTAGGGTTTTGCAGGGTCTTTGAGCGACAGTTCTTTGCGGTCTTTGAACCACTGCACAAGGTGCATCACGAAGATGACAACGGCGATGACGGCACCGATGATATCGAAAAGGCCAAACTGCTCGCCACCGATTTCGTAGGTGTGGTAACGCCACGGGGTGTAGATGAATAGGGTGTTTATGATGATGACAATCAGTCGGAACTCGGTGGGGCCAAGCTTGCCGTAGGTGAGCCTGAACTCCTCCTTCACCAGCGTACAAATGTAGGTGTAGATGGAGAGGATGAGGTAGGCTACCAACACAAAGAGTGCCACTTCGAGGCGCAACATTGGCGAAAGGCCCGCACCCACACACATAGCCGTAATGGTCAGTGCGTCAATGGTGTGGTCGATGAAGAAACCATAGGTTGGCCTTTGTGTCCCCCTCACCCTTGCAAGCGTACCATCCAGACTGTCGCCATACCAATTCACGACAAGTCCGAATGACGATAGCCATAGGAAGTTAATGTTGATGCTCGACAGTGCGAAACCCACCGCACAAATGAGCGCACCGGCCACTCCGATGTAGGTCAGAATGTCCGATGTCATCCACACCGGTTGCCTCTTGGCGAGCCAGGTGAGTGCTTTTTTCTCTGCCGCATTGAGAATTGATGTTTGGATTCGTGCGGCTTGTTCTTTACCCATACTCACTATTTTAGGTTGTTGTTTTGTCGGCTTTGGTGCCGTTTGCCTACGAAACGCGAGATTGGTGCTCATATTGTGTGTGGGGTGTTTATTTTTTTTGCTTTGTGTGGCAAACTTTGTGCCAAACCATACCGTCGACCGTCAACCGTCAACCGTCGACCGTCAACCGACTTTTGAAATTGAAAATTGAAAATGGAAAATTGAAAATTGTGGTGCGCCGTTGGCGCGGTTTTCTACTTTCCTTTGCTTTTCTTCGCGGGTATCTTTTTTATTACCCGAGAGTTTAGTGAG
>JAGBGK010000034.1 GCA_017936005.1 Tidjanibacter sp.
GAGAATTGAGAATTGAGAATTGACCGTTGACGGTAGACGGTAGACGGTTGACGGTAGACGGTCGACGAAAAAAATATGGCAAAACGTGATTATTATGAGGTGCTGGGCGTGGAGAAAAACGCCAGCGCAGACGAGATAAAGAAGGCATACCGTAAGGCTGCCGTGAAGTATCACCCCGACAAGAACCCCGGTGACAAGGAGGCCGAGGAGAAGTTCAAGGAGGCGGCGGAGGCTTACGACGTGCTCTCCAACGACGACAAGCGTGCCCGTTACGACCAATTTGGCCACGCGGGTATGGATGGTAGTGCCGGTGGTGGCTTTGGCGGCTTTGGTGGTGGAGGCTTCACTATGGAGGACATCTTCCGCAACTTTGGCGACATCTTTGGCGGACACTTTGGCGGAGGCTTTGGCGGCTTTGGCGGCGGTGGACGCAGCAGTGGCCGAAGTGTTAATCGCGGTACCGATTTGAGAGTCAAGGTGCGCCTTACACTCAAAGAGGTGGCCGAGGGGTGCACCAAGAAAATCAAGATTTCCAAACTGATGGCTTGCGACCAATGTGGTGGCACGGGTGCGAAGGATGCACAGTCCTACTCCACCTGCCCCAACTGCCACGGTGCCGGTTATACCGTCGAGACGGTCAACAGTTTCTTTGGTAGGGCACAGACGCAGAGGGTGTGTCCCACCTGTGGAGGCGAGGGTAAGGTCATCACGTCGCCCTGTTCGAAGTGTCGTGGCGAGGGTGTCGTAAGGGGCGAAGAGGTTGTGGAGATACGCATCCCTGCCGGTGTGGCCGAGGGTATGCAGCTCTCGGTGAGTGGCAAGGGTAACGCTGCACGCCACGGAGGCATCAACGGCGACCTGCTGGTGGTCATTGAGGAGGAGCCCAATCCGGAGCTTATCAGGGATGGTAACGACCTGTTGCACAACCTGAAAATACCCGTAACAACAGCCATCCTCGGTGGCGAGGTGGAGGTACCCACCATCGACTCCAAGGCACGCATCAAGATTGCTGCCGGAACGCAGGCGGGCAAGGTGTTGCGACTGAAAGGTAAGGGACTGCCGGAGGTCAACGGCTATGGCAGTAGGGGTGATATCCTTGTGATTGTGGATATCTTCATCCCCACCAAAATCAACAGCGAGGAGAAGAAGCTGCTCGAAAAACTCTCGGCACAGCCCAACTTCAAGAAGATGGACGGGGCGCGTGGTGAGCAGAATATTTTTGAGCGTATGCGCAATTTTTTCGGATAAAATAACGTACATTTGTAGGCGGCTCTTGGGCCGGCTATGAAGTACCACCCACATAATTGAGAAAACGATGTTTGGAATAGGTCAGTCAATGAGGCGTAAACCACGCCAATTCAGCTACAACCCTCGCTACTATGATGCCGAGTTGGAGGCTCGCAACCAGCGACGTATCGAGCTCGGACACGCTCCCAGAGAGGTGGAGGGTGTGGAACGTAAGCCCGGCGACATACTGCGTGCCCGTAGTGAGCGTCGCCAGCAGGAGGCCGAGCGCAATATGGCTTCTCGCAGGCAGAGCAACAAGACAAGGATGTTGTTGGTGGCTGTGCTGATTGTTGGTATGATACTGCTGACCCGGTCGATTATTGAGACGTTCAATTTCTAAACACCATTGTAGATTATCCACTCCTGCCCGTGCGAGAACGTATGGGTGGGAGTTTCACGATTTATAGAGCGAAGAATGAAGATTAGATTGTTGCCCGACTGTGTGTCGAACCAGATTGCTGCCGGAGAGGTTGTTGGCAACCCTTCGTCGGTGGTTAAGGAGATGGCCGAGAACGCCATTGATGCGGGAGCCACGTTTGTGACGGTGGGTTTTAGGGCCGATGGTAGGGAGCTCATACAGGTGACCGACAATGGCGAGGGTATGGAGCCTGCCGACGCAAGGCTCGCCTTCGACAAGCACGCCACGAGTAAAATCACCTCGTTGGACGACATCTACCGCCTTTCGACCTTCGGGTTCAGGGGCGAGGCGTTGGCTTCGATTGCAGCGGTGTCGCAGGTGGAGCTCATCACACGCACTGCCGACGACGAGTTGGGCGTGAGGATTGTTGTGGAGGGCGGACGGTTTGTGTCGCAGGAGGCGGTGGTGGCACCGCAGGGTAGTACCTTCAAGGTGCGTAACCTCTTCTTCAACGTGCCTGCGCGCAGGAAGTTTATTGAGGACAGCGAGAAGGAGGCGGCCAAGATTAAGACCGAGTTCCGTAGGGTGGCACTGTGTCACCCCGAGGTGGGTTTTGCGCTCTACAAGGACGACGCTCCGCTCTACAACCTACCCATCTCTTCGCTCAAAGGTCGCATTGCAGGACTTATGGGTAAGGCTGTGGCGGCCAACCTTTTGGAGGTGGGCACGGCCACTTCGCTGGTCAAGGTGGAGGGTTTTGTGTGCCGTCCCGAGGTGGCCAAGAAGAGGGGTGCCGACCAATACTTGTTCATCAACGGTAGGTACTTCAAGAGCCCCTATCTGCACAAGGCGGTGGTGATGGCCTACGATAAACTCATCCCTGTGGGTGTTCAGCCTTCCTATTTCCTCTACCTGACGGTGGATGCCGATAGGGTGGATGTGAACGTACACCCACAAAAGACGGAGGTCAAGTTCTCGGACGAGGGTGCCATCTGGCAGATTCTCAACGCTGCCGTGAGGGAGTCGTTGGCCAAGACGGGTGTTATCCCGATGATGGACTTCGAGGACGAGGGCGAGGTGGAGATTCCCGTGTTTAATGCTGGCGTGAGGAGCAACTTGCAGGAGCCTTCCACGACGACCAACCCATTCTACAACCCCTTCCAGAGCGAGCCTCGTGTGGGCGGCGGCAGTGTTAGTGGTAGTGTGGGAGTTAGTAGTGGTAGGAGCAGTGTGCTTGTGGGCGGTGGCCTGCACGATATGGAGAGTGGCTTTAATGCTCCCTACCCCAAAGGGGTGGAGTCGGAGGAGGAGAGAGAGTATGACAGCTCCATAATGGAGTTCATCGAGGGCGGTGGCGACACCTCGGCTCAGGGCGAGCTGGACTTGGATGTTGAGTCGCAGGGCTTTGTGGGGGCGTTGCCGTTGGTGGGAGGCTATGTGGCGACATCCATCGGTGGACGTTTGGCGGTGGTCAACGTGGCACGTGCGAGCGAGGTGGTGCGCTACCGACACTATATGGCGATGCTCTCCGAGGGCAACTCCTTGGGCCAGACGCTCTTGTTTCCCGAAAGACTTGTGCTGTCGGCCGATGACGTGGAGGTGTTGGGCGAGAACTACGACAACTTTGTAGCCTTCGGATTTGACTACACCATTCAGGATGCCAACACGGTGGAGCTTTCGGCTCTGCCTGCCGATGTGAGCCTCGAAGAGTTGGAAGAGGTTGTCTATGATATGATAGACTCTTTCAGGGACAATAGCGGACTCTCGCAACAACGCCGTAGGGAGAGTGCAGCAAGGCTCTTGGCTCGTACCCGCACGCAGAAGAGGCTCTCGCAGGCCGAGTTGGAGGCATTGCTGGCGGACCTCAATGGGTGTGCCGATTGTAGCCTAACGCCCGATGGTAGGGCTGTGGTGAAGGTCTTTGGCGAGGGCGAGTTAAGGGAGATGTTGTGAGAGTTGACAGACCTCTCTGGCACTTTGTGCCATCTCCCCTAACTTAGGGGAGAATAACAGACACCCCCTAACCTCACTAAACTCACTAATCTCCCTCACCTCACGGGTAACAAAAAAGATACCCAAGGGCAAGAAAGGGCAAGAAAGGGCAGAAAGGGAATTGAAAATTGAAAATTGAAAATTGACGGTCGACGGTCGACGGTCGACGGTTGACAAAAGGATAAGAATGAACGGTTATTATAGAAGTCAATATTTTACACCACCTGTGGTGAAAGACCTCCTGATTGTCAATGTGTTGGTCTTTTTCACCCAGCAGGTGTTGCCCGCAGGGGCCAAGGCGTGGGTGATGAACACCTTTGCGTTGAGTTTCCCGTGGGGCATTGGTGATGTGTTCCAGCTGGTGAGCTATATGTTTATGCACGCCAATTTCAGCCACTTGTTTTTCAATATGTTCGCTCTGTGGATGTTCGGACGCATCTTGGAGTACGACCTCGGTAGTAAGAGGTTCTTGATTTACTACCTCGTTTGTGGCATCGGTGCGGGACTCATCCAACTCGGAGTGAATTGGGGCGAGGCGGCGGTGATGGTGTCGCACGGCTTCCGTGTGCCGATGATGACCACGGTGGGCGCAAGTGGTGCCGTGTTCGGACTGCTGCTGGCCTATGGTATGCTCCACCCAAACAACATCGTGGCGCTCCTATTCCCACCCATCCAGCTTAAAGCCAAGTGGTTTGTGGTGCTCTATGGTGCGCTCGAACTCTTTGGTGGTATCGCCTCTTCCGGCTCCAATGTGGCACACTTCGCACACCTGGGCGGTATGCTGTGGGGATTCCTGCTGCTGCGCTACTGGAAGAAGAAAAACCAAATCTGGTATTAGAACACTTTGTCCGCATACAACGTAGAAACAACAATGAAACGTAGCAAGGAAGGATACTACCACAACGAGAACCACAAGGTACGCCGTGAACGCCCACGAGGTGTGAGGCGTAGGTTTGTGTGGGGACTCTTTGACGTGGTGATGCTGGTGCTCTCGCTCTTGGCGGCGATCTGCCTGCTGGCGGGACTCTTGGCAAAGGTCATCAGCCCCGAGAGGGTGTCGGTGTTGGCCTTTGCGGGGCTTTTCTACCCCATCATCTATCTGGTCAACCTGTTCTGTGCACTGTGGTGGGTGGTGCGATGGAGTAGGTGGGTGTGGCTCTCGGCGGCAATGCTTCTGGTGGGAGCAAACTCTATGAGCCTCTTCTATCGTTCGGATGTGAGCACCAAACCTGTGACGGTGGATAGAAGTAGGGACGATGTGGTGGTGGCATCCTACAATGTGATGAATTTCAGCGACGCGAGCGCAGAGGACGAGGTGGAGAGCTTCGATAGGGTGGCAGAGTGGGTCAACGACAAGGGCATTCAACTGCTCTGCTTGCAGGAGGCGCACTTCTTCACCGAGGAGTCGTTCCAATCCTTCCGTAAGTCGCTCAAAAAACTATCCTATGGATACTTCATCAATGGTTACACCGGAGAGGAGAGCGACATCACAGGCTCCGGATATGCGCTGTTTAGTGCGTGGCCCATTGTGCGCAGAGGTGTCGCCTCGGCCGATAGCGTGGCGGTCTACTCGGTGTGGGCCGACATTAAGATGGGGCGCGACACCATACGTGTCTTCAACAACCACCTCGAATCGACGGGCATAAGCCTCGAAGAACGCTCCACTACACTCCACCCGGCCATCGCACGCGACACCCTTGCGGGCAAAAAACTACTCACTATTGCCGACAAGGTGGCAGGAAATTATGCCCAACGTGCCGTGCAGGCTGGGCAGGTGGCCGAGGCTGTGGAGCAGAGTCCGCACCCGGTGGTGGTGTGTGGCGACTTCAACGACACCCCCGTGTCGTACACCTACCGCACCATCGTGCGTGCAGGCAACTTGGTGGATGCCTTTGTGGAGAAGGGTAGGGGCGTGGAGCACACCTTCAAGGGGCTCTACAACCTCTTCCGTATCGACTATATCTTGGCCAATGGGGATGACTTTGTGGTCAAGTCCTACGCCTCCTACGACGAGCCTATGAGCGACCACAAACCTGTGGTGGCACGACTCGGACGTAGTGTGGAGTAGGCCCTCTGTGGTCTATCTGTGAAATCTCATAACTCACACTTTTTTTCCCACTCCAACAGCGATGAACAAACGAAAAGTGGCAACCTTTGCCGACGCACAAAAGGAGATGAGAGCAGTGGCTTTCAGCACAATGCTCAAACCTGCAGGCTCCACCTGTAACCTCGATTGTGCCTACTGCTACTACCTCGACAAGGCTGTTCAATATGGTGGTCATCAGGCGGTTATGAGCGAGGAGTTGTTGGAGGAGTACATCAAGCAATACATTGGGGCAAACGAGGTGGACGTGGTGACCTTCTGTTGGCACGGTGGCGAGCCGCTGCTGTTGGGGGTGGACTACTACCGCAAAGCGGTGGAGTTGCAGAAGAAATATGCCGGCGGAAGGCGCATCGACAACACGCTCCAAACCAACGCCACACTCATCACCGAGGAGTGGTGCGAGTTCTTCAAGGAGAACGGTTTTCTGGTGGGCGTGTCGCTCGACGGCCCACAGGATGTGCACGACGCGTTCAGGCTCGATAGGGGCGGAAGGCCAACCTGGGAGAGGGTGATGCGGAGTGTGGAGATGCTACGTCGCTATGGTGTGGAGTTCAACACGTTGAGCGTTGTGAATAGTCGTTGCGAGGGGCGAGGGGTGGAAATCTACCGTTTCTTCAAGGCGCTCGGTAGCCGCTATATGCAGTTCCTACCCGCTGTGGAACACGTTGTGGATAGGCCCTCGGGCCGCCCGCTGATTGTGTCGCCCTCGACCGAAGGGGCAAGGCCTGCCGAGTGGAACGTGAGCGCACGAGGCTATGGAGAGTTTCTGTGCGACATCTTCGACGAGTGGGTGAGGATGGATGTGGGACGCTACTTTGTGCAGATGTTCGACGCTACGCTGGCGCAATATTGTGGCGTGCAACCGGGTGTGTGCTCGATGTGTGAAACGTGTGGCGACTGCCTCGTGGTGGAGCACAACGGCGATGTCTACAACTGCGACCACTTTGTCTATCCCGACTACCTGCTGGGCAACATCAAGGATAAAACCCTTGCCGAGATATACGCCTCCAAGGAGAGGTTCCGCTTCGGACTCGACAAACGCAACACCCTCCCCAGAGAGTGCCTCGGCTGTCGCTACTACTTTGCCTGCCGTGGTGAGTGTCCCAAGCACCGCTTCGATAGGGGTGCGGATGGCGAGCCGAAGAACACCCTCTGCGAGGGCTTGTATCGCTACTTCCACCACACGGCACCCTATATGCAACAGATGAAGTCCCTGTTGGAGCGAGGCCAATCGCCGGCCTTTGTGATGCCGTGGGCCCGTGCACGGATGGGTTTTTAAGGTTAGAGAAACAGCCACGGATGTCCGTGGCTGTTTTTTCTAACGTCTAACGTCGACCGTCAACCGTCGACCGACAATTAACATTGAAAATTGAAAATTGAAAATGGAAAATTAAGGTGCGCCTTTGGCGCAGACTTTTATTTTCCTTTCTACCCTTTCTGCCCTTTCTCTCTCAATTCTCAATTCTCAATTCTCAATTTTCAATTTTCCATTATCTCCAATTGGCTGTGAAGGAGGTCTTGTGTTCGAGCCTTGTGCCTTTGGTCGTACGGGCCCACCACTCTTCAAACTCCGCCCTCATACGCTCCACACGCTCGGGGTAGAGTGCCGACAGGTCGTGCTCCTCCTGCGGGTCGTTGAAGAGATTGAAAAGGTAGTAGGTGCCGTCCTTACGTCCCACCATCTTCCAGTCGCCCTCCGTCATAGCCATCCAACCCGTGTAGCCATAGAAAATCTTACGCTCCGGCATAGGGGTGGCACTTTTGAGTGTGGCAAGGGCCGAGGTACCGTCAATCTCTCTATCATTCTCCACGCCGCAGAACTCCAAAATGGTGGGCATCAGGTCCATCGTCATCATAGGCTCCACACAGACACGGTGGCCCCAGCCGGCAGGGTAGTGGAAGATGGCCGGCACACGCAGGCCTCCCTCAAAGAGCGTTCCTTTGGCTCCCCTCAGGTAGCCACTCGTGGAGGGGTATTTCTCGGCAGCGGTCTTGGCACCGCCGTTGTCCGACGTGAAGATTATCAGTGTGTTACGCTCGATGCCCGCCTCGCGCAGTGCAGTCACAATCTGCTCCACACCCTCGTCCATCGCTCGGACCATATCCTGATAGATACGCTGATACTCGGCAGGCTCCATATTCTTGTCGTGTCGGTAGGGACACTTCTCGGCCGTACGCACCGGTGGGTCGTTAGGGCCCTGCATCGGAACGTGCACGGCGTTGTGCGACACGAAGAGAAAGAAGGGCTTTTGTTGCTCCACCGACTCGCGGATGAACTCCACCGAGTAGCGGTTGATGAGGTGGGTTACATAGCCCGGCTCGTCCTTCAACTCCTTGCCGTCCCACCAATCGATGCGGTGCTGGGTGTTGTAGTGGGTGTGGAAGTCGATGTTGCCCATCACATAGCCGTGCCACTCGTCGAAGCCGTGGTTGAGAGGGTTGTAGCGTAGGTCTTGGCCGAGGTGCCACTTACCCATAATACCCGTACGGTAGCCTGCCTCTCGCAGCTGGGTTGCAAAGGCGGGAAACTCATCGGGGTTGAGTCCGTCCATAGGGTCGGTCTCGGAGTAGATGTGATTAACCCCTGCACGCTGTTGGTAGCAGCCGGTGAGGATAGATACCCTCGTGGGCGAACTAACGGGTGCGTTGGTGTGGAAGTTGGTACACACAATGCCCTCCTCGGCCAAGCGGTCGATGGCGGGCGAGGGAATGCCGTCGCCACCATAGCAGTTGATGCCTCCATAGCCCATATCGTCGGCCAGAATGAAGATTACGTTGGGCTGCTCGGGGTTGTACTGTGCGTAGGCCGATGTGCCACCCAGCAGGAGTAGCGGAAGGGTTAGTGTTTTCTTGTCAAGTGGTAACATATTTTTTTTAAGTCTAATGTCTATCGTCTAACGTCTAACGTCTATTGTCAACCGTCAACCGTCGACCGACTTTTGAAATTGAAAATGGAAAATTGAAAATGGAAAATTAAGGTGCGCCTTTGGCGCAGTTTTCTATTTTCATTTACCTTTTTTCACGGGTATCTTTTTTAATACCCGTGAGGTTAGGGAATTTAAGGAGTTTAAGGAGAAGGAGCATTTTGCATTTTCCATTCCCTTTCTGCCCTTTCTACCCTTTCTGCTCTTGGGTAACGTTTTTGTTACCCGAGAGGTTTGGGAGCGTAGGGAGTGTAGGGAATAATTTTCAATTTTCCATTTTCCATTTTCGCAAATGCGAATAAGCGAGGGCAGAGGCCACTTGTGGGCTATGCCGAGCGAGAGCATTTTAGACAAAATTTATTTTGTCAATTTCCTAACCGATAGTATCTCACGAAGTCGACATACATCTTTGCCTCGGCACCCGGGGTGGGTAGGGCGGTGAGTCGTTCGGGCTCCCAAATGCGGGTGAAGTTACCTCCAACGGCGAGGTTGAAGAGCAGAAAAAAGTCGTGGTGGAAGTAGTGGCCTGCCGACGAGGGGTCGTCGCTGGGGGTTATCTTCATTCGGAAATAGGGCTCTGCGTCGGGGTGCTTATCAAGGTCGAGATACATAGCCAACTGCTCGTGGTCCCAGATGAGCGTGTAGAGGTGGAAGGTGCCGTCCTGCAAGGAGTAGGGTGCGTTGAGGTGTTTAGCATAGGAGGGGTGGCCACCATTGCTACGGGTGCCCCAATGGCAGGCTCCGTTCATATAACTCTCCTGTGTGCCATCCTCTATGCCACGCACGTTGCCCATCTCCACGATGTCAATCTCGCCACAGCGAGGCCAGCCCACCTCCGAGTAGTTACCTCCCATCATCCAGAACGCAGGCCACAATCCATCGGCTGTCTTGGGCAACAGGATGGAGGCCTCCACCCTCCCGTGGGTGAAGTGGCGCTTGTGTAGGGTGTTGACACGCCCCGAAGTGAAGTGCCTACCCTCCACATCCTCACGGCGTGCGGTGAGGACAAGGCAACGCTCGCCACTGTGAGGCTCCACCTCGACTGTCACGTTCTCCCTACGGTAGTATTGCAACTCTCGGTTGCCACCACCGTGGTCGTTGACTTCGATGTTCCACACCTCCTCGTTGAGAGCATCGCCCTCAAACTCATCCTGCCACACAAGGGTATAACACCTCTTTGTACCCTCGTTTGTGGGGTGCGTGAGGGTGTTGCTTTCGCTGTGGGCGAGGGTGATGGGGAGAAGGAGGGTTAGTAGGATTGTAGGTACTCGTTTCATCGGGAAGTAGTGTGGGGTTGTGAATCTCTACAAAGGTAGACAAAAAGTGCAAAAGTTCTTGGAATAATAGTACACATTGATGGATGAAAAGTACAAAATTGCATAAAGTGGAAAAAATGTGGGGCTAAGAATATCAGTTTCCCCAAGTTTTTTGTAACTTTGTTTATTAAACCATATCGTTTGGAACAAACGAAGAGATTAGGGCGGTAATGAGGATTGCAATTCAGGGATACGAAGGGTGTTTCCACCAGATTGTGGCCGAGGAGTATTTCGGTCGCGGGGTGGAGATTCTACCCTGTGCCACCTTCCGCCGTGTGGCCGAAGCGGTCAAACAGGGCGAGGCAGACTACGGTGTGATGGCCATCGAGAACTCCATAGCAGGAAGTATCATTGCCAACTACCAGATTCTTCAAGACGAGAACCTACAAGTGGAGGGCGAGTACTATCTCCCCATCGAGCAAAACCTGATGGTGTTGCCCGGGGTTAGGTTGGAGGATATCAGGGAGGTGGAGTCGCACCCGATGGCTCTGTTGCAGTGTGTGGAGTATCTCGACGCACACCAGTGGAGGGCTGTGGAGAGCGACGACACGGCACTCAGCGCAAGGCACATCGCCGAGAAGGGGTTGCGACACACGGCAGCCATCGCGTCCCGCAGGGCAGCCGAGTTGTTCGGTTTGGAGATTGTAGCTCCGGCCATCAACACCGTGAAGAACAACTACACCCGTTTTATGATTCTCAAACGCTATGACCACTCCTTCCCTGCCGATGCCGACAAGGCTTCGCTCTACTTCCGCACTCCACACCGACAGGGTGCGCTGTTGAAGGCCCTTTTGACCCTTGAAGGGGTGAACCTCTCGAAGTTGCAGTCCTACCCCGTGCCGAGTCAGCCGTGGCACTACTCGTTCCACGTGGATATGGAGTTTGAGTGTATGGACGACTACATCTCGGCACTCGACCGCTTGCAGGGCGAGACAACCGAGTTGCACGTCTATGGTGTCTATAAGAAAGCAATAAACCAATATATTTACAACGATGAGCAATAGTCCAATCAACATCACCCTTTCGGAGCGTCTGGAAGGCGTGGAAGAGTATTATTTTTCCAAAAAGCTGCGCGAGATTGCAGAGTTGCGCAAAGCAGGTCGTCCCATCATCAGCCTCGGTATCGGCTCGCCCGACCAGCCACCTCACCCCTCGGTGGTGGAGGCTCTCTACGAGTGTGCCAAGAGGCCCGATGTGCACGTCTATCAGCCCTATAAGGGGGCCGAGTGTCTGAGGGAGGCTTTCGGTGCGTGGTACAAAAAATACTACGGTGTGGAGCTTAACACCAACACCGAAGTGTTGCCCCTTATTGGCTCGAAGGAGGGACTTATGCACCTCTGTATGACCTTCGTGCGTCAGGGTGAGCAGGTGCTCATCCCCAACCCCGGCTATCCCACCTATCGTTCGGCCGTTACCCTCTCGGGTGGCGAGCCTTTGGCCTACACCCTCTCGCCTGAGAAGGGTTGGTTGCCCGACTTCGACGAGATGGAGACGTGGGATTTGAGCCGTGTGAAGATGATGATTATGAACTACCCACAGATGCCCACAGGTGCGCTGCCCACTATGGAGATGTTCCACCGCGCTGTGGAGTTTGCAACCAAACACAACATCCTCCTCATCCACGACAACCCATACAGCTTCGTGCGTAACGACAAGCCCGTGAGCCTTCTCTCCATCCCCGGAGCAAGGGAGTGTGCAATGGAGATGAACTCCCTCTCCAAGAGCCACAATATGGCCGGCTGGCGTATCGGTGTCTTGTGTGGCCGCAAGGAGTGGGTAGAGGCTGTGATGCGCTTCAAGAGCAATATGGACTCGGGCCAATTCCTGCCTATGCAGGTGGCAGCTGTGGCTGCTTTGGAGTTGGACGACCAATGGTATAGCGACCTCAATGCGCTCTATCGTGGCAGGGAGGCCGTAGGTAAGGAGCTTCTCGATGCGCTCGGATGTGAGTATGAGCCCAAGCAGGCAGGCCTCTTCTTGTGGGCCAAGATGCCCGAGTGGTTCGAGGGCGACAGCTATGCGTTCAGCGACTACCTCGTGGAGTTGTGCGACCTCTTCGTAACCCCCGGTGCCATCTTTGGCGAGGCAGGACGTAAGTATATCCGCATCACCCTCTGCACCCCCGAGGATGTACTCCGCGAGGCTACCGCAAGGGTGAAAGCCAAATATGTCAAGAAGTAGAACTCAATAGACCGAAAAGATAATTCAATGCAACCTATCAACTCTCTCAAAGGGCGCAAGCCTATCGTTATTGCCGGACCGTGTAGTGCCGAGAGCCGTGAACAGCTGCTCGAAACGTGTGATGCCATCGTCAAGGGAGGTGGTGTGCACATCCTTCGTGCAGGCATCTGGAAACCTCGCACACGCCCCGACACCTTCGAGGGAGTTGGTGAGATTGGCTTGGAGTGGCTCGCCGAGGCGGGAGCAAAGGCTGCGCTACCAACCGCTACGGAGGTGGCGTCGGCCAAGCACGTTGAGGCGGCTCTGAGGAATGGCTTGGAGGTGGTGTGGCTGGGTGCTCGCACCACCACAAACCCTTTCCTTGTGCAGGAGATTGCCGAGGCTGTGGCGGGTACGTCGCTCAATGTGCTCATCAAAAACCCGATGAACCCCGACGTGGAGTTGTGGGCGGGAGCTGTGGCCCGTATGCTTAAATGCGGTGTGGAGCGTGAGCGTATTGGTCTGATACATAGGGGCTTTGCAACCTCCTCGGTGTGGAAGTATCGCAACGAGCCTATGTGGCACTTGGTGTTGGATATGCAGCGCAAGTTCCCCGATATGGTTATGCTGTGCGATCCGTCGCATATGTGTGGTTGCAGGGAGTATTTGGCGGAGGTGTCGCAGACGGCTGCCAATATGAACTACGACGGACTCATTATCGAGAGCCACATCTGCCCCGAAAAGGCACTCAGCGACGCTGCGCAACAACTAACGCCCGATGCGTTGGGAGAACTCTTGCAGAGCATCGATTGGCGTGGTGCCGACAGTGCCGACGAGGAGTATAAGCGCGAACTCGCGCTGTGCCGCGAGGAGATAGACCAGATAGACAATGAGCTCTTCGACCTGTTGGCCAAGCGAATGAGTGTGGCTGAGAGGATTGGCCACATCAAGAAGGAGAATGGTGTGGTGATTTTGCAGAGTGGCCGCTGGGACTCCATTGTGGAGCGTGTGGTTGGTCGTTGCAAGGAGTTGGGCCTCAGCGAGGGTTTTGTGCGTACGGTGTTGTATGCCATTCACGCCGAGAGTATCGACCACCAGAGTAGGATATAGACCGTCAACCGTCGACCGTCAACCGACAGCATACCCCTCAGTCCTTCGGACAGCAGCTTTTTATTTGCGGGTAACGTTTTTGTAACTCGTGAGGAGAGAAAGGGCAGGAAGAGCAGAAAGAGCATAAAGGGAATTGAGAATTGACAAAATAAATTTTGTCTAAAATGCTCTCGCTCGGCATAGCCCACAAGTGGCCTCTGCCCTCGCTTATTCGCATTTGCGAGAATTGAGAATTGAGAGAGAAAGAGCAGAAAGGGTAGAAAGGGCAGAAAGGGAATGGAAAATTCAAAATTCTCCTTCTCCTTAAACTCCTTAAATTCCCAAAACTCTCGGGTAACAAAAAAGCAACCCGTGAAAAAGGTGGGGCCCCCTCCGAGGTCTTGGGTATTAAAAAAGATACCCGTAAATGAGGTGCGACGTGAAAGACCCTTTTTAAAAGACATTAGACCTTAGACGTTGGACGTTAGACTGTTATCGGTCGACGGTCGACGGTAGACGGTTGACAAAAACAACAGAGGGCTTCTCATTGCGAGAAGCCCTCTGTTGTTTTTACTATCGGTACAAGAATCGGCGGATGGATTTCTTCGGTGTCTTTTCGAACTCCGTGGGGCGAAGTTCGATTTGTGCCACCTTCTCGTAGTTACCCACCAGCGCGTTGAGCTCTTTGAGCGTGTCGGCCATAACGCTCTCCAACTGTGAGTTATGTATGCCGGCTGCATCAAGTTGCTCATAGTCGGGCACCACAAGGGCCACAAGCTTACCATTACGCTCCACAACGAGGCTCTCCAACACATAGGCGAGGTTGTTGAGTTTGGCCTCAATCTCCTCGGGGTAGATGTTCTGTCCTCCGGCCATCAAAATCATAGTCTTACTCCTACCGCGCAGGAAGATGTTGTTCTCCTTGTCGATGGTACCCATATCGCCCGTGTGCAACCACCCCTCCTCGTCAATGGCCTCGGCGGTGGCTTCGGGGTTTTTATAATATCCCTTCATAACCTGCTCGCCACGGATGAGAATCTCGCCGGGGATGTGTTCGGGGTCGGGCGAGAGCACTTTGCACTCGCAGAACCCCGAGAGGAGTCGGCCTGCCGAGCCGGGAACGTAGCCGTCGGCGTAGAGCCTGTGGCTGATGAGAGGGCCGCACTCGGTCATACCATAGCCCACAGTGATGGGGAATTTGATTCGGTGGAGGAACTCCTCAACGTCGGCATTGAGGGGAGCACCGCCCACGATGAACTCATAGAACTCGCCACCGAGGGTGGTTACGAGTTTTTTGCGTATCTGGCCGTAGAGTACGTTGTCGATGATGGGTATTTGGAGCGCCGTCTTCATCAGGCCGCTACCGATGATGGGGAAAATCTGTTTCTTGACGACCTTCTCGATAATCATAGGCACCGAGCAGATGACGTGGGGCCTAACCTCTGCCATCGCCTCAATGAGAATCTTGGGCGAGGGAATACGGCCCAGAAGCGTGATGTGGGTACCGGCACCCAGCGAGCAGAGCATATCAATAGCTGCACCAAAGGCGTGGGCGAGGGGTAGGAAACAGAGCACCCTCGAACCGCGGAAGTGGTACTGCTTGGGCAACACATACATCAACTGTGTCGTAAGGCTGTTGACGGTAAGCATCACACCTTTGCTGAAACCTGTCGAGCCGCTGGTGTAGCTCAATAGGCACACCTCGTCGTTACCCACCTCGGGGTAGACAATGTCGGCGGCCGAAAAACCCTGTGGATAGCGCACACGGTAGTGTTTGATGATGTTGCGTTGGAAAGTGGTAATAGCATCGCCATCACGCTCGAAGACACAGCGGTAGTCGGTCAGCGAGAAGGCAGCCTTGATACCCACAACCCTATCCTCGTCAATCACATCCCAATAGTTGTCGCCGAGGAAGATGAGTTTCGACTCGGAGTGGTTGATGATGTGGTTGATATCGTTGGGGTTGAAGTCCTGCAATATGGGGACAATCACTGCACCATAGGTGATGGTGGCGATGTAGGCGATAACCCAGCGTGGGTTGTTACGACCTATGAGGGCAATCTTGTCGCCCTTCTGTATGCCGCACTGCTCAAAGAGCATATGCAGTTTGGCAATCTCCTTGGCCATCTCGTAGTACGAAAAGGTCTCTTTTTTGAAATAGTCGGTCAGGGCAGGAAGTTCTCGGTTGTTACGGAAGCTCTCCTGATAAATCCTGATAAGGTTTTCTTGCAGCATAAAAGATGTTTTTAATAGGTTTTATGTTGTAATGAAGTCTATCGTTGTTGCAACAATGTTATCGTTTTTTGCCGAAAAGGTATGTTTTGTTCTCCTTGCCGGCCAAAAGGCGCTGGATGTTGGAGCGGTGGGTGTAGAAGAGCAGCAGGGCAATGAGCGAGAAGAAGACCATCAGTCGCCAATCGCTCTGGCCACACAGCGCAGCATAGAACGGTAGCAGCGTGCCTCCCGTGAGGCTACCCACCGACACATATTTGGTGCGTGCCACAACCACCAAGAAGGTGGCGAAGGCCAACAGAATACCTCCCACGGAGAATCCAAACATTGCGCCAACCAGCGTGGCAACACCCTTGCCACCCTTGAAGCCCGCAAACACGGGGAACATATGGCCCACGACGGCCAGCAGACACAGGACAATCTTAACGTAGAGATACCCCTCACTCTGGTTCGGCACGCCGCTACATCCTGCCAGCGCAACGGCTGCATAGCCTTTCAGCGCATCGATGGCAAAGACGGGTAGTGCGGCCTTCTTGCCCAGCACACGCATCACATTGGTCGTGCCGGCATTACCGCTGCCGTGCTCCCTCACGTCCACGCCATAGAAGGCCTTGCCAATCCACACGGCACTCGGTATGGAACCAAGAAGGTAGGCTCCCACAAGGGTTAAGAGGAGGTATAGGATGTTTATTTCCATAGGATTTCTTTGTTGTTAGTGATGAGTTGTTTGAGCGCATCGGCAACTTTGGGCGAGAGGGTGCCCTCGTGCAGAGCGGATGTGTAGTGGCGTGAGTGGGTGTCGCTACCCACAAAGGTGTAGCGTCCGTCCAGCAGCATCTCCTCGGCGATGCGTTTCACCTTTGTGCCGTTGCTACCGAGCAACGAGGGAAGGTTGAGTTGGAGGGCATAACCCTTGTTGGTCAGCTTCTCCACCTGGTGCATATCACGTCCGTCGAACGCAAAGGCATACCTTTCGGGGTGGGCCACAATGATTTGGAAACCTTGCAGGGCTGCCTCAAAGAGCATATCGAGTCGCTCGACACGGGTGGTTTGCAGGCCATACTCAACGAGGATGTGTTTGTCGGCCAGAGTCAGCACCTCGTCGGGTTTTTGGATGTGCTCCAAGAATTTCTCGTCGAGGAAATACTCCGCTGCCAAGCGGTATTCCACTTTGTTGTGTGGGATCATCTCGGCAAACCTTGCCCGTAGGCTCTCCTCGTTGTGGTTGCCATAGCAGCCATAGATGATGTGAGGGGTGAGGTAGGTGTGCGAAAAACCCATCGAGGCCATCTCGTCGGCCAAACTATCGGTTGCTTTCTGCGTGGGGGAGCCGTCGTCCACACCCCACAGTAGGTGGCTGTGGATGTCGTGGAAGTCCTCCAATAGGTCGCGCAGATATATCTTCTTCTTGAAAAAATCGAACATACTATTGTCGTTGATTGTCTTACCTTTGCCCTGCAAAGGTACTGCTTTTGTCGGAAATATCAAAAAAGGTCGCCTTGGTGTAGGTTGATGCACTTGCAACCTTTGCGCTGGCCCTTACGCAGGGTGTAGCGTGTACCGCCATCGGTGCCCTCGTAGTAGGCGATGAGTGTGTCGGCCCTCTCCACGAGGTGGTCGTTACGCATCGCATAGCACCCACGGTGGTAGTGTTCGCTCACATAGACGACCTCGTCGGCCACCTCCACTATGTGGTTGTAGAGAGGGTGGTAACACTCCTCAAAGGAGCGTTCGAAGCGAGGGTAGGGGATGGCGAGGGTGAGTTTTGTGGCGGGGCTGATGGCTCCCTCTGTGCGTAGTCGGTCCACCTCGTCGGCAGCCCAGAGGTCGAAGCCGGGGGCCATACCGCTGACAAACTCCACGGCACCCTCTTTGCTCTGGCGCACAATCTCACGGGCCACAGCCTCGCGGATGGTCCTCTCGACCACCTCGGGCGAGTGTGCCCACCCCGCAATCTTGTCGGGCCTATGTCCGGTGAAACAAACTACCATTTCTTCTTTTGTCAACCGTCGACCGACAACCGTCAACCGTCGACCGTCGACCGTCAACCGTCGACCGTCAACCGACTATCGCTTCGATCTCCTCAATGGTGGCCTTCTTTTCGAGGTCGCCACCCGAAGGACGTTGGAATATCTTGATGTCGAACAAGGGTGCAATGGCCATAAGGTGCTCAAAGAGCGAGGCTTGGATGCGCTCATACTCCACCCATACGGTGGTATTCGTGAAGGCATAGACCTGCAAGGGTACACCCGTGTCGGAGGATTGCAGGTGGCGCACCATATGAGTCATATCGCGGTTGAGCCAAGGTTGAGCATCAATGTAGCGGTCGATGTAGATGCGGAAGAGTTCCAGGTTGGAAGTCTGGATGCGGGGCTCGGGCAGAGATGCAACAACGCTACTCATAAGCTCCACCTTGCCGATGCGTTCCAACAGCTCCGGCGAACAGAACTTAACGGTGTTGATGTCCACCTCCACATAGCGGGCAATGCGCCTACCGCCCGAAGCCACCATTCCCTGCCAATTCTTGAACGTGCCCGACGTGAGTGTATAGGGGCTCACATTGGAGATGGTGTTGTCCCAGCCACGCACCTTCACGGTGTTGAGAGTCATATCGATAACCACACCGTCGATACCGGCCGATGGCATCTCTATCCAGTCGCCAACCTTTATCATCTTATCGCCCGAAAGCAGAATGCCCGACACGAGGTTGAGGATGGCATCCTTGAACACAAAGCTCAATACCGCAAAACTCGCACCCAGACCGGTGAGCAACTTCACGGGCGATTTGCCGATGAGGATGGAGATGATTATTATCGCCGCAAACAGCCAGAGGATAATCTGTATGACCTGCATAAAACCTTTGAGTGGCTGACCGGTCGATTTGCGCTTCTTGTAGACAATCTCGAAGATGGTGCGCACGGCGGCATTCAAAACGCTCGTGAACATCCACACAAGGATGATGTCGAGGCACTTTTTGACCAGGCGACCGAGGTCGCTGTCAGGGTCAAAGGCCAGCGGTAGAAGCACATAGAAGATGATGACCGCCACCGTGAGTGCAATCTTTTTGAGGTTGCCGGCATCGAAGATGAGGTGGGCATAGGGTGCCGATATTTTCTCTTTGAGCCTCACAGTACGCAGCAGCACAAAGCGCACTATCCACCACACCAACAAACAACACACAATGACCACCAGCGCTGCTGCCAGCGATTTGAAACCTCCATCGGAGGAGTTAAGACCGAGCCATCCGAGTAGGTCGGTCATCCAACGTAATAGAAAACCTTTATCCATAGTTTTTTAGTCTAACGTCTAATGTCTAACGTCAACCGTCGACCGTCGACCGTCTTTTGAAATTGAAAATGGAAAATTGAAAATTGAAAATTAAGGTGCGCCTATCGGCGCAGTTTTCTATTTCCCTTTCTTTCCCTTCTCCCTATTACCCCTATCGCTCTTAAAGCCCTTAGGGACCTTAGGGAATTTAGGGAGTTTAGGGAATAATTCTCAATTCTCAATTCTCAATTCTTCACAAAGTCCTTAAAGTGTTGCCAGAGGGCAAAGCGGCCTTTGCGTTTTATCTCGCCAGCGTGTTCCTTCTGTTCGTCCTCCGAGATGAGCAAAAGGCGGTCGCCCTTCTTGATTATGGTACTTCCGTTGGGGATGATATAGCGTCCCTCGCGGCGTATCATCATAATGAGGGTTTTCTCCGGCAGGGTGATCTCTTTGAGCGTCCTACCATCGTTGTTGTCCTCCTCCACCTCCACCTCCGTGAGGTCGGCCTTAATCTCGTCCGGCAGGTCGATATCAAAGCCCTTCTCGGGGCTCGCTTCGCCCACACCCAACACCTCGGCCATACTACTAACCGTTGTGCCCTGCACCAACAGCGAGATGATGGTGATGAAGAATACTATGTTGAAGATGGTGTTGTCGGGGTCGATACCCGCCAACTTGGGGTAGGTGGCAAACAAAATGGGTGCCGCACCGCGTAGGCCCACCCACGAAATGTAGGCCTTGGCCTTGCCGGTGAACTTACGGCGTGAGGGCAGCAGCGATATCAACACCGACACGGGCCTTGCCACAACAATCATAAACAGACCAATCAGCAGTCCAATGGGTGCTATGTCGATGAGTTCGTGGGGGTTGACCAGCAGGCCCAACATCAGGAACATCACAATCTGGAACAGCCACGTTACGCCATCGAAGAAGGTCGAAAGGGTGCGTTTGTAGCTCAGCTTCTGGTTGCCCATCACTATGCCCGCAATGTAGACCGCAAGGTAGCCGTTGCCGTCCAAGAGGTCCGTAAAGGAGTAGGTGAAAAAGACCAGCGAGAGGAGCAGGGTGGAGTAGAGCGACTTGTTGCCTATGTTGATGTGGTTGATAACCCTCACGGCCAACTGCGCCAGCAGGAAGCCCGACACCGCACCTATGCCCATCTGTTTGAGGAATGTAACGATGACCTCGCCTGCGCTGCTGTCGGCACCCGTGGCAATCTGGATGAGCATAATGGTCAGTATGTAGGCCATAGGGTCGTTGCTACCACTCTCCAACTCCAACAGCGGGCGTATGTTTTGTGAGAGTCCCTGTTTTTTGCTCCTCAATATGGCAAACACCGAGGCCGAGTCGGTGGAGGACATCACAGCCGCAGTGAGTAGTGCGATGGGGAATGGTACATTCAATCCAAGCCATCCGCCCACAAAGTAGATGAACGTACCCGTCAGTAGGGCGGTGAGCATCACGCCCACGGTGGCCAACACGATACCCTCTTTGAGTACGGGCTTGATATCCTTGAATGTGGTGTCCATACCGCCCGAAAAGAGGATGATACTCAGGGCGACCATTCCGACAAACTGCGTAACCCCAAAGTTGTTGAACTCGATACCCACACCGTCCGTTCCGAAGAGCATTCCGACAACAAGGAACAGCAACAGCATAGGAGTACCGAAGCGGCCACTCGCCTTACCGGCCAAGATGCCCACGAAGAGCAGAATTGAGCCGACGAGCAGTATGTTTCCGGTGCTTAAAATCATAGTCTTTGATATTGGGGTATTGTGTTGTTATATAGTTATTTTAGTGGTTTTGCTACTGTGAGATGAACAGATAGGTGATTGTCCCCCTCTGTCGTGCCGGGGCCGAAGGGTCGGCATTGAATACCGAGAGCGACGCTTTGGCTATCGCTGCCTCTTTCAGACAGGCGTTAGGCTCCGAGAGCGACTCGTCAATCTTGGCCGAGAGAACGTCGCCGTTGCGGTTGACCTCGATGTTGACAACCACCTCACCGCCGCCCTGGCACATATAGGCCGGCACGGGCATTCTCAGTGCGTGGCGAACGGGATTGTTGAGTGAATAGGAAACCGTAACACGCCCCTTGACCTTCTTGTTGACAATCTCTCCTTCGCCCTCGTAGTGGCGGTCGAGGAGCTTACGCTCCGCTTCGAGTCCCTGCTGGTAGGCCTTGGCGTTTTGTCGCACACGTTCCTGCACTCTCTCGGCTTCGCCGTAGAGTTGTGATGCGTCGGTGCGGTGGTCTTCGAGTGTCTCGTCGAGTGCGTTCTCGTTGGATATGTCGTTGCTCACCTCGCTCTCCTCATACTGCTCGTTGAGCAGTCGGTTCAGCTCCTGTGCCCTTTCGAGCTCCTCCTGCAACTTCGCCAAGTCGGTCAGGTCTATCATAATTTCGCCCTCGTCACTCTGGCGGCTTATCACAATGTCGGCAGTAACAAAGGCGATGCCGAAGAGTACATAGGCGAGCACCGTAGCGAGTATGGCGGTGCTGTGTTCATATACCCAAATGATAGGGTCGAACCTCTTTTTCTTGAATGGGAGGTTCAACTTTGGGCGCTGTGTGCTCTTGGGGTTTTCCGACATTTTTGAAATATTTGCAGTATTATGTGCGTTTTTGATTAAAAAATCGAACAAAGATACTGCTTTATTTGAGAAAATGTCTACCTTTGTGGACTAATTTTTGACCATTTGCGAAGAATAGAGCGAGGATATAAAGATATGTCTTGTAAACAAACCACATTGGGCGCGCCCATTGCTTTCAGTGGCAAGGGGCTTCACACGGGAGCCATCGTTAGTATGGTGGTCCTTCCTGCCGAGGCAGACAGGGGGATTGTTTTCAGGCGTACCGACCTCAAAGGTGGGCCCGAAGTTCCCGCTCTTGCGCGCTTCGTTAGCGACACCGCAAGGGGTACGACCATCAAGCAGGGCAAGGCAAAGGTCTCGACCATCGAGCACCTGATGGCTTCGCTGTGGATGATGGGTGTGGACAACGCCGTGGTGGAGATTGACGCTCCCGAGGTCCCCATTATGGACGGCTCGGCAAGGGCCTATGTTGAGGAAATCGCAAAGGTGGGCACGGTGGAGTTGGAGGCCGAGAGGCGATATTTTGAAGTGCCCGAGAGGGTTACCTTCGCCATCGAAAAGAAGGGCGTGGAGATTGTGGTGGACCCCGCAGAGGAGTTCTCCGTTGACCTCACCGTGGATTACAGCTCGCAGGTTGTGGGTAGGCAGTTTATCCACTTCGACAATAGCGTCGACTTTGCCACAGAGGTTGCTCCGTGTCGCACGTTTGTCTTCCTCCACGAGATAGAGATTCTTCTCCGACTCGGTCTTATCAAGGGTGGTAGTGTGGAGAGTGCACTCGTGGTTGTGGAAAAACCCATCTCCGACAGGTCGAAGAGGCGCATTTGTAGGGCCTTCAAGAAGGAGGATATCGAGGTCGAGAACGGCTACCTTAACCACAGTCCGCTCCGCTTCCCCGACGAGATTGCACGCCACAAATTGTTGGACATTCTCGGCGACCTCGCGCTGCTCGGTGTGCGCTTCAAGGGTAAGGTTACAGCCCTTCGCCCCGGACACTTGGCCAACACGCAGACCGCTTTGAAGCTCTCCAAACTTTTGGCATAGCGGTTGAGGCTGGCGGCAAACTAACGCTCGGCGTGGAGTCGGCAGTGGGCAATAAATTGTGAAATAATACGTTATAAAAGAAAAACATACAAAACACTATGGTAAGTAATATGGCATATGTGGCCCCTACGGCCAAGTTGGGCGAGAATGTGGTGGTTGAGCCTTTTGCCTACATCGAGGACGATGTGGTCATTGGCGACGGCTGCTGGATTGGCCCCCACGCCAGCGTTATGGCAGGTACCCGTATGGGTAAGAACTGCAAGGTGCACAGCGGTGCAGTTATCGGTGGCGTGCCTCAGGATTTGAAGTTCCACGGTGAGTACACCACTTGCGAGATTGGCGACAACAATATGTTCCGTGAGTGCTGCACCGTAAACCGCGGTACCGACGCAAAGGGTAAGACCGTCATCGGTAACAACAACCTTGTGATGGCTTATGCACACATCGCTCACGACTGTATCATCGGCAACAACTGTGTGATTGTCAACAACGTATCGCTTGCAGGCGAGGTTGAGTTGGGTAACTACGTTGTCTTTGGTGGCCACTCGGGTGCTCATCAGTTCAGCCGCATTGGCGACCACGCAATGATTGCTGCCAACACCTTCGTAAACAAGGACGTGCCTCCCTATGTGAAGGCTGCCCACACCCCCATCACCTACGTTGGTGCCAACTTCTTGGGCCTTCGTCGCAGGGGTTTCTCCAACGAGGAGATTAAGCAGATTCAGGACATCTTCCGTGTTCTCTTCCAGGACGGCCACTCCTATTCGACAGCGTGTGACATTGTTATGGCTCAGTTCCCAGAGAGCGAGATTCGCGATCAGGTTGTCAACTTCATTCGTGAGTCGAAGCGTGGTATTCTGAAACCTTATAGTATATCGGCGGTAGCTGATTCCGAGTAAAAAACACATATTGCGAAAAAACGCAGATTGCGGGTGAATTTTGCACCGCACTTCGATAGGCGAGTTCCTCATTTGCGATAAGCAAACTGCGGACTCGCCTTCTTGTTTGGCACAAAATTCCCTCCGCACTTTGCGTTTTTTTTGTGGTGCTGATAAACGTTCGATAGCACCCCGACCAAAATGGGGAAAGCGTCATTCTGACGCTGCCTTGCATTTGCCGCACACTTTGCGTTTTTTTGACGTCTACCGTCAACCGTCGACCGTCGACCGTCTTACATACCCCTCCGCCACTTTGTGGCACCTCCCCTAACTTAGGGGAGGAGTAATTTTCCA
>JAGBGK010000035.1 GCA_017936005.1 Tidjanibacter sp.
CTCGGAGTAATCACCCTGCACACTCCATCGCCAATCTCCAAAGCCCTTGCCACAGAGTCGCCGATGCGCCCCAACGACTCCTTGTCGGATGTGGTTTTCAGTCGGTCCACTACAATCTCAATCTCTGCGGGCTTAGCATCTGTATCTAATTCGCCAAAGAGATCCTCGGCAAGTAGCACCTCGCCACGATAGCGAAACCTCTGCACACCCTCACCCATTAGGAGTGTAATCTTATCCACAACGCCCTGCCCCTCGGCAACAGCCAACGGAGCCACGACGAGCACTCGCTCTCCTTCGGGGAGTTTCGCAATGTGGGCCACAACGTCTTGTGCCTGCACTCTCATCACCTCCCTACCCGACACGGGTGAAAAGGTGTGTCCGATGCGAGCAAAGAGCAGTTTGAGGTAATCGTAAATTTCGGTGGTTGTACCAACCGTAGAGCGAGGATTGCGGGTATTGACCTTCTGCTCAATGGCAATAGCAGGAGCAATGCCCCTAATGATATCCACATCGGGTTTGCCCACACGCCCCAAAAACTGTCGCGCATAGGTCGAAAGGCTCTCCACATACCTCCTCTGCCCCTCGGCGAAGATAGTGTCAAAGGCGAGGGTTGATTTGCCCGACCCCGAGAGGCCCGTAACAACAACCAACTCGCCGTGAGGAATCTCAACCTCAATATTTTTGAGGTTGTGCACCCTTGCGCCCTTGATATATATGGAATTATATCGCTTCTGTTTCATCGTCTATCGTAATGCCCTCCACTTTCTCCAAGCGTCCCAATAGTGCATCTGCCTGTGAAAGTCTGACGGCCAATCTCATTGCACACACATTGTCGAAGGTCTGTTCCAAAACTTTCGGCCCCACGGCCTTCACAGCCCTCATCACACCATCCATACTCTCAAACGGATAGCGGATGTGGAGAATTTTATCCACCGTGCGCTCCTCCACCTTACACACATCCAACACCGCTATTGTGGATTCCTTGTAGGCCTCAATTAGCCCCGGAACGCCCAATTTTGTGCCACCAAACCACCTGATTACAACCACCAGGCAGTCGGTAATGTTGTGTGAAAGGAGTTGTCCAAGGATGGGTTTACCTGCCGTACCCGAAGGCTCGCCGTCATCGTTAGCCCTAAACTCCTCGCCTTTGGGACCAAGTCGGTAGGCATAGCAGTGGTGCGTTGCGTCGTAGTGTTTTTTCCGCAGACCATCCATTATCTCCTTCACCTGTTCGGCAGAGGTAACGTGGTAGGCAAGGGCGAGAAACTTACTACTCCTCTCCCTTATGGCTGCCTCGCTTTGACCTACGATGGTTTTGTATGTATCCTCCGTTTGCACCTCAATCAATGGTTTATTTGTGAGCCTTAAATATTCTGTTCCAGCGAATGTTGGACGGGAATGGTTTATACTTATCGAGCGAAAGCCACACAAACGATGGGGTACCCACAATGTGGTCCTCGGGCACAAATCCCCAATAGCGGGAGTCGGCTGAACAGTGGCGATTGTCGCCCATCATAAAGTAGTAGTCCATCTTGAATGTGTATTCCGTTGCAGGCTCTCCGTTGATGTAAATCACCCCATCGGCAACCTTCAATTCATTGCCCTCGTAGTTCTTAATGATGCGCTCATAAAGCGGGAGGTTATCCTCCGAGAGCGCAACAGTGATGCCCTTCTGAGGTATCCACAGCGGACCAAAATAATCCTCCGTCCAAGCAAACTTATCACTATTGGGGAAGATTGCAAGGTATGTTTCAGTGGTTTCGTTCTTGGTTACGCTCTCTACGTTTTTCATCGCACGGAGCTTTTCGACGCTCTCCTCCGTGAGTGGCATCACATAGACACCCGTAGAGGGCGAGTAGTGAATATCGTCCTTCGACACACCCAACCTTTCGAGGCTCTTGCTACTCAGGGGCGAAGTGGTCTGCACAAAGTGAATGAACTGCCTTCCCGCGATTTCTTTTTGCGGCTCTCCATTAACAAACAACTCGCCACCAATAATTTGGAGCGTATCTCCAGGCAGGGCCACACACCTCTTCACATAGTGTTCCCTTTTATCCACAGGCCTCGATACCACCGTGTAGTTCTTGTTCATCAACTCCCTGCCACGCTTCTCGCCATAGGCTCCCGTAAATTGACGTACAATATCGTAGTATGTTTCGGCCTGGCGTTCCAAAATCACCGTATCGCCAGCAGGGAAGTTAAATACCACAATGTCGTCCCTCTCTACTCCCCTACGGCCTGCAAGACGTTTGTAGGGCCACTTAACTGCCTCGCTATACGACTTTGCACCACTCGGAGTGGTGTTGTGCATCAGGGGTAAGGAGAGGGGTGTGTTCGGCAATCGTGGGCCATAGGTGGCCTTGCTCACATAGAGGTAGTCGCCCACCAACAGCGTCTTTTCCATCGAAGAGGTGGGGATTTGGTACATCTGGAACACATAGGTATTGATGAGTGTGGCAAAGATGAGCGCAAAAACAATGGCATCAATCCAACTCCACACCTCCTTATAGACCTTGCTGGTCTGCTTACGAGCCTTGTGCTTATCCAATCGCAGCAGTCGTGCAAGGAATTTAGTGATGTAGATATCAAAGATTATGGGCAGGCCAAGCAGCATCCAAAGGCTCTCGGTCCACACCACAAACCACAAAACATAGATGATTGCCACAATGGCAAACTTAAACCATTTATTACCAAATAACTTCTTCATAATCAGCGTTTATATCTTCAAAAAATCATCCATCGTAAATACTCCTTTTTGGCCCACAAGCCACTCAGCAGCCAACACTGCACCAACAGCCAAACCCCTGCGAGATTTTGCGTTGTGACTAACCGTGAGAGTATCCTCGGGAGAGTCGTAGGTTATGGTGTGGGTGCCGGGCACTTCACCCTCTCGTACCGACACAATATCCTCCTTTGCAACAACAATCCTACCATCGCTTGCCTCCTTTATCTCGTCGGCAAGTGTAGCAGCCGTACCGCTCGGAGCATCCAGCTTGTGGATGTGGTGTATCTCCTCTATTCCCACGCTGTATTGGGGCATACCTCCCATAACGCCAGCCAACCAACGGTTGAGTCGGAAGAGGATATTTACACCCACAGAGTAGTTTGACGAATAGAAAAAAGCACCACCCTTTTGCCTGCACAATTCATCAAGTTCTGCCTTGCGCTCGGTCCAGCCCGTGGAGCCACTCAGCACCGCTACCCCTGCTTCAATGCAGGCTTTAATATTGTCGTAGGCTGTGGTGGGCGATGTAAACTCAATGGCGACATCCGCCTGCGAGAGTACCTCCGCAGTCATCATCTCCGCCCTGTTGTCCACATCTATTTTTGCAACCACATCGTGCCCCCTTTCGAGGAGCACTTTCTCGATTTCGTGGCCCATCTTGCCGTAGCCTATAATTGCAACCTTCATAGGATTTATTCTGCTTTTTACATAAACGCACAAAAATACGAAAAAAATCCATACTTTTGTAAAAACAAACCCCATTTTTACACCTATGCGTTACTTTGCCGAACTCTCCTACAAAGGTACTGCCTACTGCGGTTGGCAGCGACAACCAAGTGCCCCCTCTGTGCAACAGACCATCGAGGAGGCCCTATCGACCATCCTGCGTGAGAGTGTGGAGATAGTGGGTGCAGGGCGCACCGACACGGGTGTTCACGCCGCATTCTATGTGGCCCATTTCGACACCTCTCGCCCCATTGCGAACCCCTCGGATTTTGTGTATCATCTCAACGCCCTATTGCCCGAAGATATCGCTTTCGGGCGCATATATGAGGTTGACAGTGAGGCACACGCACGTTTTGATGCCACCGAGAGGGAGTATCGCTACTATATCGAGCCTCGCAAAAATCCCTTTACACGCGCCACATCGTGGCAACTAACCACACCACTTGACGTGGACGCAATGAATCGTGCAGCAAAGGTGCTACTCACAACCGAGGATTTCACCACTTTTGCCAAACTCGGTAGTAATAACACCAATAATATTTGCCACATTTTCAGGGCTGAATGGATTGAAATAGAGTGCGGAATGTTGGTGTTCATATTCCGAGCAAATCGCTTTTTGAGGAATATGGTGAGGGCAGTTGTGGGAACGCTCGTAGATGTGGGCAGAGGTAAGATTACTCCCGAAGAGTTTGCAGACATTGTGGCCAGCCGCAACCTCTCTCGCAGTTCTTCTTCGGCACCAGCTGCAGGGTTATTCCTCACGGATGTAAACTATGGTAATCTTAAAAGTGACAAATAATATCCTCGCATATAATGTATGAGAAATAAGGTGTTGACATATTTGTTGGCTTCAACATTACTACTTCTGTGCGAAATAGCCAACATACCTTGCTGTGCACAAGCCGTTCAATATGTTGACACTTTCCTTGGTGTGGACAATACGGGCAACACATTTCCCGGTGCATCGCTTCCGTTTTCGATGGTTAAGCCCGGAGCCGACGTGTTAATGCCTGCCCGATGGACCAATAACAACTCAGGTTATGCCACAAACAGGCCTGTGTGTGGTTACAGTATCAACCACGTCAGCGGCACAGGCGGGGCAGCTAAGTATGGCAATTTCCGTGTGATGCCAACTACGGGTAGTGTGAATTTGCGAGATATGAGTGCAGAGGTAATCGATGAGAGTTCTCGACCAGGCTACTATGCAACCACACTTTCCAATGGTGTTCGCACCGAATTAACTCTCACTCACAGCGTTGGTTTCTATCGCTTTACGGTGGTGAATGATGCCGATTCGCTCCGCTTGCTCATTGACGCATCATCTCTACTTGACAAAGGATCCACGCCACAACACCTATTAACATCGGGAATAGAGTTGATTTCGGACAACGAAATTGTCGGTTATTGCAAATCGGAAGGTGGCTGGAATACGGGCGAGTGTGAGGTCTATTTTTATGCCCAAATCAACCACACTCCCTCGGCGTGGGGTACATTCCGACAGGGGCGTATGTCGCGGAGCAATCGTAGCGAAAAGTCCATCAACGGCAACGACAATACCGAGAAGGCCCTCTATGTGTCATTCCCTGCTGCCACCCCCACTCCGCTCGAAATGCGAATGGCGCTATCTTTTGTTAGCGCCCAAAAGGCCAAAGAAAACTACCTTGCCGAAGCTGCTACGCTCACTTTTGACGATGCTATAAGGAGGGCCGGCGAGGAGTGGAATACCTATTTGGAACGTATTGACATTGAGGCTACACAAGAGGTTAAAACAATGTTTTACAGTGCCCTGTACCGTGCTCTTCTGATGCCCACCAAGCGTACCGGAGAGATGAAAGGGTGGAACTCGAAAGAGGTGTATTATGACGACTATTATGCCATCTGGGACACCTTTCGCACCACTGCTCCTTTGATAACTCTCATTGCGCCCGAAAAGATTGCCGAGCAGATCGAGTCACTCATAAATATTGGCACACACGAAGGCTGGATGCCTGATGCAAGGAGTGGAAACAAGAGTGGCCTAGTGCAGGGTGGAACCAACTGCGATGTAATGATTGCGGATGCTTGTATGAAGGGTATCGAGGGAATTGACTATGAGAAGGCGCTTGAGTTGATGCTCCACGCAGCCAACACCGAGCCCGACAAGCCACGCCTCTATGGTCGCGGAGGTATTTCCCACTATAACACCGTGGGATACATACCCCACACCATCGAACGTTCCGGTTCGCGACAAGTGGAGTATGCCTACTGTGACTACGCCATAGCAAAGGTGGCCGAACAGCTTGGTCAACACGAGATTGCTACCGAATATTTCGAGCGCAGTAGTCGTTGGATGAACTTATGGAACAGCACTGCCGAGCACGATGGTTTTAGCGGTTTCGTGTGGCCCAAGGACGAAAATGGAGAGTGGCTCGGCGACTACAATCCGCTAAAATTGAGCGTGTGGAACGGAGTATTCTATGAAGGTAGCTCGTGGCAATATTCCCTCTATGTGCCCCACGATGTGGCAAAGCTAATAGAGATGTGTGGCGGAAAAGAGAGATTTGTGGAACGTCTTGACCACTTTTTCGAACAAGGTATGAGTGAGGGAGAGTTGCGTCGAGGATTGAAGGGATATTACAACGTAGGCAACGAGCCATCGTTCCTAACTCCGACGCTCTACACTTGGGCTGGTCGCTATGACCTCACAGCCAAGCGCACCAGAGAGATTATTGACACATACTTTTCTACGGGCCGTAGTGGACTTCCCGGCAATGACGACTCGGCCGCCACGGGTAGTTGGTGTGCATTTCATCTATTAGGACTCTATCCCAACGCAGGTCAGGACTACTACCTACTATCTTCGCCACAAATTGAGAGCGCAACACTGCACTTGTCCAACGGAAAGGAGTTTAATATCATTGTCAAGAATGGCACCAAGGAGAATATATATATTCGTTCGGCAAAGCTCAACGGTAGACCATATAACAAAGCGTGGATAACCCATAGGGATATTGTGGCCGGAGGTAGGCTTGAACTCACCATGGGTTCAAAACCGTCCCGTTGGGGAAAAACGGAGCTTCCCCCATCTCTGAGCGATAAAAAATAGGGGGCGAGTGTGGATTTTTTAAGCAGAATAGATTAACTTTGTGCGAGCTAACTCGTGGCGAGTTAATACCCAAACATATTAAGGTTAGATAGTATTATGTCCGAACTGAGATTTCGAGTAATCGAGAGTGCCTTTGGAAAGAAGGCAATCAAAGCACCAACTCCCTCGGCGCGTCCATCGGAGTATTTTGCAGAGAACGTGTTTGACCGCCCCAAAATGGAGCAATATCTCCCCAAAGAGCAATATCAACAATTGGTTGAGAGTATCGACCATAAACTCCCTCTAACCATAGAGATAGCCGACGCAGTTGCTGATGCAATGAAGCGTTGGGCCATCGACAAAGGTGCCACTCACTATACCCACTGGTTCCACCCATTGACCGAAGGTACAGCCGAAAAACACGACGCATTTATTCAATATAACGGCAAGGGTGGTATTGTGGAGGAGTTCTCGGGTAAGGTGCTCGTTCAGCAAGAGCCAGATGCATCAAGTTTCCCAAGCGGTGGTATACGCAACACCTTTGAGGCACGAGGCTATTCGGCTTGGGATCCTTCATCACCTGCCTTTATTGTGGGTGATACCCTGTGTATCCCGACCATATTCATTGCCTACACGGGCGAATCTCTCGACTATAAGGCCCCTCTCCTGAAAGCCCTTAATGCTATTGATAGGGCTGCTACGGAGGTGTGCAGATATTTCAATCCAGAGGTTAATAGAGTGTATGCCTATCTCGGTTGGGAACAAGAGTATTTCCTTGTTGACGAGGGACTCTATGCCGCAAGGCCAGACCTGCTACTCACGGGACGTACACTGATGGGACACGAGAGTTCCAAAAACCAACAGCTTGAAGACCATTATTTTGGCACTATTCCGGAGCGAGTGTTGGAGTTTATGAAGGAGCTTGAAATAGAGGCTCTGAGGCTTGGTATTCCTCTTAAAACCCGTCATAATGAGGTTGCCCCCAACCAATTTGAGTTGGCCCCCATTTATGAGGAATGCAACCTTGCCAACGACCACAACCTTCTACTGATGTCGCTGATGCGCAACATCGCCCGCAAGCACGGTTTTAGGGTGCTGTTGCACGAAAAGCCCTTCGGTGGTGTGAATGGCTCGGGTAAGCACAACAACTGGTCACTCGGCACCGACACCGGCATTCAGCTTATGGCTCCAGGAAAAACCTTTGAGGAAAATCTGCGCTTTATCACCTACATTACTTGTGTACTCAAAGCTGTATATCGCCACAACGGATTGCTTAAAGCCTCCATTTCGAGTGCTACCAACGCACACCGACTCGGTGCAGGAGAGGCTCCTCCGGCCATTATTTCGACTTTCCTCGGTTCGCAGATATCCAACGTGCTTGATCAAATTGAGGCCAGCACGGCCGATAATATCACTCTTGAAGGAAAGAAGGGTTTCAAACTTGGCATTGCCGGCATCCCCGAACTCTTCATTGACAATACCGACCGCAATCGCACATCGCCCTTTGCGTTCACGGGTAACAGATTTGAGTTCCGTGCCATTGGTGCAGAGGCCAACTCGGCTGCTTCAATGTTGGTGCTTAATGCAGTTGTTGCCGAGAGCCTTACGGAATTTAAGACCGATGTGGATGCTCTCATAGCAGAGGGTAAGGATAAATTTGCCGCCATTGTGGAGGTTGTCCGCAAGTATATCAAGGAGAGTAAGCCTGTGCGTTTCGACGGCAATGGTTACAGTGCCGAGTGGTGCGAAGAGGCAGCCCGCAGGGGACTCGACTGCCAGAAGAGTGTACCACTCATCATTGAAAACTACCTCTCGGAGAGTAGCGTGAGGATGTTTGAGCAGATGGGTGTGATGTCGCACAAGGAGCTCGAAGCACGCAACGAGGTTAAGTGGGAAACCTACGTCAAGAAGGTACAAATCGAGGGACGTGTATTGGGCGACTTGGCGATGAATCACATTATTCCCGTGGCA
>JAGBGK010000036.1 GCA_017936005.1 Tidjanibacter sp.
AATTGAAAATTGAGGTGTGCCTACGGCACGGGTATTAAAAAAGACATCAGACGTTGGACGTTAAAAAACGCAAAGTGCGAGGGGAATTTTGTGCCAAACAAGAAGGCGAGTCCGCAGTTTGCTCGCGCAAATGAGGAACTCGCCTATCGAAGTGCGGTGCAAAATTCACCCGCAATATGCGTTTTTTTTAAAAAAGGAAAAGGGGAAGACATCACGTCTGCCCCGTTTCATCAGGTTAGGTTAGTTAGGTTAATGAGGTACGGGAAGACCTCCCGTAAAACATTGATACAAAAATAACACTACAAATCGACAAAACAAAATTTTTCCAAATTATTCTGCCAACTTTTTTAATATTTTCTCTCCGCAAAGAGAAAATATCGGTGTATTGTTAAAATAACTTTCCAAACCCCTATTAGTTTTTAATATTTATTAAAAATATTATGTGTGATATTAAATTTTTTACACCAAGACAAGGGCTCTTACCACAACCGCCGACAACAGCAGCACATAAACAAGAGCACTTCCAACGCCCGGACGGCGCACAAAATAGGTGTGAACAAGAGGTACTGCTCCCTGCCCGAGCACGCTAACCGATACCACAGGCGGAATGCCCAAAAGCAACATCGTTAAACCCACAAGGAACACCATTATAAAATATAGGTGTATCTTGCGAGCCCTAATACGCATCACCCCATAGTAGGCTAAAACCATCGCCATACTCACAACTCCGAGCAACACCAATATGGCTAATAAGATAGCACCAAATAGTCCTCCGCACGCTTGTACAAGTGCCTCCAAAGAGAGTTGGCCGAGTGGAGAAATGACATCAAACCATCCCGTAGCAATATCTCCCACGGAGCCACCCGACAACCATCCCACAAACTCGGCCGGCACAATGGGCAGAAGCCACAATATACCACCCGCGATGCATTCACGTACCGAGCGACGGTAGAGAAACCATTGGTAGACCACCAATAGCGACACATAGATAAAGTCTGGGATGAGTAATGCGGCGAGTCCCGCATAGAACGATGCACACATCACATCGTCAAACATTGTCTGGCGCCTGAAACTTCCCACCATTAGTTCGGCCGAATGTGCAAGCAGGAAGAGCGAGAGCTGCAACGCAGGTGCTCCCACGGCAAAGAGGACTCCACACACCATTATGCCGTAGAGCGTCAACGGCAGGAAGGAGCGAATAACCGAAATGGAGTAGCGGGAGATGATTCGTGTGAAGACCACTGCCGAGGCCATTGTCATAACCACAGAGAATGCCACATAACCAACCTCTCCAAACAGCCCATTAAACCACACTCCCACCGGCGAGAATATGCCACCACTCACCTCACCCAACAAAGGCGCATCCACAGCCCTCAAAGTTAGCAGGGCCACAAGTAGTGCGAAGGTGCCGAGAACTATCGGTATGGGTTGCTTTATTATGTCGAGTTTGCGGTGGTACATCACTCCTTATGGTTGTTTGTTTCGACAAAGATACTCATTTTGAAGAGGTTTTTCCAACAAGATTTTGTATTTTTGTGCACTATGTTGGAAAACTCCTTTTCAAAAGAACTCCTCGAAGCGGGCTGCGATGAGGCGGGGCGTGGATGCCTTGCCGGCCCCGTGTTTGCTGCGGCGGTGATACTACCCGCCGACTACTACCACCCACTGCTCAACGACTCCAAGCAGATGACCCACCGACAACGTATGGAGGTGCGCCAGCACATTGAAGCCAATGCCCTTGCGTGGGCTGTGGCGGAAGTTAGCGCAGAGGAGATTGACCGAATGAACATTCTGTGTGCATCCTTTGAGGCGATGCAGAGGGCTGTGGAAAAACTATCCATAAGGCCCGAACACCTCCTTATTGACGGCAACCGTTTCTACCCTCGCCTCGACATCCCGTTTAGGTGCGAAGTGAAGGGCGATGGTAGGTATGCCAACATTGCGGCGGCCTCGGTGCTGGCCAAGACGTATAGGGATGAACGTATGGAGTTGTTGCACAAGGAGTTCCCTGTCTATGAGTGGGACAAAAACAAGGGCTATCCCACCAAAGCCCACCGACTCGCCATTGCCGAGCACGGAGTGTCGCCCCACCACCGTCTCTCATTCAACCACACCATCGGACAGCTGTCGCTGTTTTAAGCCGTTAGCCTATTTTGTGCCAATCTTAATCTCTCCTCTGGGGGTGTTGTTGGGAGTGTAGGGGCCCTGGGAGAGGCGTTTGATGAGGTAGTCGGTAACCTGCTCGGTGGTGCCATCTGCGGCACGGCGAGTGTAGGCATACACCTTGTTGCCATAGACATAGTCGGCAATGGCAACCGTGTAGAGCTCTTTGTGCACCTCGGGGCGGAAACGAACATCCACCGCATCGCCCTTTGAGTTGGTCAGAATGGTGTAGGTTAGGCCCGAGGGTATGAGGTCTACGCGGTGTGACTCCTTCTGGTTGGTGGTATCGTTAAACTTGTTAATAATCATCTCTTTGATGTCGGCAAGAGTCATTGTGGTAATCACCAAGAAACTCTTGAAAGGCTCCAACTCGTAGATGTCCCCACGGCTCACATCACCCGCAGGGAGTCCTGCCAAGCGAGTACCTCCGACGTGGTAGAAGGCCAAGTCGGTAGCGGCCACTTTGCGTCCCTCGTCGGCCATTAGGTGTGCAAGGCCCATCTTGGTGGCATCGGTGGTGAGGGTGCCAATAGGCTCGGTGAGGTAGGGCACATTGCGGTACTCGGCAACCTCCTCCTTGACGCTCTCTTTACCCTCCTCGGGGAGTGTGATATATTCGGTTTTCAGGTCACTAACCTTGCCATTGGTAATTGTTGCCGTTGTGAGTCCCACGGCGCGAAGTTTGTTCAAACCCTGCACTACGGCCACACTTCCTGCCTTGCCGGAGTATTTCTCGTGGGTGTGTCCGCTGACGATGAGGTCGGCCATTGGGAATGCCGAGGCCACATTGGTGGTGTCCCTGTCGAGTCCACAGTGGGAGAGTATGACCATAAGGTCGCACCTCTCTCTCAACTCCTTGCCATACCTCTCACCGGCCCATTCGGGCGAGAAGAACTCGGTACCCTCAAAGATGGCATCGTCGCCGTCGGGGTGGCCACCGGCGTAGTTGGTTACAAGGCCGAGGAAGCCAACCCTCACACCGCCCGCACGTTTGATGACATAGGGCTTGGGTTGCTTCCACACTGTTGTGCCTGTGTTGACATTGGCCAGCACAATGGGGAACTTCGCATCCTCGGCACGCAGTTGTAGGGTGTCGAGGCCCATATCAAACTCGTGGTTGCCGTAGGTGGCAACGTCGTAGCCGAGACGGTTCATCTGCTCAATGATAGGTCTGCCTGCGTGTGGAGCCATATCCACAAAGGGGTCGCCCGTCCAGCGGTCGCCGGCATCCACAACGAACACCTGTGCGGTGTCCTGTGCGTGGGCCTCGTCAATGAGTGTGGCGAGCCCGGGGAGCATATCGAGCTTGGAATGAATGTCGCTGGTGGAGATGATGATTACCTTTTCCGTGCGAGGGCCGCAGGAGGCCAGCAGAGTCATCGACAGCAGGGCTGTGAGGAGTATTCGTGTGGTACGCATAATGTTGATTAGTCTTATATTTATGTTAACAATCTCTATTTTTGGCCGAAACCATTGGCGAAGATACATTTTTTTTCGTAACTTTGAAAACCAACCCAAACACTAAACCATACAAAGATTATGAATACATCTGTGAAAGTTGTGTGTGAGAACACAAAATCGACTCTCTCGGTGGAGTGGGGCACCACTCTTGGTAGCCTTGCGCAGAGTGTGCGTACCCCCGAAAGCCTCCCTTTCCTGGCAGCCTATGTGAACAACTCCATTCGTGAGTTGGACTACCGCATTGCCGGGCCCGTAACGGTTAAGTTTGTAGATATTACCCACTTTGAGGGTACGCGCGTCTACCACCGCACCCTATTCCTCACTCTCCACAAGGCCGTACACGACCTCTATCCCACCCACCGCTTCCGCATCACGCAGTCGGTGTCGAGGGGCTTCTACTGTGAGATTGAGGGTGTGAAGATTACCGAGGAGGTCATTGCAGCCATAAAGGACCGTATGGACACCATCATTGCCGAAGGGCTACCCATCGTGCGCCACAAGTTGTTGAGAGAGGAGGTAATTGACATCTATCACAAGTTGGGTTTTGAGGACAAGGTGGCCATCCTTACCTCACGCCCCAATCTCTACGTTACGGTCTATACTTTGGACGATATGGCGGGCTATTTCTACGGCGCACTTGCTCCCAGCACCTCCTACATCCACCTCTACGACCTGAAACCATATTACAATGGTATCTACATCGCTGTCCCCTGCCGTACTGCTCCCGACACCCTCGAAGCACAGGTGGCGCAGGACAAGATGTTCGACGTTTTCCAAGAGTATAAACATTGGGTGGATGTGATGGGTGTTTCGACCGTGGGCCAACTAAATCGCAAGATTGTGGGTGGCGATGGAAGCGACCTTGTGAAGATTGCCGAAGCCTTCCACGAGAAGAAACTCGCACACGTTGCCGACCAGGTAGCCGAGGAAAATCGCACCCGTGAGGCAAAGGTTATACTTGTGTCGGGTCCCTCGTCGAGTGGCAAGACAACCTTCTCCAAGCGACTCGGCATACAGCTACGCATCCTCGGTCTGGAACCCGTGATGATTTCTCTGGACGACTACTTCCTCAACAGGGAAGATACTCCCCTTGATGAGAATGGCGAGTATGACTTCGAAACCATCGACGCACTCGACATTGCCACCTTCAACGACCATCTGATGCGTCTGCTTTCGGGCGAGAGTGTCGATATTCCCCGCTACGACTTCATCACCGGCCGTCGCCAGTGGCACGACCACAAACTCACTCTCGGTCCTCGCTCGGTACTCATTGTGGAGGGTATCCACGCCCTCAACCCACGCCTTACGGCCGAGGTGCCCGAACACTTCAAGTTTAAGATTTACCTCTCCTGCTTCACCTCCATATCAATGGACGACCTCTCGCGCATTGCCACCACCGACAACCGACTCATCCGTCGCATTGTGCGTGATAATGCCTACCGAGGTGCCGACGCTACCAGCACCCTCAAACGTTGGCAGAGTGTACGCAGGGGCGAAGAAAAACACATCTTCCCATATCAGGAGAATGCCGATGTGATGTTCAACTCGTCGCTCTTCTATGAACTCCCAGTGCTGAAACGCTACATTGTACCTCTGCTCTACAACGTGCCCGACACGGTGGAGGAGTATGGCGAGGCACAGAGGCTCCTCAAATTCCTCGATAACTTCTGCGAGTTCGACGAGAAGGAAATCCCACCCACCTCGCTGTTGAGGGAGTTTATCGGTGGCAGTAGTTTTACCTATTAAACCATACCACTAAAACAGAAAGAGCAGGCAACCATTTGCCTGCTCTTTCCTATTGTATTGGGGCTTTGTGTGCCCCAAACTTGTTTGCAATCCGATTAGATTACGCCCTGCTCCAACATCGCCTGTGCCACTTTCATAAAGCCGGCAATGTTTGCACCCTTAACGTAGTCCACAGTGCCGTCGGCCTTCTGGCCAAAGCGAACGCACTGCTCGTGGATGCTCTGCATAATGAAGTGGAGTTTGTCGTCAACCTCCTGTGCCGACCAACTGAGGTGGGCAGCGTTCTGGGTCATCTCCAAGCCCGAAGTGGCAACGCCACCTGCGTTCACAGCCTTACCGGGAGCGAAGAGGATGCCTGCATTCTGGAAAGTAGCGATAGCCTCGGGGGTGCAACCCATATTCGAAACCTCGCAGCAGCACCAAGTGCCGTTAGCCAAAAGCTCTTTTGCATCGTCGCCATTAAGCTCGTTCTGGAAAGCACAGGGGAGTGCGATGTCGCACTTCACGCTCCACGCCTTCTTGCCTGCGGTAAACTTGGCAGCCTCGGGGAACTTGGTGGCCATATCCTCCACCTTGTTGCGGTTCGAAGCACGCATTACGAGCATATAGTCAATCATCTCTTTGGTGATACCACCGGGGATTTCGCACACGCCGTCGGGACCCGAGATGGCGATAACCTTACCACCCAACTCGGTAGCCTTGGTTGCTGCGCCCCAAGCCACGTTACCGAAGCCCGAAAGAGCAATGGTTTTACCCTTAATATCCTTGCCGGCCTTTGCCAAAACGTGCTCGGTGAAGTAGAGTGCGCCGAAACCGGTAGCCTCGGGACGGAGAATCGAGCCACCCCAATTCTGGCCCTTGCCGGTCAACACGCCCACGTTGTACTCCCTTGCGAGCTTGGTGTACATACCAAACAGGTAGCCAATCTCCCTGCCACCTACACCTACATCACCTGCGGGAACGTCGGTGTCGCCACCGATGTTGTGCCACAACTCCAACATGAAGGCCTGGCAGAAACGCATAATCTCTGCATCCGATTTACCAACGGGGTCGAAGTCCGAGCCACCCTTACCGCCACCCATAGGCAGAGTGGTGAGTGCATTCTTGAAGGTCTGCTCAAAGCCGAGGAACTTCAACATCGAAGGGTTAACGGCTTTGTGGAAACGAAGACCACCCTTGTAGGGACCGATGGCTGCGTTAAACTGTACGCGGTAGCCGAGGTTGGTTTGTACCTCGCCTTTGTCGTCAATCCAGGTTACACGGAAGGTGAAGATACGGTCGGGCTCAACCATACGTTCAACAATTTTGGCTTTCTCGAATTCGGGGTGCTGATTATAGACCTCTTCGATACTTTCGAGAACCTCTTTGACAGCCTGCAAGTACTCGTTCTCGCCGGGGTGCTTACGCTCCAACTCGGCCATTAAGTTCTGTACATTCATAGTTTGAATTGTGTTTTTTAGAAATAGTTTTATGTTAGGTTTGAATTTCTCGCTCCTATTGTGGTTTTAATTTCACCTCAAAAATAGTCATTTTTCTTATAAATTGTAATCTCTTATGATAAAATTCGCATTTTTCACACTAAATTTATATCTTTGGCTTGCCGTTGGGCACAAATTGATGGACTTTTAACAAAAACATATCTCACAATGGAAAACCTGAAAATTACTCCCTTCACCAAGTATCACATCGCCGCAGGTGCCAAGATGGCCCCCTTTGCCGGCTACAATATGCCCATCGAGTTTACGGGTATCAATGCCGAGCACCTCTGGGTGCGAGAGGCTGTTGGTGTCTTTGATGTGAGCCATATGGGCGAAATATGGGTTAAAGGCCCCAGGGCTGTGGAGTTCTTGCAGCACATCACAACCAACAATGTGGCAGCACTCACCGACGGCAAGGTTCAGTATTCGTGTATGCCCAATGGCAAGGGTGGTATTGTGGACGACCTGCTGGTCTATCGAGTGGACGAGCAGACCTATCTCTTGGTTGTCAATGCAGCCAACACCGACAAGGATTGGGCGCACATCTGTGCCGAGGGTAAGGCCTATGGTTTGGAGGCAGGCCACGGTAAACAGCTCTACAACGCTTCGGACGAGATTTGCCAGCTCGCCATTCAGGGTCCTTTGGCTCTGAAAATGGTGCAGAAGATGTGCGAGGAGCCCATTGAGGATATGCCCTATTATACCTTCAAGAAGTTGAAGGTGGCAGGTTGCGATGCTATCCTTTCGACCACCGGCTACACAGGCTCGGGTGGTTGCGAGATTTACATTGCCAACGAGGATGCCGACCGCCTCTGGGAAGAGATGTGGCGTGTAGGCGAGGAGTTCGGACTTAAAAACATCGGTCTTGGTGCACGCGATACCCTCCGTTTGGAAAAAGGTTTCTGCCTCTATGGCCACGAGATTGACGACACCACTTCGCCCATTGAGGCAGGCTTGGGGTGGATTACCAAGTTCGTTGAGGGTAAGGACTTCATTGACCGCGAGAAGATGGAGGCCCTCAAAGCAGGTGGCTTGCAGCGCAAACTTGTGGGCCTTAGGTTGATTGATAGGGGTATTCCTCGTGCGGGCTACACCATTGGTGACAGCGAGGGTAATCCCATCGGTAACATCGTGTCGGGTACTATGTCGCCTTGCTTGAAGGTGGGCATCGGCACCGGCTACGTGCCCAAGGAGTACGCCACGGTGGGTACCGTGCTGACGGTTATCGTGCGCGAAAGACCCCTGAAAGCCGAGGTGGTCAAACTGCCTTTCGTGTAGGGAGTTTAAGGACAATAAGGGCCCTGTGAGTGAACTCACGGGTGGGATTGACCGCGCTCCGCTTGTCCATCCCGTGCACAAAATTCTTGCTGAGCAAAGTCTACACTCGGAGTGCCCGTTGGCACCCGCAGGGCAGTTGCACAACAAAAAGAGCACCACATTTCCCTTGTGCATAAAAAAACCTCCGCAAACAAAATTTGTATCAAATTAGCAACCCACAACAGCAACCTTATGAAACGACTCCTCACCCTTATCTCCCTGCTGATGGTAGCACTCTCAATGAGTGCGCAGGCCGTGTTTTCACCCGTAGAACTAACCATTGACTCACCCACCGGCCTATACAACAGTGGCGAACAGGTGGTTGTCTATGGACGTTTGCTCGAAGAGTGCGACACTCCGCTCGACCTATCCATAATGGTCAACGGCACAGAGATTGAGAACAAAAACAGTGTAGCCCTCTCCACCGAGGCCCCCACGCCTGTATGGAGCGGCAGTTTCACCGATGCCTCCTCTGTGATTGTTTCGGTCGGGCCACAAGGCGATAAGAAAAACCGTACAAGCATAGGTTGGGTTGTGGCCGCCGAGGAGTTTTCGCCCTCGTTTGAAACGCCTCGCGACCTTCGCCGTTTCTGGCGTAAACAGGTGCGCACGATGCGCCGTAGCGAGCCAAGCGTGAGCCTTACAGAGGTTTCTCTGCCCGACAAGGATGCAGAGGAATATGTCTGCTATGACCTCGAAATATCAATGCCCGAAGGTGCTCCCGTGAGAGGCTATATGGTCCTGCCACGCAACGCCCAAGAGCACTCGCTACCCATCACTCTATTCGCCCACGCAGCCGGCGTTCGCAAAGCACACTGCCAATCCACACCCGAGCGCGCCCTCCATTGGGCCAAACAAGGCTCCGGAACAATCGCCTTCGACATCAACGCACACGGCTATCTGAACGGACAACCACAGAGTTACTATGATGGACTCGAAAATGGCGAACTCAAAGGATACTCCAAATGGCCCATTGTGGACCACCAATCGTTCTACTTCCGCACAATGTTCCTGCGCCTTGTGCGCACCCTCGACTACGCCACCACCTCACCCCTCTGGGACGGCGAGCGTGTTTTGGTCTATGGCGAGAGTCAGGGCGGAGCACAAGCAGCCGCACTCGCAGGCATAGACGAGAGGGTAACAATGGCGGTGATGAACGTGCCCGCAATGACCGACCTCGGAGGTGTGGTTGCCGGCCACAGCGCAGGTTGGCCACAGACCTACTCGCGCGGAGCTGCCGACACCTCCACAGCCGAAACATACAGCAAAATCCTTCCCTACTACGATGCAGCTCAATTGATTGGACTCTCCAAAGCCAAAATCGTTATGGAGGTGGGACTCATCGACCGAACCTGTCCGCCAGAGGGTGTGTGTGCGACATTCAACAACTCTCCCAGCACCGACAAAACGCTCCTCTCTTACCCCTACCGTCCCCACACATCGGTAAATCCACGCTATCGTAGCGAATGGTTCGAGAAGGTGGAGAAGGTACGTCGCAACATCATTGCCGAGTACCTCAAATAGGCATACCGAGGGAAGCCTTACAGACACTTAACGGGGGCTACTATCCCCCCTCCCGTCAGTACAGCCTGTCAGTACACCCCCATCAGTATAAATCACCCCCGTCAGGAACTCCTGACGGGGGTGATTTGTTTGTTAGGATTTCATTCCGGACAGCCCCTGTTCTACATTCTCATCGAAGGCTGCCCACCGGCGGACATACCTACTTTTTCTGAGGCACGATGCAGACACTCAGCCGGCTGTCGGCTCCGTGCCACATATTCTCCACCGTAAAGTTCATTGTGTCGCCTTTAATCATAAGGTTCTGCTGCGACATTGGCGAGAGGGTAATCTCTCGCTGACCCTCGGCTTTGAGCACGAAGGGTAGCGAAGAGTTGTTCACAAGCCTTATGAGTTTTTTGCCATCGGGCCTGTCGAGGATATCCTCGGCACTCACACAAGCCTCAAAGAGTGCTTTCAGGAGCGACTCCTCGCCTGCCATTGTACCAAACGAGTAGGCTATGGTGCGGCGCTCAGTGAGTGCTTCACGCACGCCCTCTTCGGTACACTCATTGGCCAAAATCATCGTAAAGTTGCGGATTTGTCCGTTGAGATAGAAGTCTGCTGTGGTGTTGTGGATGTCGGTGCTGGAAGCCATAAAGAACCCATATTTTTTGGCCCTCTCGATGGCCTTGGGATAGAACTCGTTGGTGTTCATAATCTCGATGCCATCGATGAGTCCTTTCTCATAGACCCTCTGCTCAAACTCGTGCATTTCCAAACTCTCTCGTTTCCACCCGGGGTGGTTGTGCATAATGATGGCTCCTTGTGCGCGAGCGTTGAGGATGGATTTTTCGGGGTCGTCGTCGTAGATGGTATTGTTGTTTTTGGTGAAGAGGGCATTGAAGTGTCCGTAGAGTTCGGGCCTGCGGGTAACTTCGATGCCTCGGATAACCATAATACCATAGTAGTTCAGACTCTTTTGCAGTCCATAGAAGGGTGCGTTGAGATCTACTTTGATGCCATTTTCATCGGCAATGGTCTTGCTTATGGCATAGTTCACCGGCTTGGTGCCTTTGGGCACATAACCGCGCAAGAACTTAATCATATCGGGCTCAAACTTACGCCATTCGAGGTGGTCGGTGATGGCCAAAATGTCGAGTCCGTCCATCCACGCCTCTCGGATGCGCATATCGGGCGAGAGGTGCCCATCGGAGAAGAAGGTGTGGGTGTGGAGGTCGGCTTTGAAGACCTTGTAACCATTGACATCGGGAATCACAATATTACGGCGCTCTACGGGGGTGCAGGCGGTGTGATGCAGGATGTCGGGGTTGATGTTGTCCTGATAGTAGAGTTGTGCGCTTGCACCTTGGCAGAGGGCCACCACTCCGAGAAGTACCAATAGTATTTTCTTCATAAGGATAGGTTTTGTGTGGTTTTATGTTTGACAATGGTGGTAACCTTGTGTGTTACCACCATTGCCTGCAATGCTTTGCGTTATGCGTTCCTACTCCCTACCGAGGGCCTGCCAACGCAGGAGGCCTTCCAAGAAGTAGTAGTCGGCATAGGTTAGAGGAACATCCACCTCGCCACCTGCGGGCTTGTGGCCCACGCCGTGTCGGAGAATGAAGTTGTTGTTGGTGCCGGGCTGTGCGAGATACTCATCGGAGGCGAGTGTGCGCAACTGCCTTTCGGCCACGGCGAGATAGGCCTCACTACGCTCGGGCACAAAACCGCTCAACTCGATGAGAGCTGAAGCCATAATGGCACCTGCCGAAGCATCTTGGAGGTCGTTGGGGATGTCGTGCGAGTTGAAATCCCAGTAGGGGATGCCGTCCTCGGGCAGATAGGGCAGAATCATCTCGGCCACCTTTGTTGCCTGTTTGAGGTAGGCTTGCTCTCCGGTCATACGATGCATCATTGTGAAGCCATAGAGTGCCCAAGCCTGACCACGAGCCCACCTCGACTCATCGGCGAAACCCTGCACTGTTTGTTTCTTGTTGATGCTACCATCTTTGGGATTGTAGTCCACGAGGTGATAGGTGCTGTAATCGCTGCGGAAGTGGTTTTTCATTGTGGTATTGGCGTGGGTTTTGGCAACGTGTTTGAGTTGCTCATCGCCATCACGATTGGCCACCCACATAATGAGTTCAAGGTTCATCATATTGTCGATGATAACGGGGAAGTCCCACAACTCTTTTTTGAAGTCCCAACTACGGAGCGAGCCGATGGTGGGGTTGAAACGGCTTGCGAGCGACTTTGCGCCATTGCGGAGCACGGGAACATAGTCCTCGTTGCCGGTCAGACGGTAGCCGTTGCCATAGCTGCAAAAGAGTTGGAAGCCCACATCGTGGTCGGTAGTTACCCACTGCAAGGGGTCGAGTTTGAGTGTGTGCTTCTCGGCCAGAGCCTTGATTTCCTCATCTTTGGTGTACTCATAGATGTACCACATCGAGCCGGGGTAGAAGCCGCTGCACCACCAGTAGATGTCGGTGTGTACGAAACGGTTGCGCTCGAAAGTTCGGGGACAACGTCCCTCGGGAAGAGTGGCGTCCATATTTTTGCAATGTGCGGCAGCCACCTCCATCACCTCTTTGGTGATTTGCTCCATACTCTTCTCCCCGCTTTGCGTCCCCACACAAGAGATGGACGCAAGCGAGAAGATAGCCAGAGCGGTGATAAACAGTTTTTTCATCGCTTTGAGTTGTTTGTTTGTAGTTATTTCCTATTTAAACTGCCACTGAACATAAACTTGGTCACCAACAGCAAAGTCGCCTTGGAAACCAATGCGGTGGTAGCCGGCAAGTTCACCCGTCAGTTCCTCCACAAATGGAGCCATAGTCATCTTGGTCTTGTCGGCACACTCCATCATTGTTGTCGTTCCGTTATTTACAATCTTACAGTTGGCCGACACAAATTTAATACGCATCTCAACCCCATTTTGTACAAGTTTGAGGTTTGTGCCCATATTGGTTACCGCCACCGCAGGAGGAGTGATAATCTGCCAACGATAGGTGCAAGCCTTCTGAACTTGGAACTTGTCATAAACGGTCAGGTAGCCCACAGCATTACCCTTGGAGTCGTTGAACATATAGTCGCGTACCATATTGTCGGCACCAATACCAAGAATGTACTTATTGGCCTTTGAGCCCTCTTTCTCGATACCACAAAGTTGCCAACGAGTGTAATATTTTCCTGTTGTTCCCCATGGGCTATCCTTCCAAGAGTCATCGAGGAATGTTTTACCATTATTGTGAGAGGGAACCCAAGTGGCACCTCCGTCAGTACTGATATTGGGTACGTTGTGGTTGTAGTTGTTGTAGCGTGCAACATTCCATCTCTGCGAAGTGATGGCATAGTCCCAGAATTTTGCACCAATCTCATTAGCATAGGCAGCCTCATCGCCACCACCGAGGTCGCACACCCAACGCATACCTTTGTAGTCATAGACAAACGAGCCACCATCCTTCTGTGCACGGTTTGTGTTGGCACGACCACCCTTGATACCGATGTAGGCTTGTGCATTGTAGGTGGCCTCATTCTCGGGGGTGATAATCATTACGGCAGGCATACCGGTTGCGCTCACACCATCCTCGGCCATAAAGTAGGCACTCTTTGCACCTGCGTTAGGTGCAGCGGGAGTGGCGGTTGCCTGACTTGCATCCATCAGAGCAAAGATGGTGGGCAGCAGGCGGAATTCGCTGAAACTCTCCTTGTAGGCACCCTTGTCATAGAGTTGCTTCTCGTTGTAGAGCAGATTTACGTCTTTCTCCTTGCGAGCAAAGAACCAGTTGGGCAATTTGGGCTCCCACTCTTCCTGTGCATCGCCATAGTTGAATACTTTACCCGAGGAGCCAATCATAAAGAGGGCCCAAGTTGCACTTCCTGCCAAACCGGTGCTCTTGGTATAAAGACCACCATCGGTGGCAAAGATTTTCTCCAAGGCGGTGATGAGGATGGCCTCATAGGTGGTCGAGTGTGCCCAGTGGTCATAGCCCTCATTGTAGGCACCATAAACATCGTAGGGCACAAAGCCACTTGCAAGGTTGGCAGCCACAGCACCATCAACGAGGGCAGCGGCAGCAGCCTTACCCTTCTCGTAGGTGGCCAAACCTGCCAACACGGCAGCCGAGTTGCAGATGGCATTGGTGGAGTTGTTGGTGGTGGAGGTGAGGGTGGCGGCGTTGGTGGTCAGTGCCTCCAAAGCGGCCTCACGAGTGGTGGCATTCAGGTCGTAGTGCAACCAGTCGTAGCCCAAAGCCACTGCGGTAGTCAGTTCGGCCACATCGATAATCCAGTTCTCGCTATTCCAATCGGTCCAACCACACACAGTGTTGATGTCCTTCTCGGCCTGAATGAGATACTCGGCCTTATTGGTCATTCGGTAGCCATAGGAGAGGAACAAAATACGCTCCAAAGCCTTCTCGCTGACGGCGGTCAAACGATTGTAGACCAAAGCCTTGCTCAAATCGCCCTCGCCCAAAATCTCCTCGCAACGAGCCAAAATGGTTTCGTGGAATTGTTTGGCCACAGCATTGGTCTGCACGGTGGTTTTCAGGGTTTTGAGGTCGTCTGCGTTGATGAGCAAGCGGGGGTGAGCCGCAGCCTCCAATTTGGCATAGTCGAAGGTGCCGGTGGGGGTAGCCGAAGTGTCATCGGCACTCTCGCCTGCGAGCCCGTCAATGGCAATCACTGCTTGGCTGCCTGCGGGCAGACCTGCTGCGGGCACAGCCTTCTTGAAAATCTCCTCGCCATTGAGCACAATGGCCAAGGTCTTGCCTGCGTGGCCCGGGGTAACGGGCACATAGAGGGTGGTTGCGGTGGTCGAAATCACCTCGGGGCCCTCCACGACAGTGGTGTTGCTACCGCTATTGAGAGTGAGAGCACCGTTGGTGAGGTTTAGAGTGCCCTCGCCATTGATTTTCTCTCCCTCCTCGGCAACCACTTCAAGGCTCTCCACAGCCAGAGTGCCACCAGCAGTCGAAAGGCGCACCTCCAACACTGCCAATGCGTGGGCGAAATTAAGACCAACGCCATCAGCCTTTACACTGGTGGCCGAAGCATAGAGCAGGTCGGCAGCAGCAGCCTCGGCCAACGAACCATCGGTGGTAGCAGGCACCGCAAAGGGTACAGCATCCACAGTGGCAGCCTCGGCATCATAGGGATAGTAGGCATAGAAAGCGTGCTCGCTACTCTCGTCTTTCCACGAGATGGGCGAAGTGGAGGTAAAGTGTACCTGTGCGCCCTCCTCGGCGGGAGTGTAGAGAACATTGACACTCTCGGTGAGAGTCTCGAAGATACCGATTTGGTCGGCACTCTTCCAAGTGGTGGCCAACACGCCACCATTTTCGGCATTGGGTGTGAGCAGAGTGCGTGAGCAGTCGGTTGCCACGCCCTCAAACACCACCGCACCGGCGGGGAGATTGGTCTCGGGACCAATCTCCTCTGCGGGTTCGTTTACGCAGGCGAAAGCCACCATTGCGGCTCCCAACACTGCTATGTATTTCACAAACTTTTTCATTACAATATATAAGCTCTATCGGGTTAGTTGCTCTTTGGACCTATTTCTCGGGGAAGGAAACGTGGAGTTTAACCTCATCGCCCTTTACAAAGTTACCCTCGAAACCAATCACGTGGTAGCCCTCAAACTCGCCGGTCAGAGGCTCAACAAAGGCAACCATTTTGGGATTGTCGTTGGTGTTAACCTTCATCTGCTCGCCATTGAGATAGCAGTTCTTGGTGGTCAGTTTCAGACGGCGGCTGGTGCCATCGGGCATAGTGAGTTTAACGTTGGTAATACCCATTGCCTGAACGACAATCTCTTTGGGAACAACACACTGCCAACGGTAGGTGCAATCTTTCAGCACGTCAAACTTCTCCCAGATGCTCAACTGGCCGGCAGCATTAAACTGGAAGTCGCGCTCCAAAGGCCTTGTGGCATCATCAATGCGGGAAACATAGGGAGCAGCATTGTCGCTATTGACGCCACCCATATTCCAACGAGTGTAGTTCTTGCCGTTCGCACCCCAAGGACTGTCGGCCCATTCGGTGTTGAGAGTGGTCATACCATCGGTAGCAGCGGTGGGTTTGGTGGTTGCGCCAACCTCATAGAAGTTGGGCACGTTGTGGGCCAAGTTGCTGTATGCCCAAGCGGAGGTCCACCTTGCCGAACCGGTAGCGTAGTTGTGGTAGTCGGCACCGGCAGCCTCGGCATAGGCAGCCTCGTTGCCTGCGCCCAAGTCGGTTACAAGGCGAACACCCTTGTAGTCATACACAAACGAGCCATTGTCCTGGTGGCCGTTGTAGCCGTTGGCAGAGCCACCCTTCACAGCGTAGTAGGAATCAACGCCCTCACCGGTGGAGAACACTGCAACGAAAGCCATACCATCGGCAGCCTCGCCATTGTTGTCGCAATACCAGTAGTGGCTGGTGGGAGCAGCAGGAATCTTGGTTGCCTGTGCGGGGTCCATCAGTGCAAAAATTGCGGGCAACAAGCGGTACTCGCTGAAACGGCCCTTGTAGGAGACGCCATCGTTGTAGAGTTTCTTCTCAACGTGGAGATACTTGGTGTCGTTCTCCTTGCGAGCGAAGAACCAGTTGGCCAGTTTGGGCTCGGCCTTCTCCTGTGCGTTGCCATAGTTGAACACATTGCCCGAGGTACCAACCATAAAGAGAGCCCACTCGGCACTCTTAACAAACGACTCGCTGGTAGCATACAAACCACCATCGTTGGCAAACACGGCCTCCAATGCGCTAATCAACATAGCCTCATAGGTGGTGGCGTGTGCCCAGATGTCGTAACCCTCAACATAGGCGCCTGCGTGGCCATAGGGTGCAAAACCGCCCTTCTTGTTGGCAGCCACTGCATCGTCAAGCAGTTTTGCTGCGGTAGCCTTGCTACCATCGTCATACATTGCCAATGCAGCCAAACCAGCAGCAGCGTTGCAGATGGCATTGGTGGAGTTCTCTGCCTCGGTAACGAGTGCAGGAGCGTGTGCTTTCAGTGCAGCCAAAGCAGCCGTGCGGGTTGCCTCGCTAAGGTTGTCGTAGAGCCAGTCGTAGCCCAAAGCCACAGCAGCGGTGAGTTCGGCAGCATCAATAACATAGTTCTCGCCATTCCAATCGGTCCAACCACACACAGCATTGATATCTTTCTCGGCCTGAGTGAGATACTCGGCTTTCTGGGTGGTACGGTAGCCATAGGAGAGGAAGAAAATGCGCTCCAAGGCCTTCTCAGCCACGGTGGTCAGGCGTTTGTTCACCAAATCATTGGCAAGGTTGCCCTCGGTGAGAATCTCGTCGCAACGCTCCATAATGCTGGTGTTGAAAATCTTTGCAGCAGGATTGCTGGCCAAAGCACCCGATTGGAGTGCAGTCATAGCCTCGGCAGAGATGAGCACGCGAGGGTGAGCAACAGCATCGAGTTTGGTGTAGTCAAACGAGCCCGTAGGAGTTGCCTCACCGCTGGGGCCTGGTGTGGGTTTGTCGGGGTCGGGGGTAGGTTTGACATCTTCCTTACCGGGGTCTTGGGGGTCTTTAATCTCGGGATCCTCACAAGAAACCATTGTTAAGGCAGCCAAAAGTGCGACAGCAAAAATTGAAATTTTTTTCATACTGTTATTCGTTTTTTTAGATTAGTTTTTTTTTTGTTACAAAGTCTCCCAGCCCTCAAAGAGAACGTACTCATCCACTTCGCTAAGGCTGGTTGCGATACCTGCCGACACCGAGATTTCCTCAATCTCCACGACAGGCGGTGCGTACAAAGTTTTCTGTTTCATGGTTTACTATATCTTTAAGAATAAATGTTAGTACATATTCTTGGAGAAGATAACCGACACGTTCATTGTTTCCTCCGGAGCAAGTTGCAACTCATAAGCAACGATTTCGATGCCGGTGTTGGGTTCATCCCACGAATTGGGGCCTTTGGCCGGATAGGTCATCAGTGTAAGTTTCTTCGAGGGATCCAACGTTCCCTTGTCGTGGTTGATTTTGAATGTGAGGTAGAGTGTCTGACCTGCCTGTTCGAGCTTGACGTGTGTGTCGTCAACGATGGTAACCGTTGAGGGGGTAACCATAGTCCAACGCACTATGGGGTTCTTACCCGGGCAAGCGGTCATCCAGTCGGTAACCATCATATCCTCGTTGTTGTTGATGAACTCGGCAACCCTTGTGGGCGAGTCATACTGTGGGAAGTTCTTGTTGGTTGCAACATCGTGGTCGTTACCGTTGAAGTTGTAGCCATACATAGTGAACTTACCTCCGAGTTGGCCCGGATTGTCGTCAAACCACTGTGGAACGATGAAAGCCTTGCTGGTACAGTTGTGCTTGGTGCCGTTGATGGTGATGACGTTGTGTCCGAAGTTGTTCAGGCGGAAGACATCCCACCTTCTGGAGGTTTTGGTCATATCCCACAACTGTCCACCAATGGCAGCATTGGTGTCGCCATAGGTAGGTCTGCCGAGGTCCATAGCCCACCTCACGCCATAGGCGTCATAGACGAAACTACCTCCGTCCAAGTGGGCGTGGGTGCGGTTGGAACGGCCGCCCACAATGCCGAGGAACTTGTCGCTCTCCGACATTGTCCAGTCGGTGTGGATAATCACCTGAGGAACACCGGTGTTGCTGTCGCCATCGGGTGCCCACCATAGTTGTTTGGTGGGTTTCACGGGCTCACTCTTGACGTGGTCGAAGTTCATCATTGCAAACAGGGTGGCCAATAGACGGCCCTCGTCAAGTTCATCGCAGTATTTGCGTTCTTTGATGAGCATCTTCTCCACAAAGAGCAGCGAGGGGTCGTTTTGCTTTTTGGCGAAGTACCACATAGGGAACTTACCCATCCACTCCTCATCGGCATCGGCATAGTTGAACGCCTTGCGCGAGGGGCCCAACATATGGAGCATCCACTCGGCTGTTTTCTGGAAGCCTTGGCTGTGGGAGTACAGACCTGCTGCATCATCGCCGAAGATTTTCTCCAACGCACACATCATCAGCACCTGATAGGTGGTTCCATAGCCCCAATAGAGATAGCCTTCGTTGTAGGCACCGCTGTCGCCATAGGCTGTGTAGCCATATTGTTTGTTGCTGGCGAGGCTCTGCTCAATCATCTCAACAGCACGAGCCTTGTCTTTCTCATACATAGCAAGGGCGGAGATAATCATACCTCCGTTGCAGACCTGATTCCAGTTGGCTTTGTTTTTGAGGAACGACTGTCCTTTGGTTTTGCTGAAAGCATACTCCTCAATCTTGCGGCGAGCAAGCTCTCGGGTGGCTGGTTTGAGGTCATCATAGAGCCAGTCCAAACCGATTGCCACGCCTGTTGCCATCTCGGCCACATCGAGGAAGTGGTCGTGGTGCCAATCCTGAAACTCACACACGTTGTTGATGAGCCTCTCGGCCTTGGCCAAGTAGGCGTAGTTACCCGTCATACGATAGGCATAGGCGAGTTGGGTAATGCGAGTGAGTGCATTACGCGACACATTGAGAATACTGCCGCCCGAAATGGTGTACTTCAAGTCCGTATAGCCGATATAGTTGTCGCATCGCTCCAAGATGGTCTCGTGAACATACTTTGTGAAGTCGGTGGAGAGCACCTTCTCTTTGAGTTCTACCCAGTCGGCTGCGGTGTAGAGAATACGTGGGTGAGGTGCAGCATCGAGTTTGGAGTAGTCGAGTGAGCCCTTCGGGGTTGCCGAAGTGTCATCGGGAGTCTCCACCCCCGTGTTGGTGCCACCTGTGTTGGTGCCACCCTGCTCCACATCGGGGTTGGGCTTTGGTTTGGGTTTTGGTACAGGCTCAACTTCCTCTCCACAAGCCCACAGACTTACAGACATCAGGAGTGTGAGTAACCAAGTTGTCATTCGTTTGATTTTCATAGCCTTTTATGAGTTTATTTAACTTCTTTCAGTGTTACCTTCACCTTCACCGACTCTCCCGCAGGCACTTTGTAGTCGAACACAATACGACAAGTGCCCGTGTTGGCATAGTCGAAGTAGTTGGGCGACACATTGTCCCACACGTGCAGGTTTACCTCCACTGGGGCGTCAACCTTCACCTCCATCCTCTTTCCATCGGCGGTGAGGATGAATGTGTTCTTATCGCCTACCACAGCCTCTGCCGGAGTACACATAGTCCAACGTATGGTTTGCTCCTGCTGGCCGCCTACAACATTGTCGGTTACACACAACTTCTTGCCATTGTGCAACACCACACTTCGGGTTGCGCCACCCACAGCATCGCCCAACACAGCACCGAGGTCCACCTCTGCACCCTTTTTGGTGCGGGTGTTCCAAGTGCGGGTGATTTCGGCCTTGCCATCCACGATATGGTTGGCGCCATCAAGGGTGAGAGTGTTGTGTGCATCGGGGCCTATGCGATAGACATCCCAACGCTGGGAGTTTTGTGTCATATTCCACAGATCCACACCCTCTTTTTCGAGGCTGTAATATGCCTGCATACCGAGGTCCATAGCCCACCTTACGCCGTCATACTCAAAGACAAACGAGCCGGCGTCCATATGTGAGTGGGAGAAACTTGCGAGTCCGCCCTTGATGCCGAGATAGGTGTCGTTGGGGCTTGTCCAGCCACTACGATAGATGTAGAGAGGATTGATACCATCGCTCTCCCACACTGTTTCGGTGGGAGGGGTGATGTTGCTCAAATCCACCCTTGAAGCAAAAATAAGCAAGCAGGGCAGGTGCCTCTCTTCGTTGTACTCGCCAAAGTCGGTGTTGGCATCGGCGAGGTATTTCATTTCAAGCCACATAAGCGACGGATCGCCGGTCTTGTAGGCAAACCACGGCATCATAATATTGCTGTATGCTCGTGGGTTGGCATCCGAGAAGCAGAAACAATCGCCACTCGGGGCGGTCATAAACTGCACAAAACGAGCCGAGCGCAACAGTCCGGGAGCCTCGTTGAGGCCACTTGCGTGTCCGAGGACTGTTTCGAGGGCATCGTTGAGCAGCACCTGATAGGAGGTGCCATAGGTCCAATATTGGAAACCTTCGGGATAGGCGCCATCGGGAGCATAGTTTTGCAGTGCAAGGTTGATTGACCCCAGAGCCTTGTCCACAATCACTTTGGCCAATTCGGGCTCATCCTCGGCAATGGCGAGCGCAGCACACACAAGTCCACCATTGCAGACCTGATTCCAATTGGTCTTTGAACGGTAGAATTTTGCCTGCTTCGTTTGGGCCACATTGAGTGCCTTGTCAATCATTCCCTTGCGGATGGTGGCACGACTCTGCTCGGAGAGGCCGTCATAGAGCCAATCATAGCCTATGGCGAGTCCGAAGGCCATTTCGCCAACATCAAGGAAGTGGCTTGGGTTCCAATCGCTGAACTCACAAGCGGCCAACATCTCCTGTTCGGCACGTTGCAGATAGGCCACATTGCCCGTCATTCGGTAGCCATAGGAGAGGTAGAGTGTCCTTTTGAGCACAGCGCGCGACACATCGAGAAGCCTCTTACCGGTCTTTATTCGAGTGGATGTCGGCTTGTCAAGTGTAGCATCGCAAAAGCGTAAGATGCGCTTGTGTATCCCCATCATTTCGGGGTGCGTAGCGATGAGCCTTTCCACCTGCGCCTCACCACCCTCCTGCCAAAGCAGACGAGGGTGGGAGGGGAGGTTGGTGTAGTCATACGCCTGAGCACGAAGAGCGCCCACGCCAACAAGCAACATCAATGCTACTACTGTGAGAAATCTTTTCATAGCGTGTGTTGTTTGCTGAGAAGATAGGATTAGTACTGCCAGCCTTCGGTGCGAGGCAGGTTGCTGTTGCGCTGCTGCTCAACTGCGGGGATAGCCCAACGGAGCATCTTCTCACCGTGCCAGTAGTGTTTGGTGAACACGTTACCCCACATACCCTGAATACCGAGTTGGTTTTGACCTTGGAATTTGCTGTCGTGATAGGTGCCCCAGCGAACTTCGTGGAAATAGTTGACACCCTCGCAGCAGAGCTCAATGCGGCTCTCATAGCGAATGGCTGCCAAAGCCTCCTCTTTGTTGCTCACGCCATTCAGACCGGCGCCAACGTGGAGTGCGGGCATACCACCACGGGTACGCACCTCGTTGATGAGAGCCACAGCCTCGGCAATCTTATTCTGCTGTACCAAAGCCTCGGCCCACTGCAACTGAATGTCGGTGTAGCGGATGATTGGAATGTCGGTGTGGCAGTATGCACGGCTCAGAATTGCATCCTTCTGGGTCTCGTTGTACTTGCGATAGAGGTAGAACCAAGTTACGGTCTTACGTTTGTCGTGCCACAAGTCCCAACCATTGGCATCGCCATTCTTGCTACGGGTGATAAAGGGATAGCGGAACACTTTGGTAACCTGATTACCGTTGCTCTGCGAAGGCTCATAGCAATCCATCTCTGCATAGGGAGTGAGAACGAGGAGTTTCAACCTCGGGTCCCTATTCTCATAAGCGGCCATAACCCTCTGCTCGTTACCTTCGGGCAGATAGTATTTGTCCACTACGGCGGCACCAACGCTCTTTTTGAGGTTGTCGTAGTTGGTCTTGTAGTCGGTGTTAAGCCTATTGCGGGCGAAGAATACCTCGCGCTCAGCAACCTTCATTGCATCCCAATCGGGGAATACTGTGGTCCACTCAAACTCCGAGCCATCGGCCATCTGGAAGTCGTCCACCCAGTTGCTGTTAGGCATCATACACGAAATACCGTTGTATTGGTCCCTCGAACCAATGATTTGTTGAAGGTTGCCAGAATAGCCTTTCTCTGCGTCAAGCTGCAAGGGGAAAATCATCTCGCTGTTACGCTCGGCAGCAGAGCTCCACTGGTTCTGATAGGTGCCTGCGGCTACGCTGTAATTGTGCAGAGCGAAACCACACTTTTTCACATTCTCGAAGTCGCTGGCAGCAAGTGCCCACTCCTCCAACCACATATAAATCTGGCCACGCAAAGCATAGGCAGCACCCTTCGAAGGACGGCCATACCTCTCGCCAGAGAGGTTGTTGTTTGCAAAGTGCTCATTCTCAATACAGTATTTGAGGTCTTCCAAGCACTGTGCCCAAATCTCTGCCCTTGGGGTAACACCCTTGTAGCAATCCTCGGCATTCACGGGCTCGGTGTAGAGAGGCACATCGTGGAAGAGCATTGCCAAACAGTGGTAGAAGAAGGCGCGAAGGAACCTAACCTCGCTCATCCAGTTGCCAAAGGTTGCCTCGTCCAAACCTGCACGGTGGAGGTTGGCGATGGCATCGTTACAACGGTGGATGCCGGTGTAGGCCCACTTCCACTCATAGCTCAAATAGGCATAGTTGGCTTTGAGAGATGCGCTGTTGGCCACAATACCATTGAAATAGCTGGTCGAATAGCCGTGGGCTTCCATACCATAGAAGTTGTAGCCACTCGAACCCTTATCTACTGCATACTGTTCGAGGTCGTCATTGTAGAATATTCGGTAGATGCCATTGATACCCTGTTGTGCAAGGTTCTCCGATTCCCACATATTACCTGTGGCAATCTCATTGTAGGGAGCGGTGTCGAGAAAGTCGGTACAACCCACCATCAGCACGCTGCTCAAAATCAGACTGAATATAATCTTTTTCATATCTTTCTTTTATCTTCTATATTTACATTATATATAAATAGGTGTGCCGAATGGATGCATTAGAACGAAATCTGTGCACCAATTGCATACTGTTTCATCAGAGGATAGGTTACCGAAGTTCCCATCTCGGGGTCCAAACCGGGGTAGTCGGTCAGAGTCAGGAGGTTCTCACCCGACACATAGAGGCGGAGTTTGTCCATCTTGATTTTCCTTGTCCATTTGGCGGGCAGGGTGTAACCAATTTGGAGGTTTTTGAGTTTGAGGTAGTCGCCCTTATAGCGGTAGAACTCGGTGTTGACACCATTGTTCAAACGAGTCTCGTTGGTCAAACGGGGGTTCTTGGCGTTGATGTTGGTGCGAGGATCCTCGGGATTCATCGGGTCGTAGAAGTAGTGGTCGTCGGCCACGCTTTGCATCAGACCATAACCGAGTTTGGTACGGGTGGTGTTGTAGATGTCGTCCTCCCAATAGAGTTCGAAGCCTGCACTACCTGCCCACAACATATAGAAGTCGAAGCCCTTGTAGTTCATCGAGAAGTTCACACCGAAGTTGTAGATGGGCTGACGGCTGGTGCCGGTGAAGTTCTGGTCGTTGGTCTCACCATAGTTGCCATCACCGTTGGAGTCGGCCACGATGAAGTCGCCATACCACAGTGTGTCTTGCGCAGCCTTGCTCAGACCAAAGAACTTGTAGCCGCTGGCCATCATTGCCTGTACCCAAGCCAAATCCTGCTCGGTACGAATCATACCATCCACGGGACCTTGGTCGAGGCCGGGCTCGCCACCCTCGTAGCTACCATTACCCTTGTAGAGCTCATACATATACATCTCACCCAGCGAGTGGCCCTCTACAATCAGACCACCGAAACCGCTCTGTACAACATCGCCATAGTTGTTGTGGAAAGTGGTGGGGTTGCCCTCTTCGTCATATTCCCAATATTTTTCAAGGGTGCCTTTGTACTTCATCACGCGGTTTTTGTTGTAGGCGAAGTTACCCTCGATGCGGTAGCCGAAGTCGCCAATGCGGTCCTCCCAAGCGAGAGTCAGCTCCACGCCACGGTTACGCACCTCGGCAATGTTCTGAGTTGCACCGGTTACGGTACCCATAGTGATGGGGATGGAGGGAGTGTAGAGAATACCATCGGTATATTTCTCATAGAGGTCGATTTCACCGGTGAGTCGGTTGTTGAATGCACCCCAATCCAAACCGATGTTGGTGGTAGTAGTGCTCTCCCATTCGAGCGCGGTGTTACTCAACTTGTTGATTGCAAGGCCGGTCGAAGGTTTGCCATCAACCACCACCTTGTTGGTTACGTAGCTTGCCTGCCAATCGTAGTTGCCGCTTGCGCAGTTACCCATACGGCCCCACGATACACGCAGTTTCAGGTTGCTCAGATAGTCCTCAGCGAAGTCCATAAAGTCCTCCTCGTGGATGCGCCAACCGGCACTAAACGAGGGGAATACACCCCAACGGCTCTCGGGAGCAAACCTCGAAGAACCATCCACACGCACGTTGGCCTCGAAGAGGTATTTGTCCCTGAAAGAGTAGTTGGCCCTACCAAAGTAGGACATCAGTGCCCAATCGGTTGCGCTGCTGCTCGAACCGCTCAACTCGGTGGCGGTGCTCAACTGGGTAAGAGTCCAGTCGGCCATACCAATCTTAGATACCGAGAAAGACTCCGATTTGTAGAACGAAGTGGAGAAACCACCAAGCAGGTTAAGTTTGTGGTCCTCGCCGGTCTCGGGGTCCCAACGAACCAAAATCTCCGAGTTCTCGCGGTGATATTTGGTCGATTTGTTGGTGATGGTCTGGTTTTCCAGAGTGGTCTTGCTCACAACCTCGTTGGTGAGGTGGTTGTAGGTACCTTTGGGGAAGCCCCAAGTTGCATAGTCGAGCCAATCGGGAGCGTAGTTGTAACTTGCCTCGATGGTCAGACTCTTGATGGGATTGATGATACCATAGAGGGTGAAGTTGCCACGGAAGTATTTGTCGTAGCCCTTACGTACCATAGTCTTGAAGATGTTGTTGGCGGTGGTGGACTCCTCAACTGCCACGGGAATACCCCAAGCATCATCCTCACCGGGGTAAACACCGGGAACAGTAGCACCGAGGTAGTTGAAACCCTCGCTCACCTTCGAGAGGCCCTTGTTCTGCTTAACACCATTAAGGCGGGTACCAATTTTCAACCAATCATAGACCTTAATCTCCAAGTTGGTACGCAGAGAGAATTGATCCATACCGGTATCCATACCCCTCTGGTTCATAATACCCTCAACATCCTGATAGCCGAGCGACATAAAATAGGTCGCATTGCCATTGCCACCCGAAACGGATACGTTGTGTTTGGTGGAGTAGCCTGTGCCGACAATCTCATTGAACCAATCGGTGTTGGGATAGGCCATATAGTTGGGCAGACCGCCCTCCGAAATACCATTGGGGTCCTGCGAGGCGAGTTCCCAAGCGTCAATGGTCGATTGGTTGTAAACATCGGGTTTGCCCATATTGTAGGCACCCTCGTTGTGGAGCCTCATATGCTCGGCATAGTTGCTCACAAATTTGAGTTTGTTTTGGGGCTGCTGGAAAGTACCATAGAAATTATAGGTAACTTTGGGCTTGCCTGCACCCTTCTTGGTGGTTACAAGCACAACACCGTTTGCTGCCCTCGAACCATAGATGGCAGCCGAAGCAGCATCTTTCAGAATGGTGATGCTGGCAATATCCTCGGTGTTCACGTTGTTCATATCCCACTCAATACCATCCACCAACACCAGAGGGTTGTTGGAGTTGAGCGAGTTGTTACCACGGATACGAATGGTACCACCGGTGCCGGGCTGACCCGAAGATTGGTGTACCTGAACACCTGCCGACAAACCGGCCAGTGCGGTCGAAGCATTGAGCACGGGGCGGCTGGCCATCGACTCATCGAAGTTTACGGTAGAAACAGAGCCGGTCAGGTCGGCCTTGCGCTGCACGCCGTAGCCCACAACAACCACCTCTTCCAGAGCCTCTGCGCTGGGAGCCAAAGCTACATTGTGGGTGCCTGCCTTGGAAATCTTCACCGTCTGAGGCTCATAACCCATATACTCGAAGATAACTTCGGCCTTGGGTGCCACCTTCAAGGTGTAGTTACCATCGGCATCGGTAACGGTTCCGCTACCATCCTGCAACACGACAACGGTCGCTCCCACAAGGGGACTGTTTCCCTCGTCGGTTACTTTACCGGAAATTGTGATTTGCTGTGCAAATGCTCCAAGGCTGCACATTGCAAACACAACCAAAAGTAGTAGTTTTTGTTTCATACAAAAAGACTTTTAAAGGGTTAATATTTAGGTTTGCTGATTTGTTGAATGATTTTTGTATTCGGGAGGAGTCGATGTACACATTGCACATCCTTCTCGTAAGGTCGGTTTTGTTGTAGTCTCGGTGTCGGTTTTTAGGTTACTTTGCCCCAAGCGGGTGGGTGCATTTTTGATATTGTAAAATTAGGTATTACCTTTCAAGGAAATTAGTCCAAACTCGCCATTTTGCACCATTCTTGGCTTGTGTTTGGCTCACGAGCCGAGGTAAAATAGTCCAAACTGTTCAAAATGCACCACCAACCGACCAACCCGATTGTTGCTCGTTGAAAAACAACTTTGTTGTTTTACTTTTACGAAAAAGATTACGATTGTGAACCTATGAAAAACCGCTTTTTAACTACACTCATTACCGCTTGTCTGCTGTGTGGGCAGTTATGCTTGGCACAGCCTATGTCGGTAATGCGACAATATGACGCCACGTCGGGACTCTCCGACAACACCGTGCGCACCATCTTGCAGGATGCGGCCGGACACATTTGGTTTGGTACCAAAGATGGCATCAATCGTTTCAATGGTGTACACATCACTTGCTTTGGCAGCTATCCCCGCACCGCCGACAACCCACTGCTCAACACCCTCAAATTGTGTCCTCACAACACCGACGAGAACAAGATCTGGGTGGCCGCCGTGGATGGCCTCTACCTCTTTGACCAGACGAGCGGCGAGTTCACCTTCTTGGACGTTAAGGCCGAAGACTCGGTTGGGTTGAAAACACTTGTTGCCGATGTGTGCTATGATGTTCTCGGTGGCCTCTGGATAGCCACGGTCAACGGACTTTTCTACTACAACGAACTGTTGGGGTGTCTGAAACACTACACCCACGACGGGAGTCAGCCCTCCTCGCTGCCAAGCAACGTCATATCGTGCATTTTGCGCGACTCTTCGGGGGATATGTGGTTCGGCACACGTATGGGCCTTGCCCGCTATCGCAGAGGAGTGGACAAATTCGACAACTACTACTTGGAGCACAAAAGGGCAGATTCCACACCTTTTGAGGTAACGGCAATTGTGGAGAGCAGCGACGGGGAACTTTGGCTCGGCACACGCTACGATGGATTGTTGCGTCTGAACCAAACCACAGGCAAATTTCGCTCCTACCCCGTGGTGGGCACCTCCAAAGACAACACGTGGATACGCGCCCTGCACGAGCGCAACAACAACACTCTGCTGGTCGGCACCGAAGACGGACTCTTCATCTTTGACCTCCACACAAAAACCATCCAACACCAAAAGTCGTTGGGTGTGGAGTCGGTCTACAGCCTTATGGCCGACCGCGAAGGAGGCCTTTGGATTGGCACCTATTTCAACGGAGTTTACTATCTCTCGCCCCAGAGTAACAATATGCGCTGGTACTACGATGATGGTGCGGAGGGTTCGCTCACGGGCAATGCTGTGAGTCAGTTCTGCGAGGACGAGAAGGGCAACGTGTGGGTGGCAACCGAAAATGGAGGTCTTAACTACCTCGACAGGCGCACGGGCGAATTTGCTCACTATGGTGCCACCAATGCAAACCACGCAGTGAGCCACAACAACATACACGCACTGATGCTCGATGAGCACCGATTGTGGATTGGTACCTTCTCCAAGGGTGTGGACATTATGGACACGCGCACTCGCCGCATCGTCAAAAACTACCATCACAGCCAAGACGACACCAACTCCTTGCCCAACAACTATGTCTATTGCATCTACCAAACCCGCAATGGGGATGTTTATGTGGGCACAATGGCCGGCTTCTGCAAGTACCAGCCCAAGAGGGACAATTTCCACCGCTTTGAGCAGCTGCGCGATATATTTGTCTACGATATGGTGGAGGACAACGAGGGCCGTCTTTGGCTCGCATCCAAAGACAACGGCGTGTGGTGCTACCACCACGGAGAGTTCAAAAACTACCTGAATGTCCCCAACGACCACAGCTCGCTCGGTAACAACCACGTAATTCGTGCCCACTTGGACAAGAGCGGAAAGGTGTGGTTTGCAACCGAGGGCGGCGGCATTTGTTGCTACAATGCCGACACCGACAGTTTCACCAACTACGACCACCGCCGCAACCTCTACCACCACATCATCTATGGTATCCTCGATGACGATGAAGGCAACCTTTGGCTCTCATCCAACTATGGCATCGTGCGCTACAATCCCACGACATTCGAGCAGGTTGTATATACCCACGAGGATGGTTTGCAGAGCAACCAATTCAACTACCGCTCGTCAATGAAGGGTTCCGATGGGATGCTCTACTTTGGCGGTGTGAACGGATTCAACTGTTTCCATCCCGACCGCTTCCACCGCAACGAGGTGAAACCGACAGCCAACATCTCTGGCATCGTTCTTCACAAACCCTCGTCGGCCTATGAAATATCCAGTGTGAGTGCCAAAGACAAGGTGGTGATAAATCCTCAAACTGCCTCTTTCGAAATCAGTTACGAGTGTTTGAGCTTCGTTTCGCCCTCCAAGAACAAGTATGCCTACAAGGTCAACAAACTGCACGAAGATTGGGTGCTGACCGACAAACCCTCCGTAACTTTTATGGATATGCCGGCAGGCGACTATCGTTTCCTTGTGAGAGTGGCGAACAATGACGGGGTGTGGAGCGACAACGAGTGTTTTGTGGACCTGACCATACAGGCCCCATTCTGGCGCACCACTACCGCCAAAATACTCTATTCCCTTGTGGCAGCGGTGATTTGTGCTCTCATATTGAGGCGCTATTTGGCTTGGCAGAAAAACAAACGAGAAAGAGAAACCAAAGAGATGGAGGTGGCGATGCAACAGGAAATTTATCGCTCCAAAATTGAGTTCTTCACACACGTTGCACACGAAATCAAAACACCTCTCACGCTCATCAAAGCACCTTTGGAGGCTGTGCTCGAAGAGGGTAAGTGGGACGAAGACACGCAAGAGAACCTTATGGTGATGCAGCAGAATACCGACCGCCTGATGGAGCTCATCAAACAACTGCTCAGCTTCCGTAAAATCGACAAAGAGGGATACAAACTATCATACAGTCGTGTGGATATCAACGACTTTGTACGACGCATTGTAAAACGCTTCGACTCGTCCAAAAAATCCATACGTATCACTGCCAATCTGCCCAAAGAATCGCTTGCGTGGATGGTCGATTCGGAGGCCTTGACAAAGATTGTGAGCAATCTGTTGGCCAACGGATTGAAATACGCCAATGGTCGCATTGAAGTAGAGGCGACAACCGTGGTGGTGGATGGAAAGAGTATGCTGGAACTCACAGTGAGCGACGATGGCCCCGGCATTACCGACTCCGAAAAAGCCAAAATATTTGAGCCCTTCTATCGCTCTGCAAACACTTCGTCGGAGAATGGTTTCGGCATCGGGTTGAGCCTTGTGAAATTGTTGGTTGACAAACACGAAGGCACCATCACCGCAGACCGTAGCGAAGCGTTGGGCGGCTTGATGGTAACCATACGCCTGCCACAAGGCATAGCCACTTCCACCAAAGAGAGCGTCGAGAGGGTGGAAAGCGAAACAGAGGAGCCTATGGTGGATATCTCCGGACACGAATGTAACCTCCTGATTGTGGAAGATACCGAGGAGATGCTGGAATTCCTGATGAAAAACCTCGGCTACCACTTCAACGTCTTTGGGGCAAAAAATGGCCGCAAAGCATTGGAAGTACTCGAACAGCAAGCCATAGACCTCATTGTGAGCGATATTGTGATGCCGGAGATGGACGGATTTGAATTGTTGGGGGCTGTTAGGGGCGACAAAATGTTGTGCCATATTCCTGTGGTGCTGCTCTCGGCACAAGGCACCGTGAACTCCAAAATCACCGGACTCGACTATGGCGCCGATGCCTACATCGAAAAGCCCTTCTCGCTCAACCACATCAGGGCCACCATCGACAACCTGCTGAAAAACCGCAAGGTACTCTTTGACAGGTTTGCAAGTATGCCGAGTCTTGAATATGGCAAGGGCGAACTCAAACGCCACGACAGCGAGTGGTTGGAGCAGGTTAATGGTATTATCACCCACAATTTCACCAACGAGAAGTTTAGTGTCGATATGCTCGCAGCCGAGATGGCTCTCTCGCGCAGCAACCTGAGGCGCAAACTCAAAGGTGTAACAGGACTTGCCCCAATCGACTACATCCGACTCGTGAGGCTCAAATCGGCTGCCACTCTGCTCAAAGAGGGCAAGCACCGAGTGAATGAGGTGTGCTATATGGTTGGTTTCCAAAACCACTCCTACTTTGCCCGTTGCTTCCAAAAGCAGTTTGGTGTGTTGCCGAAAGACTATATGAAAGAGTAGAAAAAGATTGTCCGGGAATGTGAGGGGCTGTCCAAAAACAATTTAGCAAACAAATTTTAACAGCCTCTGAAAAACGTAAAACATAAAATGATATATTTGTTGTCTAAAAAAATGTGAAAACAAAATGAAAAAACTACTACTCCTTGTGGCTACCATCGCCACCCTGTGCGCTTGCTCGCAAGAGCAACAGCCTCAACTCCTCGATGCCGACAATTTTGCCACCACCATCGACGGTAAACCCGTGGCTCTCTACACCCTCAAAGGGGGAAATCTGGTGATGCAGGTTACCAACTTTGGCGGTCGCGTGGTGGCCCTCTGGACTCCCGACCGAGAGGGTGTTATGGAGGATATAGTGTTGGGCTACAACAACATTGACACATACATCAACAACCCCGGAGAGCGTTTCCTCGGAGCTTGTGTGGGTGTTGTGGCCAACCGCATTGGCGAGGGCCGCTTTGTGCTCAATGGCAAAGAGTACCACACCCCGCTGAACAACAATGGGCAGACGCTCCACGGAGGCAACCGTGGTGTGGATATGGTTGTGTGGGACGTGGTGGAGGCCGGCGACAACTTCATCACCCTGCACCTGCTGGCAGCCGACGGCGAGGAGGGCTTCCCCGGCAATAGGGATATCACGATGACCTACACACTCACCGAGCAGGACGAATTCCGCGTGGATTACCTCATCACCACCGATGCGCCCGCTTTGGTGAACATCTCCCACCACTCCTTCTTCAACCTCAAAGGAGAGGGCCGTGGCACCATCCTCGACCACGTGCTCACCATTGACGCAGACCACGTTACCCCTACCAACGAGTGGCTCATACCCACAGGCGAGGTGGCTGCTGTGGAGGGTACCCCCTACGATTTCCGCCAACCCCACACCATCGGTGAGCGCATCGACACCCCCAACGAGCAACTCGCTTTTGGCAAGGGTTACGATGCCAACTGGTGCCTCAATCGTGCAGACGATGGCACGGTGCAGAGCGTGGCCACACTCTACTGCCCCTCCAATGGTCGCCATATGGAGGTGCTGACCGACCAAGTGGGTTTGCAGTTCTACTCGGGCAACTTCTTCGACGGTACAACCACGGGTAAGTATGGCCGCACGCTCAACTTCCGCGAGTCGGTAGCCCTTGAAACCCAAAAGTGGCCCGATGGTATAAACCACAACCATTTCCCATCCATCGTGCTCAACCCCGAGGAGCAGTACACCCACACCTGCATCTACCGATTTACGACCAAATAGGGGGAGGGGCTGTACGACAAGGCGTTTTTGCGCCACGCAAGCCTTGAAAGACCTCTTGTTATACGATTTTCAACAACAAGGGTGTGTCTAAACATTTGTTAGACACACCCTTGGTTTTTTTGCTCCACACTGTTTTTGCAAAACTTATCGCATCGGTAGTGTTGATTTTGAACTCCCTCCCCTCTATCGCCCTACGATGAAGATTGTGGGGCGTTTGTGCATATCGGGTAGGGGTGTCTTGCGCCACTGCTCCACCGAAAGGGTGCGAATAAGTTGGGTGGGGGAGGTGATGTCCACAGCCACCGTAACCCTCGTGGTGCCCGACAGGGTGGCGAGCATATCGCCAAGCAGTTTTTCGTTACGATAGGGTGCCTCAATGAAAATCTGGCTCTGGCCCTCCGTGAGCGCCCTGCGCTCGAAGTGTCGGAGTGCTTTGGCGCGCTCGGCGGGTTTGATGGGTAGGTAGCCGTTGAAGGCGAAACTCTGGCCGTTTTGTCCGCTGGCCATAAGGGCCATCAGAATGCTCGAAGGGCCCACGAGGGGAATGACCTCGATACCCTTCTTTTGTGCCAGCGCAACCACATCGGCTCCGGGGTCGGCCACACCGGGCAGTCCGGCCTCGCTGATGATACCCGCACTACGGCCCTCCAAAATGGGCCTCAGGAGTGGCTCAATCTCCAAAGCGGTGGTGTGTTCGTTGCACTCGGCAAACTCCAACTCCTCGATGGGGCGACCAATCTTTGCTGCGCTGAGGAACCTACGGGCCGTGCGCACGTTCTCCACAATGAAGTAGTCCAGCCCTGCCATTATGGCCCTGTTGGCTTCGGGTAGCACATCATAGGGGTTGCCCTCGCTGATGGGGCAGGGGAGCATATAGATTTTTCCGTAGGTCATACCTCTTTTGTTTGATAGTCTTCCTATTCCTTTATATATATACGTTTCACCCTCTTTGATACGGAGGTCATAATCTCATAAGGAATGGTGCCCAACACCTCGGCCATCTCTTCCACGCTGCCGCCTTCGCCACCGAAGATGACAACCTCGTCGCCCTCTTTGACGTTGAGGCCTGTGGTGTCAATCATACAACTATCCATACACACCCTGCCGATGATTGGAGCCATCTGCCCTGCCACACACACGCTCCACGCTCCGCCTCCAAGCCTACGGTCGAGTCCATCGGCATAGCCTATGGGTATGGTGGCGACCTGTGTGGTGCGTTCAATCACTCCCGCACGACCATAGCCAACCGTTTCACCCTTGGAGAGGGTTTTCACCTGCACGATGCGTGTGGTGAGCCTTGCTATGGGCTTTGCCCCCTTTGCTCCCACGCCATAGAGCCCTATGCCCAAACGGCACATATCGTAGTGCGAGTCGGGGTAGTGCTCGATGGCAGCACTATTGTTGAGGTGTCGTAGGGGGGTGTAGGGGAGTCCCTCCATAATGGCCTCCGATACCTCCTTGAAGGTCTGCTGTTGTGAGTGTACAAAGTCTTCCTCTTCGGGCATATCGGCTGTGGCGAGGTGTGAGAATATGGTCCTCACGGTAACCACACTACGCAGGCGTTCCAACTCCCGCTTCAACACCTCCACATCTTCCATACGGAAGCCGAGTCGGTGCATACCGCTGTCTATTTTCAGGTGTATGGGGTAGTCGCTCTCGCCCGCCCTGACCACAGCCTCCGCAAAGGCGTGTAGGGAAGTAAGGTTGTATATCTCCGGCTCCAAGCGGTAGGTGGTCATCAGTAGGAAGCTGTCGGCATCGGCATTGAGTACCACAATGGGCATAGTAATACCCTTCTTGCGCAGCTCCACACCCTCGTCGGCAAAGGCAACAGCCAAGTAGTCCACTCCCTCGTGGGCCAGTGTGGATGCAATCTCATAGTCGCCGTGGCCGTAACTCGAAGCCTTCACCATAGCCATCAGGCGTGTGCCTTCGGGCAACATTCTGCGGTAGATATTAAGGTTGGCGACCATGGTGGAGAGATTGACCTCCAAGACGGTTGTGTGGCTCTGACGCGATAGAGCGTGCACAAGCCTATCGAAGCCCGACATCTGGTGTCCCTTGACAAGCAGTGCCGCACCCTCAATCTTATCCTGCGAGAAGGCTCCCAGCAGCTCGTCCACCGAGGCGTAGAATTCGCTCTCCATCTCGAAATACTCCCTATGGGCCGAGATGTGTTCGCCAACGCCAATGAGTCGGCTCACACCCGCTTGGTCGAGCAGTTCGCCCACCTTTGAATAGAGCCTGTCATCGGGTAGAGTGCTGAATGGAATGTCCGACAGAATCACAATCTTGCGCCTTGTGGCTGCAATCTTGTCCAGCTCGTCAAGCGCAATGGCCAGAGAGTTGGTGTCGGAGTTGTAGGTGTCGGAAAGGATGACCGACTCACCCAAGCCTTCGCCAAGCGAAAGTTTTAGTGTAATGGGTTGTGCTTCTTTGAGTTGCTCCTCGATGGTGTCGGTGTTGTAGCCCATAGAGCGATAGAGTGCCACCACCATAGAGTGTAGGTCGGAGGCGGGGATTTTCTCCCTCACACCCACCACTGCCTCCACAATGTAGGGATTGGTGGCATCATAGATAACCCTTCCGCAACGGCTGAACAGCACCGCTTTTTCGGAGGCCTTATGACTGCGGTCGATGAAGTTCTCGTCGTGTTGTGGGCCCAGAGAGGTGAAGATTCCCACGTCGGGCCTAATCATTGCCTCCAAGCGAGCCATCTCGTCGGGGCGCGATATGCCGGCCTCAATCACCGCCATATCCTCGTCGCCCTCAATCATTAGTAGCGACAAGGCGACACCCAACTGCGAGTTGTAGCTCCTCGGCGAACGGAAGATGCGTACACCCATTGGAGCAACCTCTGCAATGAGTTCCTTTGTTGTGGTCTTACCCGTTGAGCCGGTGATGGCTACCACCGTGCCTCGGAAGTGGCTACGGTGGTCGGTGGCTACCTTTTGGAGCGCATAGAGAGAGCGCTCCACCACCACAAAGCCCGCCTCGGGCCAAGCCCCGAAGTCCACCTCTCGCTCCACCATAAAGGCCCTCAGGCCCCTGCGGTAGAGGTCGTCGATGAAGGTGTGGCCGTCGTGATTTATACCACCGATAGCCACAAACATTGGGTTTTGCTCCGTGGCAAAACTATGGCGACTATCGGTCATAACACGCCCCACACGAAGGTCTGCTCCTTCGAGTCGTCCGCCGGTGAGGGTGGCTATTTCGCTCAACGTGTAATTCATCTCAAAACGTAAATTTAGGAAAAATCAAAAATTATCAATTTTCCATTTTCAATTTGACTTACTTTTTCTTTGGTACAATCTCATCGATGAGAGCCTGTGTTGCGGGCTTGTGGCCACGGAAAGCAACGTAGAGCTCCATCGGGTGTTTGGTGCCGCCCTTCGAGAGAATGTTGTCCCTGAACGACTGTGCAACCTCACGCGAGAAGATACCCTTCTCTTTGAAGAGTGCGAACGCATCGGCATCCAACACCTCGGCCCACTTGTAGCCATAGTAGCCCGCAGCATAGCCACCCGAGAAGATGTGGGTGAAGGCGGGAGCCATAGCCGTACCTGCCACCACGGGCAATGTCTTGGTGGGCTTCATAGCCTCACGCTCAATGCTCAGGGGGTCACCCTCGATGGGTGCCTTGATGGTGTGGTAGGCCATATCGGTCAGGCCAAACGACACTTGGCGTACGTTGGCATAGGCTTTCAAGAACGCTTTCGACTCGATAACTTTCTCCCTCAACTCCTCGGGCATCTTCTCGCCGGTCTGGTAGTGAACGGCTACGATGTCGAGGAACTCAGGCTCAACGGCCCAATTTTCCAAAATCTGGCTGGGGAGTTCCACAAAGTCGCGGTAAACCGAAGTACCCGTCTGCGAAGCGTAGGTGCCCTGTGCGAGGAGTCCGTGCAAGCAGTGGCCGAACTCGTGGAGGAAGGTCTCAAACTCGTCGAAGGTCAACAACGAAGGAGTGCTCTCGGTGGGTTTGGTGAAGTTGCCACACAGCGAGATGTGGGGCCTTACCTCCTCACCGTCCTCGGTGGTGTACATATCGCGGAACGAGGTCATCCACGCACCGCCCCTCTTGGTGGCACGGGGGAAGAAGTCCATATAGAGGATACCCAAGAACTCGTCGTTTGCCTCCCTAACCTCATATACCTGTACATCGGGGTGGTAAACATCCACCTCTTTGTTCTCTACGAATTTGATGCCATAGAGTTTTTCTGCAAGAGTGAAGATACCGTTCTTCACGTTGTTGAGTTCGAAGTATGGTTTTACCTCCTCCTCGTTGTAGCTATACTTTGCAACCTTGTATTTCTCGTTCCAGTAGGCCCAATCCCAAGGCATAATCTCGCCCTTGAAGCCCTGTTTGTGAGCAAACTTCTCCACATCGCTAACCTCCTTGCGGGCATATTTGATGGTGGCCGAAAGGAGCTCATCAAGAAAACTCTCTACCGTTGCGGTGTTCTCGGCCATACGCCTTTCGAGTACCCTGTCGGCATAGCACTCATAACCGAAGAGTTGCGACTCCTGCAAGCGCAGGTTGGCAATCTTGCGGAGCACCTCCACGTTGTCCAACTCGCCACCGATACAACGGGTGTTGTAGGCCTTCCACACCTGCTCCTTGTAGCCCCTGTTGGACGAGTAGGTCAGGAAGGGATACATACTTGCAGCGTGCAGCGTTACGGTCCAACCCTCCTCGCCACGAGCCTTTGCATCGGCAGCCATAGCCTCCCTTACGAATGCGGGCAACTCGGCAACCTCGGCTTCGTTGGTGATGTTGAGCGAGAAGGCGTTGGTTGCTGCCAACACGTTCTGCTCAAAGAGGAGTGTGAGGTTCGACAGCTCGGTCGAAAGGGCGCGATAGACCTCCTTCTGCTCGTCGTTGAGGTTGGCACCCGAACGCACGAAACCATCGTAGGTGTCTGCCAAGAGTTTAGCCTGCTCGGTGGTGAGGGTGAGCGCATCTTTGCCCTCATAGACCTTCTTCACTCGCTCCCAGAGGGTGGGGTTGAGGTTGATGTCGTTGTAGAACTCCACGAGTTTGGGCTGCACTTCGAGTGCAAGGGCCTGCATCTCGTCGCTGGTTTCGTTGCTGTTGAGCACAAAGAAGATGGTGCTAACGCGGTTCAATAGTGCGCCACTGCGCTCCATAGCCACGATGGTATTCTCGAAGGTAGGCTCCTCGGGATTGTTGATGATTGCCTCCATCTCGGCCCTTGCCTCGGTGAGTGCCTGCTCAAATGCGGGCATATAGTGCTCAATTTTGATTTTTGAGAACTCGGCGGTTCCATAGGGAGTCTTACCTTGATTAACAAGGGGGTTGTTGCGAAGCGAGTCGCAACCTGTCAGTACAGCTGCTGCCATAACCAATGTGAATAAAAACTTTTTCATCTCTTTTTCTATTTATTTAAGTTTCGATTTGTTCTTTCGATTGTGCCTAAAACTCCCACTCCTCGGGGTTACGCACCTGCCACATGTTGCTCACTGCCAACACGGCGGCCTTTTGGGCAATGGGTGCGGTTGTGTCGGTGATGTTCAACACGCCGGGTAACGACTCGTCGAGGTCGGTCTGGCGGTAGGTGTTGCCCATAATGCTAACACCAAAGCGGGGGCCAAAGAGTGCTTGGAAGTAGCAGCACGAGGCCACGTAGTCGCCCAAACCATTGGCCAGGTGTGTTCCATCGTTGGAGAACTCGTTGTGGTCGCACAACGAAGTGGCACGCAGGTTTTGCACGGCTGTTCCGTAGGGAATCACAAAGTCGATGCCGTAGCTCTCCATAAATTGTTTGGTAGAGCCGGCAATATTTATCCACCTTTTCAACGAATCTCCCTCGGTGTTATCTCTCCAATCGCCCTTGTAGCTGTGAATCATAAGGTAACCAATGGAGGCTTGTGGGTTGGTGCGGTGCAAAATCTCAATCAACTCGTTGAGGTAGCCACCCCTACCGTGTCCGTCCCAGAGTGAGAAGTCGTTGGAGTAGACGCTCACCTGATGGATGAGGATGATGTCCCACTTGGTGTTGGTGATGGTTTGGCGGAAGAGTTCTCCGTCGCCCGCCTCGGCATTACCACCCACGCCCTCCAACTCTGCACCGGCGCATTTGTAGACACGGTAGTGTTTGGTGTCGCGGTTGTGGTAAATGTCCACCCAATTCTTGAACGAGCCACCGCCGCGATAGGCAGTGTAGAGGCTGTAATTATCCTCCAACCCTGCCGCTTCGGCCAACCTTGCCAGATATGCTTGTGCATCGACGGTGTAGCTGTTGCCAATGTCGAGGATTTTCAACTCAGGCTTATCCCAATCGATTGGAGGGTTGGAAAAGCAGGGGGCTTGCGGAGCCCACTCCACCACCGATGCCACGATGGGGTTAACCTTCTTCTCGGCGGTTTTGTTGTCTTGTCCGGCCACACCCCACCAACCGGTTGTGGCAAGGATGGCAACTATGAGTAGTCCAAATCGTTTCATATTTTTGTGCTTGTTTATGTTAGTTCACTCTCCTGTATTCGCCACCTTTGAGGATGACCACAAAGGCTCCTTTGAAGCCCTTTTTGTCGGCCTCGGCGGCCAACTTGTGGGCGGCTTGTGAGCTCTCGGCTGCCACCAAACAGCGCCACTTACCCGATGATGTTTGGGACTGAATGATGCGTCCTTTGTAGGGGCCAAACTTGGCGTCGTTGGGATTACTCTTGGCCGAGAGAGTACACAGTTGGACATAATATTTCACCCCTTCGGTTTTCTTTGCCGCGGGTTTTACCTCTGCCTTTGCCGCAGGCTTGGAGTCGGTTTTCGGTTCTGCCTTTACAGAGTCCTCTTTCACGGCGGGTTTGACTTCGGCCTTTGCTTCCTCTTTCACGGATGGCAGTTGCTCTGCCTTTGGCTCCTCGGCAGGTGCGGGCTTGGGCTCGTCCTTGATGACGGGTTTCACATCCACCCAGGCAACGCTCTCGCCAGCCTTGGTGTTGCAGCGGATGCGGTATTCGCTGAACGCATCGAAGAGTGCCTGACACACGGCAGCCATACCCTCCTTGCTGTGCAGATACTCCCTGTCTTTCTTGTTGGTCATAAAGCCCACCTCGGTCAGCACCGACGGCATTGCCGTACGCCACAGCACCAGGTAGGGGCCTTGGCGTGCGCCTCGGTCCACAATGGCGGTGGTCTTGGCGTAGTGTTTCTGCACCATCTCTGCAAAAATCATACTCTGCTCCGAGTGGGCATACTGCATCAGCGAGAAGATGATGAAACTCTCGGCACTATTTGGGTCGTAGCCCTCATACTTGGCCTCGTAGTCGCCCTCCATCACAATGACCGAGTTCTCCCTCTGTGCCACGGCAAGATTCTTTTCACTCTTGTCGTTACCCATAATGTAGGTGCTACTGCCGTGTGCTTCGGTGTTGCCCACAGCGTCGGTGTGTACCGAGATGAAGAGGTCGGCATTTGCTCGGTTGGCGATGTTACCCCTCTCGTGCAACTCAATGAAACGGTCGTCTTTGCGGGTGTAGATAACCTTCACGTCGGGGTAGGCCCTCTCAATCATATCGCCCAGCGTGAGGACAATGTTGAGGTTAAGATTCTTTTCGAGTTTGTCGCCCCACGAACACCCCGGGTCCTTACCACCGTGTCCCGCATCAAGTACAACGGTGTGCAGTCCTCTCTCCGGCACATCTTTTTTTGCCTGTGCCGACACCATAAAAGGCAAACAAATCGTTAATATGATTGTGAGAAAGGCTGTGGGTTTCATTTTTTTTGTTACTTTTGCTGAATAATTTGATGAGGCAAATCGGCTTTATACCCGCTTGCGTGGGTGTTTTGCCGACTCTGTCGGCAAAGGTAAAGAATTTTTGTGAGATTTTGGACATTAAGAGCATAAAATATCACCTCCTGGTTGTCGTTTTCTCGTTGCTGGCAACTTCGTTGGGTGCACAAAATGTGGCCGAGGGACAAAAAAAATCGCTCCCCGAGGTTGAGGGTGTGCGCTCGGCGAGTGTAGCCGTGCCCGATAGCCTGTCCGCAAGAGGTGTTTTCAGGGCCGACTCGCTCACTCCTCCGATAAGGGATTTCAGGGGCGACAGGGCATTCAATGGTCCCGACTCGCTCCAGATGCGCTCCTCGCAGCAGAGTATCGATAGCCTCCTTGTGGCACAACCCGACTCCACCCTGCGTGGCGGACGTAAACAACGCAACTTCCTCGAAGAGGTTATCAGCGGTAAGAACAAAGACTCGCTCTACTATGACGTGCGTGGCAAGATGGTGCACATCTACGAGCAGGGCGATGTGACATACGGCAATATGAACATCAAGGCCGACTATATGCGTGTGTCGATGGACTCCAAAGAGATTCTCGCCTATGGTAAAGCCGACACCTCTGCCTATGGTCACACCCGCCCCGAGTTTACCGACGCAGGCTCCACCTACACGATGGACACCGTAACCTACAATATCGACTCCAAGAGGGCCAAAATCTATGGCGTAGTGACCAAAGACGGCGAGGGTTACCTCACGGGTAAGGAGGTGAAGATGATGGACGACAAGTCGTTCAACATCAAGGGCGGTGTCTATACCACCTGTGAACACACCGACCATCCACACTTCTATATTAATATGACAAAGGCCAAATTTATCCCCGGCAAGAAGATTGTGTCGGGCCCCTTGTACCTTGTCATTGCCGATGTGCCGCTGCCGTTGGTCATTCCGGAGATTTTCTTCCCGATGAATATGGAACGCAAGACGGGTTTCATTATGCCCTCCTATGGTGAGGATGCCACCCGAGGCTTCTTCCTGAGGGATGGTGGATACTATTTTGCATTCAATGACTATGTCGATTTGAGGGTTACGGGTGGTATCTATACCCTCGGTTCGTGGGAGGTCAATGCTGCTTCGACCTACCGTGTACGATATAAGTTCAATGGTTCGGTGGGTGTCAACTTTGCCAAGACAATCATCGGCGAAAAGGGCTCGGCTGACTACACCAATCAGGACAACTTCCGTGTGACCTGGACCCACTCGCAGGATGCCAAGTTCAACCCCAACTCGACATTCTCGGCCAACGTGAACTTCTCCACGAGTGGCTACAATAAACTCGCTTCCAACTCGCTCAGCGACTACCTCTCGGCACAGACCAACTCCTCGATTGCATATTCCCACTCGTGGAAGGGTACGCCAATGTCGATGACGGCCAATATGCAGTATTCGCAGAACCTCAATACGGGCGATGTGTCGCTCAGCCTCCCATCTATCAACTTCAACGTGAGCCGTTTCTACCCCTTCAAACGTAAGGTGATGGTCGGCAAGGAGAGGTGGTATGAGAAGATTACGATGACCTATAAGGCGCAGATGCAGAACTCGGTGAACACCAAGTTTGAACAACTCACAAAGCCCGAAACTCTTGGCGAGTTCAAAAACGGTATCAAGCACTCCTTACCCATCAGTGCCTCGTTTAACGTGTTGGGATACATCAACCTTTCGCCCTCGGTCAACTACACGGAGAGGTGGTATTTCCGTCGTATAGACCAGAGGTGGGACGATGCTGTGCAGAACATCGTTGCCGACACCACCCGTGGCTTCTACCGCGTGTATGACTACAACGCATCCGTATCGGCCAACACCACCATCTATGGTTCCTATCAGATGAAGAACCCCAATGCCTACCTTAAAGCAGTGCGACACACCATCAACCTCAGTGTCAGCGGCTCCATTGCGCCCGATTTCAGCAAGGAGAAATATGGCTATTGGAAGACCATTCAGGCCACGCCCGATGGACGCACCAAGAAATACTCTCCCTTCTCGGGCGAGATGTATGGTGTGCCGAGCAGCGGACGTAATGCCAGCCTTTCGGTGTCGGTGGGACAAACCCTCGAAGCCAAAGTTAAGAGCGACCAAGATACTACGGGTGTGAAGAAGGTTAAGATTCTTGACGACCTGTCTTTCTCGTTCAGCTACAACTTCTTGGCCGATTCAATGAAACTGTCCAATATCCCCGTGAGGATACGTTCGAGCATTATACCCAAGTTCGGTATCAACATATCGATGACCCTCGACCCCTATGAGGTGGATAAGGTCAAGGGTATAAGATACGACAAGCTACTCCTCAAACGAGGCATACCGGGACGTATCGCCTCCACGGGTTGGTCGTGTGGCTACACCTTCAACTCCTCCGATCTCTACACCGAGGCCACCATTAATGATATTTCAAAACAATATCCGGAGTACTCCAATCCATATTTCTACGACCCCAACGACCCGTTGGACCCCGCATTGCGCAGGCAGCTGATGACCTCGCAGTACTACGACTTCTCGATGCCGTGGAACTTCTCGTTCAACTACTCCATCAACTACACCAACAATGGTATCAAGGCGAGGGTGGTGAACACGTTGGGCTTCAATGGCTCCATAACGTTGGATAAGGAGAATAATTGGGCGATATCCTACACGGGTGGTTTCGACTTTGACCGCAAGGAGTTGACTCCTGGTGTTGTTACTCTTGTGAGGGATCTTCACTGTTGGCAGATGAACTTTTCGTGTGTGCCGTTTGGTTATCGTAAGAGTTGGAGTTTCAACATCAGTGTTAAGTCGTCGTTGTTGCAGGACTTGAAGTATGAGAAGAGTTCGTCGCATTATGACAACCTCTACGAATAAAAAACGCACATAACGAGCGACTGCGGCGTTACACTGCGATAAACCACCTCCTCATTTACGTTTAGTAAACTGCGGAGGTGGTTTTCTTGTGTGCCTTGCATTCATCTCGTTCTGTGCGTTTTTTTACGTCGACCGTCAACCGTCTACCGTCTGCATACCCCTCCGGTCTTCGACCACCTCCCCTAATTAGGGGAGGAGTTTTCCCTTTCTGCTCTTTCTGCCCTTTCTGGCTCTTTCTGCCCTTCCGAAATAAAATAAATCGCCAAAAAATTTGCGGTTTGGTAAATCTTTTGTATCTTTGGATAAACCAAAGACTATTTAACTATGGCAGAAGTTGAGAAAACCAGATATTCCGATGAGGAATTGGCTGAGTTCCGAGTGATTATCCTCGATATGCTTGGCAAGGCAAAAGACGACTACGAGTTGTTGCGTTCGTCGGTGAACAACTCCGCAAGTAATGACACCGAAGATACTTCGCCCACCTTCAAGGTGCTCGAAGAGGGTGCAGCCACCCTCACCAAAGAGGAGATGGGACGTTTGGCACAGCGCCAGCTCAAATTCATCAACCACCTCGAAGCAGCTCTCGTGCGCATCGAAAACAAGACCTACGGCATCTGCCGTGAAACGGGTAAACTCATTCCCAAGGAGCGTCTGCGCGTGGTGCCTCACGCAACTCTTTCGGTGGAGGCAAAAGAGAGTCGCAAGTAGAAAATTCAAAATTCAAAATTGCCACACCCGCTTTTTGTGGTGTTGCGTTAAGTGTGCTGTCCTTTGCCCAACGTAACAATCTACACCGATGGCTCGTCGCTTGGCAACCCCGGTAGGGGTGGCTATGGCGTGGTGTTGCTCTCACCTCCCTATCGTAAGGAGTTGAGTGCAGGCTTCCGTGTAACCACCAACAACCGTATGGAGCTTATGGCGGTGTGTGTTGCGCTCGAAGCGCTCAAATTTGAGGGTACCGATGTGGTGCTCTACTCCGATAGTAAATATGTGGTCGACTCGGTGGAGAAAGGGTGGGTGTTCGGCTGGGAGAAAAAGGGCTTCCAGAAGGCCAAGAACCCCGACCTTTGGCAACGCTTTCTGCGGGTGTATCGCCGCCATAGGGTACGCTTCGTGTGGGTTAAGGGCCACGCGACCACCGTGGAGAACAACCGCTGCGATCAACTCGCTGTGGCCGCCGCCGGAGGAACCAACCTCGCCGAGGACGTTGGCTATGAGGAGTCAGGCGCCTAAGACGGAGCGAGGGGTTAAGAAAATAATTAACAGAGAGTAAATAGCGAAGGGTGAGGAGCGATGTTGTGTCGCTCTTCGCTATTTTTTTTTGTCGCTCTTCGCTTTTTTTATCTTGGGTATCTTTTTTAATACCCAAGACCTCGGAGGGGCCCCACCTTTTTCACGGGTTGCTTTTTTGTTACCCGTGAGGTGGGGTGGCGTAGTGACCTTAGGGAGTGTAGGGAGTTTAGTGAGGTTAGGGAGCCCCACGACCACTCCTCCCCTACGAAAGGGGAGGTCGGGAGGGGTGGTCGAAATTGCGCTCGGCGGCCTCGCCGAGCAGGAGGTCGGGAGGGGTGGTCGAAATTGCGCTCGGCGGCCTCGCCGAGCAGGAGATGCCGAAGGCGGAGGGGCTGTCAAAAGAGCAGAAAGGGCAGAAAGGGGTGATAGTGGTGATAGGGGCTTTAAGGACCCTAAGGACTCTAAGGCCCTTAAAAAAAGTCGGTAGTCGGTAGTCGGTTGACGGTAGTCGGCTAATTTTCAATTTTCCATTTTCAATTCACAAAACAGACAACGCCTGTGAATTTTGATTTTTTTTCTCGCCCCAAATGTTGCACAAAATCAAAAAAAATTTTATTATCTTTGCATCGTATTATCGGCTTTACGCAAAAGTGGTTCGTCGAAGGAGGCCGACCTACGACTTTTTGACCACTTGTGCAAAACTAAAAATTCAATCAAATTGGCTGGAGCTAAAATACTTAACGTGTGTCAGGAGATATTTCCATATCTGCCTGAGAGCCCCATTTCGACCACTTGTCGTACCCTTGTGCAGGCTATGCAGGAGAGGGGCTTCGAGATTAGGACCTTTATGCCACGCTATGGCGTTATCAACGAGCGCAGAAACCAACTGCACGAGGTTATTCGTCTGAGTGGTATGAACCTAATTATCAATGACGACGACCACCAACTCATCATTAAAGTTGCGTCCATTCCCGCAGCGAGGGTGCAGATATACTTCATTGACAACGAGGACTACTTCTCGCGCAAAGCCGTGCTGAGGGATGCCGAGGGTGTGGAGTTTGAGGATAACGGACAGAGAGCTGTTTTCTTCGCAAGGGGCGTGTTGGAAACCGTTGGTAAGTTGCGTTGGCAACCCGATGTGGTACATTGCCACAGCTGGTTTACGGTTGCTGTACCTCTCTATCTGAGGGCAAGTTTTGCCGAGGATCCACTCTTTGCCGGCTCGAAGATTGTCTTTACAATCTACGACGACAGTTTCAATGGCGAGTGGGATAAGGCCTTCATCGACACGATGAAAGGCGAGGGTGTGCCTGCCGAGATTCTCGATAAGATTGGCGAACTTTCATACGAAAACATCATAAAACTCGTTATTGACAATGTGGATGGCATTGTCATTGAGGCAGAGAGTGTACCCTCTGCCATTGAAGAGTACATTGCCGCCTCTGGCAAGAAGGTGCTGCGTGGCAGGGCCGACAAGTCGGATGGAGAGTGGCTGAACGATTACAAGGAATTCTATGACTCGATTCTTTAAGAAAACAACCCTATACAGTGTCGGCGCAGTGGTGTCGGCACTGATACTTTTTTTTAGTGCGTGCACGGAGGTGGACGACCAACTCGGTGTGAATATTGTGCCTCCCGGTGAGCAGATGGAGGTGAGGTTTGCGACCTTGGAGGAGGGCATTAGCAACTACCTCTCCTATACGGACTCGATTAAGTGTAGCGGCTTCGACTACGCCTACTTTGGTCGCCTGCGTAGTGAGGGCTTGGGTAACACCACAGCCACTGCGTTGGTGCAGTTTGGTGGCGGTAGCCGTTCGGACACCATCGCCTACGCCGACCGTACAAAGGTGGCCGACTCGATGCTCATCATCTGCGACCTGAAAGTGTTGGGTGGCGACACGCTCAAAGAGCAGACCTTCAATGTCTATCCCCTCAAAACGAGGTTGCGTAGGGATTCGACTTACTACAACTCCTTCGACTATATGGGGGCAGTGAAGAATTGGAATGGTGAGGGTGGCAAGGTGGAGCCTATGTTTACCTTCAAGTATAGCGGCAAGCCCAATAGTGCCGACTACTATGACACCCTGCGCCTCACCAAAGGTGTTGGTGCCGAGGCTTTTATGCAGGCTCTGTTGAACACCGACAAGGAACTGTGCCAGAACGACACCTTGTTCATCAACACCTTCAACGGCCTCTGCATTGCGCCCGCCGAGATGAGCGACAAGGATGCGGCTATCTATGGCCTCAATCTCCAATACGACACCACCTATGGTCCCGAGAGTTTCTTGGTGCTCTATGCCCACGACTACCTAACAGCCGATGCCGACAAGAGTGTGGTTGACAACATCGTGAGGGCCTATCCCATTACGAACAATACCACATACAGCAAGCAGACCGCAATGACCGCCTTTGAGCAGGAGTATGATGCTGCGCTTGATATTGAGTCCAAACTCAACGTGGACACCCAGAGCGACGAGCCATTGAAGAACCCCGCCACCGAGACGTGGGTACAGGGTGTGATGGGCCTCACCACCACGTTGGAGTTTGATCAGAGCTTCATTGATGCGCTCAAAGCGCTCAAACCCGAGGGTAAGAACATCTTTATTAATCAGGCGCGCGTGTACGTGGAGCTGGCCGACAAGGATTACCTTCTCTACGACTATGCACCCACACGCCTTGGCTCCTACCTCAAATACTCAACCATTAACCCCGTAGCGGATTACAACTACTACTACGAGGCCAACTACGACACCAAGCTCAACTATGGTGGCGAGTTCAACCGTACCCACGGCTACTACACTATGGACCTCTCGATCTATATGCAGCAGTTGTTGCAGGGTGCGGAGGGTGTAGCTCCGAGGGTTACGTTGGGAATGACGGCCTATGAGTATATGGATCCTGCGGTTGTTAAGTTGGCCGGCACGGGGTCGGTTAAGGTGGAGGTTACATATACTCTCCTCGGCGATTAGGAAAAAACGCAGATTGCGGGTGAATTTTGCACCGCACTTCGATAGGCGAGTTCCTCATTTGCGACAGCAAACTGCGGACTCGCCTTCTCGTTTGGCACAAAATTCCCCTCGCACTTTGCGTTTTTTTGTGGTGCTACCAAACGTTGGATAGCACTCCGACCAAAATAGGGAAAGCGTCATTCTGACGCTGCCTTGCATTTGCCGCACACTTTGCGTTTTTTTTTGACGTCAACCGTCGACCGTCTACCGTCGACCGTCTGCATACCCCTCCGCCTACGGCACCT
>JAGBGK010000037.1 GCA_017936005.1 Tidjanibacter sp.
ATGTTTAGACGACTTTTGTACGGACAATCAGTCCTCAATCTAAACAACTTAACACTTTGTCAATCAATAAGTTTTGTAGAATGCTTCACTGTCCACATTCTACAGAGGGTCTAACCTTCGGGCAGACTCTATTTGGTCTCTTTTTAGTTGCTCTCGCTTACTCGCAACTTTCTCAATTTTCAATTGACCAAGCTTCGCTTGCTCTAAAATGCTCCCGCTCTGCATAGTCCACAAGTGGCCTCTGCTCTCGCTTACTCGCATTTGCCTCAATTCTCAATTCTCAATTCAAGATACTATTATATGTGTCCTTCTTAACCTTGAAGAAATTGTTGTTGCTGTCCTCCAAGAGTCGGTAGTGGCCCTTGTTGCTCCACGAGGCAGGGCGGTCATGAATCTCCATATCCTCGCCCGTGTCGTTGCTCACATAGGGGCTTATCTTGCTGTGCCAAGCACGGATGCGTGCAGCACTTGCGTGCTGGTCGAAATAGCTGTTCGAGGAGTCAACCAGCTCTTTCAGGTAACCCACATAGAGTGCCTTGTAGTCCTCAAATTGGATAATCTTGTTTACCAACGGATACATCGAGTTGCTTCCCCATTTGAGCGGTGTGCAAGTGCCTGAATCCTCAATTCGACACACGTTTTGTGAGGTGCCGAGAGTGTTGTCGTAGTCGTAGGGGATGAAGTAGAACTTGTAGCCGCTCGTACCCGAGGCGTTGAAATACATATAGTAGTTGTTGCCGTTGTTCCAATAGTCGTCCCACATACCAACCGTTACGTTCACGGCGTAGGTTTTCAGGAAGAGCGGAATGTCGATTACTTCGCCCAACCAGTCGTGGAGGTCCTGCCCACTCTTCGAGTTGAGTTTCTGCATAAAGTCCACCAACTGAGCCTTTGCCGAGCTGAACGAGTTGTGCTCGGTTTTAAGCTCATATGGCCACTCCTCATCGGTATCTTGGTCAAGACCGAACTTGGCGTCGTTGCTGTAATCTTTCAGGTCAGCAGGTCCTTTCTCGGTGTAGGAGCACTTCCAGAGGTTGCCCTTGTGGCCACCAAAGAGGTCCGAGCGCACTTCGAGATACTCGTCGTCGATGGTTTCGAGCATCTCATAGACACCATAGTAGGCGGGCTGCTTGTCGCCCTCCACGTGTATCCATAGGCGGCAGTAGATATCGTTGATGGCGGTCCACACACCATACCTGCGGAAGAGGTCGTAGCAGTACATCTCACGCACATACGAGGGGTCGTCCTTGGCCCATTTAACGTGTACTTTCCTCACGCCACCAATCGTGTGTGCGGAGTCCTTGTGGTACTTACGGAAGTTGAATTGGAGGTGTACGTGGTGCCAATCGGCATTGTCCCTCTTGTGCACCTCGCCACCATTACCCTCGGGACGACGACGTGAAGTGTTGCCCCTCAACCTCCAACCTGCTTCGTTGAATTCGAAGGTCTTGGTGCCGTTAAAGAAACTCACATCACCCTTGAAATATTGTTTGGTTTTGCTGTTGCGGTCAAATGTTTCCAACATTTTGTTCCACTCGTCCTCCTTTACGGTTAGACGGATTTCGGGGAAGGTGCTCTCGTCCCACACATAGGCCACACTCTCTGCCAACGACGAAGTGCCCGTGCCGGGGTTGGAAGGGGTACTTGGTGTGCTGCCCTGATTGTCGTCGTTTCCACCTTGTCCGGGTGTCGGCTCTGCCTCGAAGTCCACTTCGGGCATATTGTGACCCCTGATTACCGAGCCACCATTGGGTGCTCCCGGGGTGCCCTCGGCCATAATAAACCACTTGTCGGCGCCATCGCCAACACGCATTGCTACATCAAAAGAGTAGAGAATTTCGCCATCCCATTCATCCTTTGCGGTGGGTTTCTCCTTTGCGGTGTTCACAAAGTAGTCGAGGTGATTGCCCTCGCCGTCAACGAGTTCCAGAAGGAGCGATTTACTGCCCGAGATACCGCTTTTGCTGGTACCGAGCGAAAGTCCCTCATACTGGGTGGTGTTACCCTTGCAACCTATTACGGCAAAACCTCCTGCGGGGAGTGTTGTGCCATCAGCCACAACAAAGTCGGCCGAGCCATCGATGTTGGAGATGGGGCCTTCGTTGTTTTTAATGATGGTTAGTCCGCTGATGTCGGCAGGTTTGTCGCCCTTGTTGTAGAGTTCGATGTACTTTGCGGAAGTGTTGACCTCGTTGATTACAATTTTGAGTTCACTATCCTTGTCTGGGGTGGGAGTGGGTGTGTGGCTTTCGCATCCTGTCAAGGCAGCACACAAAGCCACCCAACCTAAAAGATGTAAAATGTATTTCATTGAGTGTTGTTATATTGTGTTTTGTTTAATTATCGTATACATATATTATATATGTGCATTTTTCCGCCGCAAAAGTAATTAAAATTGGGGTTTTCCCAAAACAATTTAATGCGGCATTTGCTCCCACTAACGACACAGTCGTTTGTAGTTGCAGTGCAGTAGGTTGTGGTCATCGTCGTAGAGGTGCATACCGTTGCCCTGACAGAATTTCCACACCTTGCAATCCTTACACTCTCCCTTGTGGGCCCACTCACGATTACGGAACGGCTCAAAACGCGTGTTCCACACCTCCCACAAGTTGTCCTCGTAGATGTTACCCTGGTCGAAGCCGGCACGGATGCTGGTGCAGGCACTAATGGCTCCGTCAACCTTGATGCCCGCAATGCTCACACCTGCCATACAGCCGAAGAACCTGTCCCTAACCTCGGCCTCGTAGCCACCCAAGAAACCCTCGCAGGCGTAGTCGCACTTGATGCGTCCATCCTTGCGTGTGGCAATGATGAACTCCATAAGCCCACGATACTCTTCGGAGGTGAGTTGCAGGTTGTCGTTCTCGGCGGCCCTGCCTACGGGGAAGATGGTGAACAATCTCCACGCCTTGCAGCCCCTCTCGATGAGCCATTCACGCAGGGCGGGCAGGGAGGCGTAGTTGTGTGGCCCCACGCAGGTGACCACGTCATACACAATACCTTCGGTGTTAATCATAACGTCCAACGCCCTCACCGCATTGGCCCAACTTTGTGGGTGGCGACGTATGGCGTTGTGTGCCTCCTCAAAGCCATCGAGCGAAAGGGTTATGGAGCGTAGGCCCGACCTTACGAGTGAGTTCATACGCTCACGAGTGAGCAACATACCGTTGGTGACAATACCCCACGGATAGCCCCTCTTGTAGAGTTCCCTACCAACCACTTCGAGGTCCTTACGGCAGAGTGCCTCACCACCCGTAATGACAACCATCACTCGGTTGGGATTCACGTGTGGGGTGATTTGGTCCACTGCACGCAGGAAGTCCTCGGCAGGCATATCGGGCACGGTGGCACTACTGCGACAATCGCTACCGCAGTGTCCGCAGTTGAGGTTGCAACGTAGGGTACACTCCCAAAACAACTCCCTCAACTCGTGGTGCTTGGCAAGGTCGCTCTTGATGCTCGCAAAGAGGTTGAGAGCAATGCGCTTGCGTAGGCCTATCTTCTTTACCTTATTCATTTGGCTGTGTGGTATTTTGGGGTGTATCCTCTTCGGCGGGGGCGACCTCCGTCATCTCTATCACGCCGTCAAAGCGCATCAGCCACTCTTCGGTAGTGTGGTAGTGCCCATTGTCAAGCCCATCCACATCTTCGGCCACGAAGTATGTTTCGTGTGGCACGGTGCCAACGTGTATTGTGAAGTTACCCTCTGCGTCGGTCATCACGGGTGTGTGGCCGGCAATGGGGGAGTATGTGTACTCCGGATAGGAATATTCCCTCTCTCCCACATAGACTTTGATACCCTCAATGGGGTTGCCCAATGTGTTGGTAACTTTGCCTTTGAAATCCTTGTCCCAATATTGGTCTGGACCAGGTTCGGGCATACCATAGCAGGCAGTCAGAATGGGTGCTGCCGAAAAACCCAACATACTCAATAGTATGTTCTTTACACTGCGCTTCATAAGATAAAGAGTAATTAGTGAAGAATTTTGAATTCTCATCCCTACCCTTGGCTCTCCTCAAAGAATTGCCACAGAGCATCGCCCTCGGGTACGGGGGCAACGATTTTGATGGGCTCCTTCCTTACGGGGTGGAGGAACTCCACACTGCGAGAGTGGAGCGAAATACCACCGCCCACGTTGCTCCTCTTGGCGCCATATTTCAAGTCGCCCTTAATTGGACACCCAACCTTCGATAGTTGGCAACGTATTTGGTGATGACGACCGGTGATGAGCTCCACTTCGAGGAGTTTGTAATTTTTGCTACCACCGAGCAACTTGTATCTCAACTCAGCCCTCTTGGCATCGCCCTTTTGGGAGTTGTAGGCCGAGGCTTTGTTGGTCTTACCATCGCGGCTGATGTAGTGCACCAATGTACCCTCCAACTCCTCGGGGGCCTCTTCGGTGATGGCCCAATAACGCTTGTCGATGTTGCGACTGCGCACCATCTCGTTGAGCCTCACAAGGGCCTTGCTGGTCTTGGCAAAGAGCACCACGCCACTCACGGGCCTATCGATGCGGTGTACCACGCCGAGGAAAACTTCGCCCGGCTTCTCGTCCCTGATTTTGATAAACTCCTTGATATGGTCCTCCAATCCGAGGGTGCCCTCGGTGTCGGATTGCACAAGGTCGCCGGCGTGTTTGTTGACGGCCAGCAGGTGGTTGTCTTCGTAGAGTATATCTCGTTTGTTAAACATCTGTTTGGGTTGTTTTTGTGTGGGTTAGAGTGTGAATGTAAATGGAAGTAGGTCGCTGGCTTTTTCGACCACGGTGGCACTGCCTGCGCCACTCATTATGACCTTAAAGTCGGCACCTTGACGTTTCTCCACGTCGTGCAACACCTGACGGCATTGGCCACAAGGATAGCACTCCCTATGGCTGGGCGAAGATGCAATGGCGAGTGCCACGATTTTATCCTCGGGTGTAGTTGCCTGATGGTGGTAGAGCAGGGTGCGCTCGGCACACAAACCTGCGGGATAGACTTCGCTCTCCACGTTACTACCCGTGATGATGCGTCCGCTGGCGAGCCTTGCTGCTGCTCCAACGTGGAAGTGGGAGTAGTGGGCGATAGCTTTTGAACACGCCTCCTCGGCTGCTCTGACGAGCTGCATATCCTCTGTGGGCATCTCCTCGATGGAGTCGTAGTGGAGGTATTCGAGCGAAAGAAGTTGTTTCATAGTCCTTATGGTGTTTTGTTCTACATCAAAATATGATTGGGGCAAAATGCGTGCCTCTCTACTCCCAGGGCCAGCACCAAGTGCGGGTGCGCACGGTGTAGGCTCCGCCATCCGCAAGGTGTGTTTTACACTCTCCACGGGTGGTGAATATGGGGTCAACGAATTGCATCAGGTGCTCGTAGGCTCCATTGAGGGCAAATTGGCCATACTGTGGGTTGGTGCGGAAGTGGAATGTCATAACAACCACACTCCACCTGCACAGGTCGGGCCTGTTGGGGTTGCTCACTCGTGCCGAGGCAATGGGTTCTCCGGCTTTGACCTTCTCGCCCTGGGCGACCTTCACGTTGGTAATGCCGAGGTAGTCGGTGTAGATGCCATCCTCGTGGAGTATCCTCACCCTATCCCTTGCCGTTTCAATCACCACGCCACCCCTTGCGGCATAGACCTCCGAGGGTACTTTGGTGGCGAACTTCCACGCACAAAAGTCCACAAGGTTAAGGTGCTGGGCCATACCACACGCCAATGGCGAAAGCCTTTCGGCCTGCACCACTACGCCCTTCTTCAACGGGATGCGATAGACCGCATCTGTTTCGGGGGCCTCCACCACGGTCATCTGTGCCGATAGCGCACACAGACTACACAGAGTGGCCACTATGGTAATAAAAAACCTTTTCATCGCTTGATAAGTTTTACAACATTCTCAACGTGGTGGGTGTGTGGGAACATATCCACCGGCTGCACCGCCACCACTTTGTACATATCGTTCATCATTGCAAGGTCGCGCGCTTGTGTGGCGGGGTTGCAACTCACATAGACAATCCTTTCGGGAGCAGCACGCAGAATGGTGGCGATTACATCCTCGTGTACACCTGCCCTCGGTGGGTCTAAGATGACCACATCGGGCCTACCGTTGGCCTCCACAAAGGCATCGTTCATCACATCTTTCATATCGCCGGCATAGAATGTGGTGTTGCCAATGCCGTTGAGCGCCGAGTTTACTTTGGCATCCTCGATGGCCTCCTCCACATACTCCACGCCCACGACGCTCTTGGCTTTTGAGGCTACAAAGTTGGCAATCGTACCCGTGCCGGTGTAGAGGTCATAGACAACCTCCTCGCCCGTTAGGTCGGCAAAGTTGCGAGTAACCTTGTAGAGTTCGTAGGCCTGCTCCGAGTTGGTCTGGTAGAACGACTTGGGGCCAATCTTAAATCGGAGTCCCTCCATCTGCTCGAAGATGTGGTCGCGGCCCGAGTAGAGGATAGGTTCCCTATCGCCGAGCGAGTCGTTGAGCTTGTCATTAATCATATAGACCAACGAGGTGATTTCGGGGAAGGTGGTTTTGAGGTGCTCCATCAGGGGGGTGATAAGTTCGGGCTTGTCTTGGGCAAAGACCACAATGACCATAACCTCACCTGTGGAGGCGGTGCGGATTACCACGTTACGCATCAGACCCGAGTGCTGACGGATGTCGTAGAACTCATAACCCTCGTGCTCGGTGCAGTAGCGGCGCAACTCGTTGCGAATAGCATTCGAAGGCTCGGCTTGCAGGTGGCAGTAGTCGATGTCGAGCACCTTGTCGAACATTCCGGGGATGTGGAATCCGAGCGCGGGCCTATCGCCAATCTCCTCGCCACGAGCCACCTCCTCATAGGTTTTCCACCTCTTGGGCGCAAAGGTAAATTCGAGTTTGTTGCGATAGTGGTCTGTTTTTGCCGAGCCGAGGATGGGGCTCACTTCGGGCAGGTCGAGGTGTCCGATGCGTGTGAGTTGGTCCACAACTTGCTGCTGCTTGAAGGCGAGCTGCTCGCTGTATGGAATGCTCTGCCACTTGCAACCGCCACACACTCCAAAGTGGCCACAAAATGGTTCCACACGCAGGGGCGAACGCTTGATGTATTCCGTAACGTAGCCCTCCATATAACGCCTGCGCTTGGTGCGAATCTGTACGTTTACAACATCGCCCGGTACGGCCATAGGCACGAATACCACAATGTCGTTCCACTTACCCATTGCGTTGCCCTCGGCAGCCAAAGAGGTTATTTCGAGTCCCTCAATTCGGGGGTGTCTGTTTCTTGCCATAAAAATATAAGTATCCAATTATGAAACAAAGATACATAAAATCTCAAAAAAACTTCCTACATTTGTAGGAAATTAGCACATTTTTCTATGATGAAGATAGCACGTTTTACATTTAACCCTCTGGGTGAGAACACATACCTATTGATTGCCGAGGACGGCGAGTGTGTGATTGTGGATGCGGGATGCTACAACGAGGCCGAGCAGAAGAGGCTTGCCGACTACATCGCCGACCACAATTTGACCCCCGTAATGTCGATCCTAACCCACGCACACCCCGACCACGCGGTGGGTGCTGCTTGGGCTAAACAGCACTATAATATTCCCCTTGCACTCCACTCGGCCGATAACGAGCTTTTGGCGCAGGTGCATATCCACGGCCTGATGTTCGGCTTTTCGATTGAGCCGCAGACAGCCGATGTGGACCTTGCCGAGAAACCATACATTGAGTTTGGTGGCGAGAGGGTGGAGATTATCCACACTCCGGGCCACTCGCAAGGTTGTGTGTGCTTGTATATGCCCGAGCAGGGAGTGTTGATTAGTGGCGACACGCTCTTTGCGGGTAGCATCGGCCGTACCGACTTGCCCGGTGGCGACTACGATAAACTTATGGAGAGCCTCATTGAGAAGGTGTTGCCTCTCGGTGGCGGTGTAAAGGTCTTACCCGGCCACGGTAGGGAGACCACCATCGCACAGGAACTGAACACCAACCCGTTCATTACCGAAGTTCTCGACGGGGGCTTCAATAAACCCTACAACGAATAAACACAACAGACTATGCGCATCGATATTCTTACGGTTGTTCCCGACCTTCTCACCTCGCCCCTCAATGAGTCCATTCTTCGCAGGGCACAGGAGAAGGGCTTGGCAGAGATTGTAGTACACAACATCCGTGATTACACCACCTCCAAACACGGTCAGGTGGACGACTATCCCTTTGGCGGCGAGGCCGGTATGGTGATGATGATTGAGCCTGTCTATCGCCTCATCGAGAAACTCAAAAGCGAGCGACACTACGACGAGATTATCTTCACTTCGCCCGATGGTGCAACCTACAATCAGCAGGAGGCCAACCACCTCTCCACTATGGAGAACATCATCATCCTCTGTGGCCACTATAAGGGTATTGACTACCGTATTCGCGAACACCTCATTACCAAGGAGATTTCGGTTGGCGACTATGTGTTGACGGGTGGCGAGTTGGCTGCCGCGATTATTGCCGATAGTGTTGTGAGGTTGCTGCCGGGGGCTATTGGTGACGAGGAGTCGGCCCTGACGGACTCGTTTCAGGACAACCTGCTCGCTCCGCCCATCTACACTCGCCCTGCCGAATTTAATGGCTGGAAGGTGCCCGAGGTGCTGACGAGTGGCAACTTTGCCAAGATTGAGGCGTGGAAGGAGGAACAGGCCTATGAGCGCACCAAAAGACTACGCCCCGACCTGTTGGAAAAGTAAATCGGTAAAGACATTAGACCTTTGACGTTAGACTTTAGACAATGAAATATTATATCATAGCAGGCGAGGCGAGTGGCGACCTGCACGGCTCCAACCTTATGAAAGGTATCCTCAAAGCCGACCCCAAGGCGGAGTTTAGGTTTTGGGGTGGCGACCGTATGGCCGAGGTTGGGGGAGTGGAAAACCTTGTTAAGCACTACAAGCAGACCTCATTCTTTGGCGTTACGGAGGTGCTGAAAAATCTACGCACCATTTTCGGGCAACTCAAAGAGTGCAAAGAGGACCTTGTGGCGTATGGACCCGATGTGCTTATCTGTGTGGACTACCCCGGCTTTAACTTCAAGGTTGCGAGGTTTGCCCACGGGAAGGGTATCCGCACCTTCTACTACATATCGCCCAAAGTGTGGGCGTGGAAGGAACGCAGGGTGGAGCGTATCCGCAAGTATGTCGATAAGCTCTTTATCATCTTTCCCTTTGAGATTGACTACTTCAAACAGAAGGGTATAGAGGCTCTCTATGAGGGTAACCCCATTATGGACTCCATTGCTCAAACCCTCGCACAAGTGCCCTCACGAGAAGAGTTCTGCAAACAAAATGGCCTTTCGAATGAGCCGATAGTTGCTCTTTTGGCGGGTAGCAGGGTAAGCGAGGTTAAGCGTAATCTGGCCTTTATGACCGCATTGGCGGAGAGATTTCCGGAGCACCAATTTGTGGTGGCAGGAGTGTCGTGGCTCGACAGGGGGCTCTATGATAAATTCCTTGCAGGGAGCAGGGTGAAGTTTGTTACCGACCAGACCTATGGCCTGCTACGCTATGCGGAGGGTGCGGTGGTTTGCTCGGGTACGGCCACGCTCGAAACGGCCCTGATTGGCACTCCCGAGGTTGTGTGCTACCGTATGGACGAGTTCTCCTACCGAGTGGCAAGGGCCTTTGTGAAGATTGGATTTATCTCGCTTGTGAATATCATTATGAAACGCGAGGTGGTGCGTGAACTCATACAACACGATATGACTGTGGAGAATGCCGCTGCCGAGTTGAAGGCCATAATGAAGGGTGGCGAGAAGCATGATAGGATGATGACGGACTATGCCGAGTTGCAGGCTGTGGTTGGAGGCGAGGGTGCTTCCGATAGGTTTGCAGCACGAATGGTCGCAATACTCAAAGGAGAGGAGTAGGAGAGAATGAAGATTATCTGTATAGGTCGCAACTATGCCGACCACATCAAGGAGTTCGACAGTGGGGAGCCCTCCGCCGAGCCCATCTATTTTATGAAACCCGACACGGCACTGCTACGCAATAACGATGCTTTCTATATTCCGAAGTTCAGCGAGCAGGTTGACTACGAAACCGAGTTGGTGGTGAAGATTAACCGCGTGGGTAAGTGCATCGAGGAGCGTTTTGCCCACCGCTACTACGACGAGGTGGGACTCGGTATTGACTTTACGGCCAGAGATATACAACGCCGAGCAATGGCCGAAGGACTTCCCTGGGAGCAGGCCAAAGGGTTTGACCACTCGGCAGCCATCAGCCCACGCTTCCTGTCGCTATCCGAGATGGGTAAGAGGGTTGAGGAGCTGCGCTTTGAGATGACCATCAACGACGAGGTGCGTCAGGTGGGCGAGCCGAAGAATATGATTCACTCGGTGGAGCGCATCATCAGCTATGTGTCGAGGTTTATGACCCTCAAAATGGGCGACCTCATCTATACGGGTACCCCTGCGGGCGTTGGCCCTGTGAAGAAGGGTGACGTGTTGAGAGCCTCGTTGGAGGGCGTGGAGTTGTTGAACTTCGATATTAGGTAGAGAGGAATTGAAAATTCAAAATTCAAAATTCAAAATTAAAGAGCAGAAAGAGCAGAAAGGGAAATTAGGGAAGAAAGAGCCTCCAAATTCCTTAAACTCCCTAAACTCTCTAAACTCTCTAAATTCCCTACACTCCCTAAAACGCCCAGGTATTAAAAAAGATACCCACCAAAATTGACAAAACATAAAACCAAAACATGCTGCTGAAAGAGAGATTGCAAAAATACCGAGTGTTGCTGGCCAGCAAGTCGCCACGCCGCCGCCAACTATTGGAGGGGTGCGGAATTGCGTTTGAGATTGCAGAGGGCAGGGAGGCTGAGGAAGTCTATCCCTCCACCTTGCCTGCCGAGCAGGTGGCGGAGTATCTGTCGGGCCTCAAAAGCGATGCCTATGCCGATGTGCTTGCCGCCGACGACCTTCTCATCACGGCCGATACGGTGGTGATTGCTGGCGGGGAGATACTTGGTAAACCCACCGATAGGGCCGATGCTGTGAGGATGTTGAGGTCGCTTTCGGGATGTGAGCATAAGGTGATAACGGGTGTGACGCTCCGCACGATGACAAAAAAGGAGTCCTTTTCGTGCGAGAGTAGGGTGAGATTTCGTGGCCTGGCGGACGAGGAGATAGAACACTATATTGACACCTATCGCCCCTACGACAAGGCGGGTGCCTATGGTATCCAAGAGTGGATTGGATATGTGGCGATAGAGGCCATCGAAGGCTCGTTCTACAATGTTATGGGCCTACCCGTGCAAGCACTCTATGTTCGCTTGGGAGAGTTCCTGGAAGAGTAAATCAATGAATGAATTAATAACGAATAACCGATTGAATATGAAGAAACTATTTATTGCGCTATTGGCCCTTGCGGGTGTGCACACCGTTGCGCTTGCCGATGAGGGTATGTGGCTGCCTTGCCTGATTGGAGAGAGGGTGGCTGATATGAAGTCCAAAGGCTTTGAACTTACCGCCGAGGATATATACAGCATCAATCAGGCCTCGCTCAAAGATGCCATTGTACTCTTTGGTAGGGGTTGCTCGGGCGAGTTGGTGTCGGCCGAGGGACTTCTGCTTACCAACCACCACTGCGGCTACGGCCAAATCCAACGCCACAGCACCGTGGAGCACGACTACCTCACCAATGGCTTCTGGGCTATGAATAGGGGCGAGGAGTTGCCTAACCCAGGCCTCACCGTGTCGTTCCTTGTGAGAATGGAGGACGTGACGGAGCGTGTTGCTGCCGGCGAGCAGGTTGATAGTATCAAGGCCGAGGCCTCCGAGGGAGGTAAGTACTCCACGTCGGTGGAGAGCCTCTACTATGGCAATAAACACTACCTCTTTGTCTATCAGGTGTATAGGGATGTGCGCCTTGTGGCTGCACCCCCTTCGAGTATTGGTAAGTTTGGTGGCGACACGGACAACTGGATGTGGCCCCGACACACGGGCGACTTCTCTGTTTTTCGCATCTATGCCGACAAAAACAATCAGCCTGCCGACTACTCCAAAGACAATGTTCCCTACACCCCCAAGCGACACTTTACAATCTCCACACAGGGAGCAAAAGAGGGTGACTTTACCTTTGTCTATGGCTTCCCCGGCACTACGAGGGAGTATGTTACGAGCGACTTTGTGGACTACACACTCAATCACTCCAACCCCGCCAAGATTGCCTTGCGTACAATGAGGCTCGACATCATCTCGGCAGCACAAGAGAAGGATGTTGCCACCCGCATTATGTATGCCTCCAAGCACGCCTCCATCGCCAATGCGTGGAAGAAATGGCAGGGCGAGAGCCTCGGACTTGCAAGGCGCAAGACGGTGGAGAAAAAACAGGCCTATGAGAGCCGCTTTGTGGAGTGGGCCAAAGGTACGGAGTATGAGGGCGTGGTGGAGAATCTGCACGCCAAGTATGCCGAGTTGTTACCCTATGCAGTCACGAGGGACTACTATAATGAGGCTATCTATGCCATTGAACTTATGGGACTTGCTTCGCCTCGCACTCTCAAAGCTGAGGATGTTGAGCCAATTTACAAAGATTATCTCCCTGCCATTGACCGAGAGGTGGCTGTGAAGATGCTCCGAGAGTTTGGCGACAATGTAGGTGCAGAGTTTGTGCCCGAGTGGTATGCCGCTAAGTTGAACGAGTGTGGCTCGGTGGAGGCCTTTGTGGAGTGGCTGTTCGAGAATAGTCGCATTGTGTCGAAGGAGAGTGTTGTGGCTGCAAGGGCAGAGAACTACAACTTTGAGGAAGATGCTGCTGTGGTGATGCGTAAGGCATTTGATGAGGTGTATAAGAACAAAATTGCGCCGCAATATGTGGCTCTCAACAAGGAGATTACGGCTCTCTATAAGACCTATATGCGTGGCCAGATGGCCTTTGAGCCCGAGAGGAACTTCTATCCCGATGCCAACCTCACCCTGCGTGTGGCCTATGGCTCGGTGGCAGGATATGAGGCGGCTGATGGTGTTTACCACCTGCCCTATACAACCCTTGATGGTATTATCGAAAAGGATAACCCCGAAATCTACGACTACGACATACCCCAGAGTCTGCGTGAGATTTATGCCTCCAAAGAGTATGGACGTTGGGGTGTGGAACTCAATGGCCACCACACAATCCCTGTGGCATTCCTTGCCAAAAACCACACTACGGGCGGTAATAGCGGTAGCCCAATTCTCAACAGTAGGGGCGAGTTGTTGGGTATCAACTTTGACCGCACTTGGTTGAGCACTATGAGCGACCTCGACTACGATGCCGACATCTGCCGTAATATCTCGGTGGATATCCGCTATGTGCTGTTTGTGATAGACAAGATTGGTGGGGCAGGGTATTTGTTGGAAGAGATGGACATAAAGTAGCAATACGATGGCAAAGGTTAAGAAGGCATATTTTTGTAAGGAGTGTGGCAACGAGGCTCCCAAATGGTTTGGTCAGTGTCCGGCGTGTGGTGCGTGGGGCAGTTGCTCGGAGGAGGTTGTAAGTCGCTCGTCGGGCGAGAGTTCGCTCCGCCACGACGGGGGTGCTAAACCTCGCAGGGTGGCCGACATTGAGGAGGCTGACCAACAACGCATCCAACTGTGTAGCGCAGAGGTTAATAGGGTGCTGGGCGGCGGCCTTGTGAAAGGCTCTATGGTGCTGCTCGGTGGCGAACCGGGTATTGGTAAATCCACCCTGAGTTTGCAACTTGCCCTCTCTACGATGAATGTGAAAACGCTCTATGTGAGTGGTGAGGAGTCGGCGTCCCAAATCAAGATGAGGGCAGCACGTCTTGGGGCCACCAACGAGGAGTGTTACATCTACCCCGAAACCCTTTTGGAGAATATTCTGGGGCAGATTGAGGCTATGCAGCCCGACCTTGTGGTGATTGACTCTGTGCAGACCATTTACAGCGAAACCATCGAGTCGTCGGCAGGTAGTGTGTCGCAGATTAGGGAGTGCGCTGCAAGGCTTTTGAAGGTGGCAAAGGAGAAGAATATATCGGTGCTTATCATTGGCCACATCACCAAAGATGGAGCCATTGCCGGCCCCAAAATTTTGGAACACATCGTGGATGTGGTGCTCTCCTTTGAGGGCGACAATAACAATGTCTATCGCATATTGAGGGGTATCAAGAACCGCTTTGGTGCAACCTTTGAGATTGGTGTCTTTGAGATGAAAGACGAAGGACTCGGCGAGGTGGAGAATCCGTCGGAGATTTTATTGAGCCATTTCGACGAGCCGCTGAGTGGAGTGGGCGTTGGAGCTGCGGTGGATGGTATTAGGCCCTACCTTATTGAAGTACAGGCGCTTGTGAGTAATGCGGCCTATGGTACTCCCCAGCGTTCCGCTACGGGCTATGATTACCGTAGGCTCAATATGCTCTTGGCTGTGCTGGAAAAACGTGTGGGTATGAAGATGTTCCAGAAGGACGTTTTTCTGAACTTTGCGGGTGGCTTTAAGGTGCAGGATACGGGCCTCGACTTGGCGGTTGTTGGCGCGGTTATCTCCTCCTACTTCGATAGGGCCATAGGCGAGGGGGTGTGTATGGCAGGAGAGATCGGTCTGTCGGGCGAGGTGAGGCCCGCGCCGAGGACCGAACAGCGCATCGCCGAGGCTGCAAGGCTGGGCTTCAAGAGGGTTATTGTGAGTGGTTACCTTGCAGGCCGAGGAGTGAAAATACCCAAAGGTGTGGAGGTTGTCTATATCAACACCGTGTCGGAACTGCCCAAAGCAATGTTTTGAGTACTTACCCTCGCAGAGAGAGAAATAGAACCTTTTGTGAAAAAAATGTTAATTAAATTGTTTGGCACATTTGGGAACAAATATATATATTTGTGGCGTTGAAAAACGATAGTAAGTGACGACATGTACGCAATGGCCAAAAAAATGTTTGACAATCACTTTTTTTCGATATTGTACAATATTCGATGCCGATTGCGTGGCAAAATAGGTGGAGTGTGTGCCGAGATGGTATATACTCCGCTTTTTGTTTTTGAGAACGGAGATTTCAACAAAACACATAAACACAAACAACAACTTTTTTACAAACTAAAAACAATTCTTTATGAAGAGACTTTACTCATTAATCATCTCGTTGATGGTTGTTGGTGCAGCCTTCGCACAGAACCTGACGAGTGTCAGCGGAACGATTGTTGACGAGCAGGGCCTTCCTTTGGTTGGCGCTTCGGTAACCGTTCCCGGCACAACCTACGGTGTGACTACCGACATTAACGGTATGTTCGTATTGAAGGTTGATGCAAAGGCCAAAGACCTTGTTGTTAGCTATGTTGGCTACAAGGACAAAACCGTTGCCGTGAAGGGCAAACTCGGTAACATCAAGTTGGAGTCGGACGCTACCGCTTTGGAGGATATCATCATCACCCAGAGTGTGGCAGTAGCTCGCAAGACTCCCGTTGCTGTTTCGACTCTTACTCAGGAGACCATTTCCGAGCGTATCGGTACTATGGAGCTTCCTGAGGTGCTGAACACTACCCCCGGTGTGTATGCTCACAAACAGGGTGGTGGCTTTGGTGACTCGGAGATTCGTATGCGTGGTTTCAAACAGGAGAACGTAGCAGTTATGATTAACGGTGTGCCCATCAACGATATGGAGTGGGGTGGTACCTATTGGAGCAACTGGATGGGTCTTGCAGATGTAACCCGCAGTATGCAGACTCAGCGTGGTCTTGGTGCTTCGAAGATTTCTTCGCCTTCGGTTGGTGGTGTGATCAACATCGTAACCGCAGGTTTGGAGGCAAAGAAGGGCGGCAAAGTGTTCTACGGTACCGGTAACGACGGTATGAACAACGTTGGTTTCAGCTACTCGACCGGTATGAGCGAGGATGGCTGGGCAATGACCGTGTCGTTGTCGAAGAAGTCTGGTGACGGCTGGGTACAGGGTACCGAGTATGAGTCGTACAACTACTTCTTCAACCTCTCGAAACGTTTGAATAACAAACACCAGTTGTCGTTCACCGCATTTGGTGCACCTCAGGAGCACTACCAGCGTAACAGCAACGACGGTCTGACCATCGCCAACTGGCAGAGTGGTAAGATTCAGAACTATATGGGCAACGACAGCAGGTATAAATACAACCCCACCTATGGTTTCGGTAAGAACGGTGTTCGTAAGACCTCGTCCTACAACCAGTATCACAAACCCCTTATGACTCTGAACCACCAGTGGCAGATTTCGGACGACTCGAACCTCTCTACTGCTCTCTACCTCTCGCTTGGTCGTGGTAACGGTTACAGTGGTCAGGGCCGTGATGGTTTCTCCAACAGCAGCTGGTATGGTGGTAGCTATGGTACCCCCAACAACCTGATGGTGGATACCGATGGTGATGGTATCAACGAGACCGGCACCCGCAACGCCGATGGTACCTACAACTACGCAGCAATCCAGATGATGAACGAGGCCAGCACTACCGGTTCGAAGATGGCAATGGGTAAGAGCGTTAACGACCACTTGTGGTATGGTATTATGTCGAACTACACCAAGGAGATTAACGACGAGTTGACCTTCTCGGGTGGTTTGGATGCTCGCTACTATGTTGGTACTCACACCAATGAGCTGATTGACCTCTACAATGGTGCATACTATATCGACGATAGCAGCCGTAAGAACGTGAAGGCCGAGAACAATGCAGCTGCAGCAGATCCCGCTTGGAAGATGGAGAAATTGCAGGTTGGTGATGTGGTTTACCGTGACTACGACAGCCGCATCGGTCAGGTTGGTTTGTTCGGCCAGTTGGAGTACAGCACCGAGGAGGTTACCTCTTTCATCTCGGGTTCGTGGAGCAACCACACCTACAGCCGCTACGACCGTTTCTACTATGATGCAGAACACGCACAGAGCGACCTGTTCAACACCAATGGCTTCACTTTGAAGGCTGGTGCTAACTACAACGTTACCGAGCACAGCAACGTATTTGCTAACGTTGGTTACATCTCGCGTGCACCCTTCTTCTCGGGTGGCGTATTCCTCAACAGCACCGTAAGTAACCTCATCAACCCCGATGCAGTGAACGAGAAAGTATTCTCGGCAGAGATTGGTTATGGTTTCCGCAACGAGTGGTTGAACGTGAACGTGAATGCATACTACACCAAGTGGATGGATAAGACTATGGCTCGTACCCAGGAGTACACCTACTATCAGGTCAACGGCGAGTCGTTTGATGCAGAGGGCAACGCTTATACCAACAAGAGCGAGGGCGCAACTGCAATCGCCAGCCGTTGGAGCGTGAATATGACCGGCGTTAACGCTGTTCACAAAGGTGTTGAGATTGACTTCACCGCTAAACCCAACGTATGGTTGGAGGTTAACGGTATGTTGTCTGTTGGTGATTGGCGCTGGGCAAGCAACGCCGATGGTTTCTTCTACGATGCTGGTACCAGCCAGCCTATGAAGGACCTCTTCGGTGGCGTTGCAAGTAGCACCGGTGCAGAGGACCACTTGAAGACTACTATCAACTTGAAGGGTATCCACGTTGGTGGTTCGCCCCAGACTACTGCTTCGTTAGGCGCAATATTCAAACCCAGCCGTACATTGCGTGTTGGTGCAACCTACAACATCTACGCTCGCCTCTTTGCAGACTACTCGTTGTCGGCTAACAGCATCTCGGCTGGTGGTGTAACCAACGTAGTTGAGCCTTGGATGGCACCTACCGGTGGTCAGTTGGACGTGTTCGCAAGCCAGAACTTCAAGTTTGCAGGCTTGGATGCAACCCTCAGTGGTAACGTTCACAACCTCTTCAACCAGGAGTATATCACCTTTATGAAGGATGGTGGCGACGGCAAGTGGAATTCGGCTTATGGTTTCTATGCAATGGGCCGTACCTACTCGGTAAAACTCAGTGTTAAATTCTAATGAAACCGTTAAAAAGAGATAAAAGACTATGAAAAAATTACTTTATATTGCATCGATTTTTGCGGCTGCACTGACTGTGGGTTGTAACTTCAACGACCAGTTTGGTGTAGATTTCGAGGAGATGGGTAACCCTACTGATGTTAAAGCTTTGGAGTATACCCTCACCGCAGAAGACTATAATACCATTGCCAACAACTCCACCAACAAGGCACTTGCTGCCCAGAATGGTGAGGCAGATGCTTTGAAGGCATTGGCAACCAACCTCTACTTTACCGATGATATCACTGCTGCCGAGTATGCTCCTGCATTCATCGCAAGCAAGTGGTACACTGCCGACAAAGGCTCGTCGGTACAGCTGACCTATGATTATGCTACTCGCGTTCCTGCTGAGTTTGAGTATCTCGAAAGCGCAGGTTCCTACACCGTTGGCAAGGCTGACTACCAGAGCGTGTGGGGTAGCGAGGAGAACTTCGTTATGTATTTCTCGCCCGCATACAGCGCAGAGGCTAACTTGGCAAACATCTTGACTGCTGCTGTTGCTGAGCCCGAGGCTGGCGACTATGTTGTTGTTGACTACAACTTCTCGGCCACCGAGCCCGTGTTTGGCGGTGGTGCTGACGAGGTTAAACTCCCCACTTCCATCAACGAAACTTTCGAGGCTTACGAGGCAGGTGTTAATGCTTTCGCTGGTTGGCAGAATGTAGCTAAGAAGGGTACTGCTCTTTGGGGCAGCAAATACTACAATGGCGCTTACATCGAGTTGTCGGCTTACGGTAAAGGTGGTGAGGTTGACACTTGGTTGATTTCGCAGCAGATTGACCTTTCGATGTGTGAGGAGCCTAAGTTGGCATTCGACGTTTGCCTTGGCTATCCCAAAGGCACTTCCAACTTGCAGGTTTACTACTCGGAGGACTACGATGGCGAGGACGTTGAGGGCGCAACTTGGGTTGAGCTCACCAACAACTTTGCTTACAATAAGAACATTACCAAGTATGGTAAGATGTCGCCCGCAGGTGTTGCTACTTTGAAGTTTGCAGAGGGTAGCGCAAAGAAGGTGTACATCGCATTCCGCTACACCGGTGCTGACCCCGATAGTACCACAACCTTCCAGGTTGACAATATTCAGTTGGGTGATGTTGTTGACGTTGTTGCTACCGAGGTTTACAAGTTCAGCTTCCCCGATAAGTCGCTTGGCGATTGGACTGCTGTTAATGCAAAGGGTGAGGATAAAGATTGGTATGCAAGCGCATATGCAGGTACTCCTTATGCTTCTATCTCTGCTCACGGTGGTGCTGGCGAGCAGGAGGACTGGCTCATCTCGCCCGAGATTGAGATTCCCGCTACTACCGATGGCGGTACAAACACTGTTTCGCAGCTCTCGTTCGTTCTCAAATATCGCTACCACAATGGCGACTGCTTGAACGTTTACCTTTCGGAGGATTTTGCAGGTGATGTTGCTACCGCAACTTGGACCGAGATTAGCGACTATTTCGCTCTCGAGCTCAACGATGCAAACAATGATAACTATGCTTTGGCTGGTTGCGCTGCTTTGAACTCGTATGCAGGTAAGAAGATTCGCGTAGCCTTCAAGTACACCGGTGCTGTGGGTGGTGTAACAACTACTGTTCAGCTTACTGATGTGACTGTTCAGACCTTGGCTCACGCTGCTGCTCCTGCTGTTCTCAAAGTACAGGCTGCTGCTACCGAGAAATTGCAGGCTCTGTATAAATATGATGGTAAGGTTTGGAAAGCAGCAGACGTTCTGTTGATTTCTGCCGAGGATTACAAGACTATGGGCCAGACTTATAGCAACCTCAGCGGCGACTACAACGCAATTCTCACCAAGTTCCTTGCAATGCAGTTCCCCTTCGCTGCAAAAGATGCAGTTAAGACCGTTCTGTTCAAGTATTATAGCAACTCGGCTACCGTTTGGAAGGCTGCACAGTACAGCTTCGACGGTGTAGAGTGGAAGTCGACCGCAACTGCAAGCAAGACCGACCAGTTCAAGTGTGTTGAGGCAGGTTGGAGCTACGACCCCAGTATCGAGCTTACCCTGCTTGGCAACAAGAACGCAGATGCTCAGCCCTATTATCAGGCTATCGTTGACTATGTGGCTGACACCTTCGGTTCCGGTTACTACCAGACCGGTTACACCAACGCTGAGCGTTACTATGGTGCAAGTGCCTACTACACCAACTTCGACCTCCGCCTCGACAAATGGCGTGGCGACTGCCCCGCAGGTGCAGAGGCCTACGGCTCGATGAGCGACGAGGAGTTGCAGGCTTTGCAGATGAAACGCTTGGAGGAGGCATTCATTCCTATGTTGAAGAAGTTCTGGCCTAACATCGCTCCCGTAGAGGGTATTGAGGTTACTGCACGCATTAACTTCATTCTTTACGATGGCGTTAACCACGACTACACCATCCTCTACGACGTAACCGGCGTGGGTGAGTTCACCTACCGTGAGGGCTCGCTCCAAGAGGTTAAATAAGGATTGATACCATATAATTAGAAAAGTAGCGTGGTTCCGAGTGAACCACGCTACTTTTTTGTTACCTAGGGCTACCTATCCATCCTTTATATTTAATATGTATCGTTCGACATTGAGAGGAGGATTAGATTCTGCCCTGTGCAAGAAGTTGTTCCTGTACCGAGCCGATGCGATGGAAGGTGGTGTCGATGTGGTAGGAGTTGCCGTTGTAGCACACCAGAGCAAAGCCACGGTTGAAAGACCCCGCACGCTCATAGATGAAGTCCACACATTTCTCGCCATTTGTTGCATAGTAGCCAAATTTGTTGCCAAAGCGTGCTACAATGTAGCCCTCGCTCGGAGTGCCGAAGCCGTGGCAAGGGTAGTAGGATATTTGGTGTCCACGGCGATTGTAGATGTGCCACCATTTGCCATCCTCTGTGGCTGTGATGATGTTCTCCTCGCCGTGCCAAATGATGTCCACCCAACGGTCTTCCATAACCCACTCGCCTGCGGTGTTGATGACTCCATAGCCACTCTCGGTGCGCACCACCGCGAGTCCTTCGTAGAAATCTGTGGCATAAAGCAGTCGCTTGCCGGTGTGGATAATCTCGCCACGATGGTTGGCATAGCCCCACGAGGAGCCTTTGTGGAAACGAATGTAGAGGTCGCTTGGCGGGGCTACGAAGTCGCAGGTGGCCAAGTCGATGCAGTCTGTAATAATCTCCTGGTCGTCGGGCGTATGGTATTGCACGGAGGGTAACTTGGCGTATTGCGTGAGGGCGTTGTATAGAAACGGCAACGGGCGGAAAGGCTCGCTTGCGAGTCTTTGGATGGCCCTTCGGTAGCTATCCACATCCCTTGTTTCCACATACAGTGAGGCGGCTTCGGCCAGACCGTCGGCACCGTGATATTGTGCGGCGGCGGTTATGTATTCCGTTAGTTTGTCGCTCGGAATATGTTGTAGGTACTTGCCGGTGAGCAGGGCGTGCGACTCTCTGCTACACGCTGCAATAAACAGCATTATGGCGCATTGCAACAATGATTGACAATCGCTACGTTCTGTTTTGAGGAACGATATGGGGTAGTCGGCAATACGCAGTGATCCATCCGAGGTGAAGCCTAAATTGTGGGCCGAAAGGGCTCCGTGGGTGATGACTCCATCGCAAAATAGGTCGATGTGTTGCGCTATGCTGTGTAGCGCATTGCGTAGGAGTTGACACCTCTGCTTTGAGACGTTTCTACGAATGAAGGTGTTGAGTGGCAAAAATCGCTCTTGAATGATGATGCTACACCCACATTCGACGCCATCACTCTCCGCAATGTGCATTGCGTTGGGGATTAGGTTGGCCGAGGATAGTATCTCCATCGAGTGGGTTTGAGGAATACGAGAGGCTATGGTGTCGCAGTGGTAGGCATACATATTTGGCATAACGGTCAGCCATACCTCTTGTCCTTTTTGTATAGCCTCCACTACCACTCCGTGTGAGGTGTGCCAAAAGTGAGGCTTATCACAATGTTCCGTGGGGATTATGATGCCGGATAGCTCACCTTGCCAGAGCGAAGTGTAGTACGATAGGGTTGCGAGTAAGGAGCTGGTTGTGGGGTACATAGGGCTGTGTCTACGTTAAAGCATACGATGTAGGCTCAACGAGCCGATATACATTGCGCCAATCAACTCTTCGCACGATGTGTTGTAACACACTGCCCGATATTCTTGCGGAGTGAACTGCCCTTTGAGCGATGCAATGGCCTCGGAGTAGAGTGGCGGTAGTTTACTCGATAGGTCGTGGAGCAACTTTGCGTGCCTTATGTTCGGCAGCGGCTCACCCGAAGCGGGCCATTTGAGAGTGTAACTGTTGTCGGCGTTGTTGGAAGATAGGTGGATGTTGAAGAATAGCAGATTGCCATCTTCGGTGGCCACCATCTTCAACCTTTCGGCCAGGTGGACGAGTTGTTCCTCGGTTGCATCAGTAGCCTCGCCATCGGAGATGTTGATGACTATTGGCGGGAAACTTTGTGGGTGCTTTCGACACCACGCATTACACATCGTGCGTGCCACACGCAGAGCATTCCCCATAGGTGTACGTCCTTTGGCAACAGGCTCCACCCACTGCCTCTGGGAAAAGAAAAAGTCGATGTGTTCTCCTGTGGGTAACTTGCGTACAATATAGTGTTTGGCTATGGGAACATACATCGAGTTGAACTCCGTGATGCTGCGAAAACGCGTGCCAAACAGCGACTTGGCATCATTGCCTCCATAGCCAATGACGGCGATGTCGAAGTAGTCGCCCACGCCTATTTCTCGGTGCGCACGGTCTATGATCTCTTCGATGAAAGTGTTGGCAATTGTTGCCACAGCTTGGGCCTTTGTGGTGCTTTTGCCGTTGAAGAAACACTCTTCGTCCATAGAGCCGGACTGGTCTATGAGGAGCATTATTGCTCCTTTGTGCTGACGGGTTATATTGGCTTTATACATTATTGAGAATCTCTTTTAGGTTAGGTATCTTGTAGGTTGTGGGGTCTGCGAGCGCACGACACAACTCCGAGAGTGCCTTGTTGTGTGCCAAAACCTCCACAACTTGTTGGTATGGCGGTTGCTTGTCGAGCGCTTCGGAAGCGGTGAAATGCAACCCTTTGATGATGATATCTGGTGAGTCGCTAAGCGTAAGGAAGTGTAGGTTTGCAAGTATCAACGCAATGGGGTAGTCGTCGATGTGCTCATCTCTATTGGTCCCACGCATAGGGTGTGTAAAATTGGGAGTCCCAATCTCCTTGCAGGGAGGAATTGTTGGTGCCCATAGCGCGTCAATATCAACGAGTTGCATTTTGCCTTCAGGTGTTACCATGACATTTTCTGTTTTGAGGTCGCCGTGTCGCCACGGAGAGTTTAGGATGTCGAGCGATAGGGCTTTGAACTCCTCGGCTAAACGAATTAGGGCGTCGGTATCTCGGTTGTATACACAACGCTTGATTTCCGTATCGAGCGAGTACCCATCCACCCAAGAATAGGTGCACACGTCTGCCCACTCAACATCCTTAATGGTGGGTACGAGTAGTTCTTGTGGGTAAAATGTCGGCGATGGAAGGCGGTCAGATGGATGCGTTTTGACGTAGGCACACAAAGCCTCTCCACGTTCAAAAGGTTGCTTGTAGCATTTTAGAGCGTGTTCTTTGCCGTTTATTAGGACTTTGAGCAGTACTCCATTTCTCCCGGTATGGTGTTTTGGTCGTCTGTAAATGTCGTATGTGGGGGCCAAATTTTTGATATTCTTGACCACTTTATCGGAAGAGGTTATGGCACTGATTATGCAAACGCCTGCGAGTGGGTGTAACATGATATATTTTTGTGGTTTTAGTTCAGCAAAAATATGAATAATGACCATTGAAAACAAGCCAAATTTTGAATTTGCAACATAGTTGCACAATTTTATTCGTATATTTGTGCGCTAATTGGAATGATGTGTCAAATAAAAATAAAAATATGAAAACAGAGTACATCCCTTTTGTAGAGGAACTTATTGAACTAGCAATTAAGGAGGATATTGGCGATGGCGACCACACCTCCCTTTCGACCATTCCTGCCGATGCTCGTGGTAGGATGAAACTGTTGGTGAAACAAGATGGTATCATTGCCGGTATTGAGGTTGCTGTGGCTGTGTTCCGCAGGCTGGACGAGAGCATTGAGATTGATTTGAAAGTGGCCGATGGTGACCAAGTGAAGGTGGGCGACGTGGCGTTCTATGTGGAGGGCCGCATTCAGACTCTCTTGCAGGCCGAGCGTATTGTGCTCAACATTATGCAGCGTATGAGTGGCGTAGCAACCCAGACGGCTGTCTATGCTAAGGCTTTGGAGGGTACGCAGTGCAAGGTGCTTGATACCCGTAAGACTACCCCCGGTATGAGGGTGCTGGATAAGATGGCAGTGAAGATTGGTGGTGGCGAGAACCACCGCATTGGTCTGTTTGATATGGTGCTTTTGAAAGATAACCACATCGACTTTGCGGGCGGTATTGTGCCTGCCATCAAGAGTGTTAAGGAGTATCTTAAAGCGAAGGGTAAGAATATTCCCATCGAGTGCGAGGTGCGCTCGTTGGAGGACATCGACTTGGTCTTTGAGGCGGGTGGTGTTGACCGCATTATGTTCGACAACTTCACTCCCAAGATGACTCGTAAGGCTGTGGAGAAGGTGGCAGGTAGGTGTAGCACCGAGTCCTCGGGCGGCATCACGCTCGAAACAATGAGAGAGTATGCCGAGGCAGGTGTGGACTACATCTCCGTTGGTGCACTCACCCACCAGATTAAGAGCCTCGATTTGAGCTTGAAAGCTTGTAAGTAGAATACCTTGATTTAGGTATCGTACCACAAAATAAAAAATACACAATTTTGGGTATTGTGCCGCAGTGTATAGGAGAGTACCTTTGCCCCGAAATTATACCGATGAAGAAATTTATTCTTATCATACTCGCAACCATTTGTGCCGTTGTTACGGTTGGTGCACAACCTCGCTTTACCTACGACGATATCGCCGATGGTAAGTTTAGGGCTAAGAGCGTGGGAGGACTACGCTCGATGGCCGATGGCAACCACTACACCACCTTTGAGGATGGGTGTATCTACCGCCACGCCTACAATGGCCGTGAACAAAAGAGTCTTATTTTGGATGTCAAGAGTGTCGGTATAGAGGGGAGGATTGGCGATTATACCTTCTCGCCCGACGAGAGCAAAATCCTTCTGCGACTCGATAGCGAGCCACTCTACCGCCGTAGCCACTTCTCCCGCTATGTGGTCTATGACCTCGCTTCGGGAACAGTGGAGAGCGTGGATGAGAGCGGCAGGCTCCGCTGGGTGGAGTTTGCTCCGAATGGCAAAAAGGTGGCCTTTGTGAAGGATAACAACCTCTATATCCGAGATTTGGAGTGTAGGTTTACCTATCCTGTGACCGAGGATGGCGAGTGGAACCACATCATCAATGCTATGCCCGATTGGGTGTATGAGGAGGAGTGGGGTATCGACAATGCCTTTGAGTGGTCGCCCGATGGGGAGCAAATTGTTTTCCTCAAAAGCGACGAGAGTGGGGTGAAGGAGTTTGGGTTTATGAAGTACCTCACGGGCTCGCCCTATCCCGAACTCTTCAAGTATAAATATCCCAAGGCTGGCGAAAGGAACTCCACCGTGTCGCTCCACCTCTTCAATGTGGCCGATGGTACCACTACCAGAGTAAGCCACAACACCCCCGAGGAGGACCTCTATATTCCATTCTTCGATTGGACTCCCGATGGTAGGCTCTACTACTTTGTCATCAACCGCCTGCAAAACAACCTCACTGTGGTGTTGTGTGAGAGGAGTGGAGAGCAGAGGAATATCTACGAAGAGCAGGATAGCAAATACATCGACGGCATTGGACTTGGTACAATCACTTTCCTCTCCGACTCGGACCGCTTTCTGGTGCTGAGCGAGAGGGGTGGCTATAACCACCTCTACCTTTCGAGCCTCTCGAAGGGCGAACTTGTGCCCATCACTTCGGGCGATTGGAACGTAACGCAGGTGGTGTGTGCTACGGATAAGAAAATTTGGTACCTCTCGACCGAGGGCTCGCCCTTGCGTAGGGAGCTCTACTCGATTGATGTCAATGGTAAAAACAAGAAGCGACTATCTACCACTGCGGGTACCTATTCCATCGTGCCGAGCGAGGGTTGCCGCTACTATGTGAGCTACTTCTCCAATGCCACCACGCCTAATATCGTAACACTCCATAAGGGTAACGGCAAGTTGGTGGATACGTTGGAGAGCAATGTGGCGTTAAGAAAGTATATAGCCGAGGTGCAGCTTCCGGCCAAGGAGTTTTTCACCTTCACCACCGAGCGTGGCGACACCCTCAATGCCTACATCAAGAAGCCCACAGGGTTTGACCCAAGCAAAAAATACCCCGTGCTGATTACCCAATACAGCGGCCCCGGCTCGCAGGATGTGAGGGATAGGTGGACGATTGATTGGGAGGATGCACTCGTACAGCAAGGCTACGTTGTGGTCGATTGCGACCCGAGGGGTACGGGCTACCGCAGTGCAGCCTTCAAGAAGAGCACCTATGGTATTATGGGCAGGCTCGAAACGGAGGATCAGATTAGCTTCGCCCGCTGGGTTGCACAGCAGGAGTGGGCCGATGGAGAGCGCATCGGTATCTACGGATGGAGCTATGGTGGTTTTATGGCTCTGAACTGCATTCTCAAAGGGGCCGATGTGTTTAAGATGGCAATTTCGGTGGCTCCCGTAACTTCGTGGCGTTACTACGACTCGGTCTATACCGAGCGTGTGAATGGCCTGCCACAGAGCAATGCCGAGGGCTATGACGAGCCTTCGCCCATTGGCTATGCAGCCAATTTGAAAGGAAAACTACTGCTGATGCACGGCACAGCTGATGATAACGTACACGTGCAGAATACCCACGCTATGGCCTATGAGTTTGTCAAGGCGGGTAAGCAGATTGATATGATGATTTATACCGACGACAACCACTCAATGGTGCCCTATGGACGTAGGAACGTAAGGCAAAAGATGGTTGATTACTGTATTGAAAACTTATGATGATTAGAAAGATAATAATAACACTTACAATTGCTCTTTTGGGAGTATTCTCTGTTGCTGCACAAAATGTGGCAGGTAGGGTTGTTGACACCAAAGGAGAACCCATCATAGGAGCTACTATCTATTGGGATGGTACAACAGTTGGTACTGTTACGGACGGAGAGGGACGCTATGAGGTATATCGCGTGAAGGAACACAATGTGCTGGTGGCCACCTACTTGGGATATACGGATGTGGCAGTTGAGGTGCCCAAAGACCAGAAGGAGGTCAACTTCACACTCTCCGAGGGCGTTGGTATTGAGGAGGTTGTGATTGAGGGCACGGCAAGTGGCAACTTTATCCGTCAGGGCGGTATTGCCAAGGACGAGATGATTAGTTTTGCGGGCCTTTGCAAGATGGCTTGTTGTAATTTGGCCGAGAGTTTCGAGAACTCCGCTTCGGTTACGGTGGGTTATAGCGACGCTGTGAGTGGCAGTAGGCAGATTAAGATGTTGGGCCTTGCAGGTACCTACACCCAGATACTCGACGAGAATAGGCCCATTATGCGTGGCATTGGCTCGCCCTACGGACTCAATTATACCCCCGGTATGTGGCTCAACTCCATTCAGGTATCCAAGGGCGTGGCTTCGGTTACTGCGGGCCACGAAGCCATCACGGGACAGATTAACCTCGAATACCGCAAGCCTACCGACGAGCAAAAGTTCTTCCTAAACCTCTACTTCGACAACGAGTTGAAACCGGAGATGAATGTGGCAGTACCCATTGCGCTCACGAAAGATAAGGCCTTGACTACAACCATATTGCTCCACTATTCGGGCGACACCAACGAGTATGACCACAATGGCGATGGTTTTAGGGATTTGCCTATGGCACAGCAGTTTAATGTTGCTAACCGCTGGCTCTATCAGGCTCCCAATGGTACCCAATGGCGTTGGGGTTGGAGGTTTGTTGACGAGAACCGTGAGGGTGGTCAGATGGGCTATGACCACAAGACGATGTATGACCAACTCGTGAGCGAGAAGCCACAAACCTATGGCTCCGATATGCACAACCGAGGCCTTAATGCCTACTTGAAGGTGGGTAAACCCGTTGGCGCAGCAGTGTGGGATGAGGAAAACCAGGAGGAGGCTCGTTCCAGCGTAGCCTTTGTGATGGATATGGATAACTTCGCAATGGACTCCTACTTTGGTCGTAATACCTACAACGGGTTGGAACAATCCGTGTGGGGTAATCTGACCTACCAACACTACTTTACGGGACGTTCCTACCTCACCACAGGTGCTTCGATGTGGGTGCGCCACGTGGAGGAGGATGTGGTGCAAACCGCCCTGCCACTCCAAAACTATATGGATGTGTTGGAGCCGGGAGTGTTTGCGGAATATACCTATAACATAAAGGATAAGTTCTCGTTGGTGGCAGGCGTGAGGGGCGACCTTTCGACCATCCCCGGTGGTGTGAGCGAGTCGGGCGAGTCGATAGCCACCGAGAGCGAGTTTTTGCTCACTCCTCGTATGCACCTTCGATATAACCTCACCGAGCAGACCGCTTTGAGGGCTTCGGCAGGTTTGGGCTCGCGCAGGGTTATGCCCTTCACGGACAATATCTGGATGCTCGGCACCAACCGCACCATTGTCAATACCTTGCAGACGGGCGAGGATATTGAGAAGGCAGCCACTATGGGTGCAAGCCTCACTCACACGTTGAGCCTTGTGGACTACAACGACCTCACGGTTAGTCTCGACTATTTCCACACCCGTTTTTCCAATGCGGTGTTGGCCGACCAAGAAAGGGCTGATAATAGCATCTGCCTTTACGCCCTTGATGGCCCCGCCTTTGCGAACAATTGGCAGGTGGATGTGCAGTGGACTCCCCTCGAAGGACTCGACATATTTACCACGTTCCGCTATACCGACTCGAAGATAACCAAAGAGTGGGAGGGTGTTAAGCACCTTGTTGACCGACCTTTGGTGGGTAAGTTCAAGGGCCTTGTGAATGTTCAATATGCTACCAAGTTCCGCCGTTGGGTGTTCGACTTTACGGCCCAACTCAACGGCCCTATGAGGTTGCCTGCACTTGACGGAAATGTTTTGGCTGCCGACTATTCGCCCATCTATCCTATGTTCTACGGACAGGTGAGCCACCGCATTGGACAGTGGGACATCTACGTCGGTTGCGAGAACATACTCAACTATATGCAACACAACCCAATTATTGCAGCCGACAAACCCTTCTCGCCCGACTTCAACTCGTCGGTGGTGTGGGGTCCGCTGATGGGTAGGAAGTTCTACATTGGTGCAAGATTTAATTTATACTAATACCTAATTAAGACTATGAAAAGATTGTTTGTCGTGATGCTGGCCCTCGTTATCGGTGTGGGTGCAGTGTGTGCACAGCAGAAGAAAGAGGTGAAGAATAGGGCGACCGTAACCTTCGCCACCAACCTCGATTGTGAGAATTGTGCCAAGAAGATTTTGGATGTTATTCCTTTCAAGAAGGGTGTGAAGGATGTGGTTGTTGACGTTCCCACCAAAGCTGTGACCGTTACCTATGACCCCCGCAAGACCAACGAGGCTGCGCTCGCAGAGGCTTTGGAGAAGATTGACGTGCGTGTTGTGAAAGGCTGCGAGGGCGAGTGTAAAGAGCACGACCACAAAGGCCATAATCACGACCACAAAGGTCACGACCACAATCACGCAGGACACAAACACTGATGTTTAGGGTGGCGTTACACTCCTTGCGAGTGGCGTTGCCTCAAATAAAATCGCAGGTTACCTCGGAAGTAACCTGCGATTTTATTTTATAGGAGTGTAACCTATTGTTGCTGCTGGGCCTTTTCGGCACGCTTGCGGTCAATCTCGCTCAACAGGATTTTACGCATACGCATAAACTTGGGCGTAATCTCCACATACTCGTCCTCACGGATGTATTCGAGTGCCTCCTCCAACGAGAACTTCACAGCAGGAGCAAGGATGATTTTTTCGTCCGAGCCGCTAGCACGCATATTGGTCAGCTTCTTACTCTTGGTCAGATTGAGGCAAATGTCGTTGTCACGAGTGTTCTCGCCAACCACCTGACCGCAGTAGATTTCGTCGCCGGGCTCCACAAAGAAACGGCCCCTATCCTGCACCTTGCCCAACGCATAGGCATAGGCCTGACCGGTTTCCATCGCTACCAACGAGCCCACCGAACGCATCTCAATCTCACCCTTGTAGGGCTCAAAGCCTTTCAGACGGTGAGCCATAATGGCCTCGCCTGCGGTGGCAGTCAGGAGGTTGCTCCTCAGACCGATGATACCCCTTGAAGGGATGTCAAATTCGAGCCTTGTGCGCTCGTTGCGCGACTCCATATTGCGCAACGTACCCTTACGCTTGGTGGCAAGCTCAATAGCCTTGCCTGAGTAGTCATCGGGTACGTCAATGGTAAGCTCCTCCACAGGCTCACACTTCACGCCGTCAATCTCCTTGAAGAGCACCTTGGGCTGGCCTACCTGCAACTCGTAACCCTCACGTCGCATCGTTTCGATGAGCACCGAGAGGTGCAACACACCACGGCCATAGACAATAAACTTGTCGGCACTATCGCCCTGCTTAACCCTCAGTGCGAGGTTTTTCTCCAACTCCTTGTCCAGACGCTCCTTGATGTGACGGCTGGTAACAAACTTACCATCTTTGCCAAAGAAGGGCGAGTCGTTGATGGTAAAGAGCATACTCATAGTGGGCTCGTCAATGGTGATGGGAGGCAGTGGTTCGGGGTTCTCGAAGTCGCAAATGGTGTCGCCAATCTCGAAGCCGTCAATGCCCACGAGTGCACAAATCTCGCCACACTCCACCTGCTCGGCTTTGGCTTTGCCGAGGCCCTCAAACACCATCAGGTCTTTGATTTTGCTCTTGACGAGTGTCTTGCCATCACGCTTTGCAAGCGTTACGTTCATACCCGCACGCAAGGTGCCACGAGTGAGTTTGCCCACAGCAATACGGCCCAAGTAGGGCGAGTATTCGAGCGAGGTGATGAGCATCTGGGGAGTACCCTCCACCTTCTCGGGCTCGGGGATTTCGTCAATGATGGTGTCGAGCAGAGGGGTGATGGTGTTGGTTTTCTCCTTGTAGGTGTGGGACATCCACCCCTGCTTTGCACTACCGTAGATGACCTTGAAGTCCAACTGCTCCTCGTTGGCATCGAGGGAGAACATAAGGTCGAAAACCTGCTCATACACATAGTCGGGACGGCAGTTGGGCTTATCTACCTTGTTTACAACCACGATGGGTTTCTTTCCCAATGCGAGTGCCTTCTGCAACACAAAACGTGTCTGGGGCATAGTACCCTCAAAGGCGTCCACCAACAGAATAACGCCGTCGGCCATGTTGAGCACCCTCTCAACCTCTCCACCAAAGTCGGAGTGGCCGGGGGTGTCTATGATGTTAATCTTGTAGTCCTTGTAGATTACCGACACGTTTTTCGACAGAATGGTAATACCCCTCTCCCTTTCGAGGTCGTTGTTGTCGAGCACGAGAGTGCCGCTAGCCTCCTGATTGCGGATGAGGTTGGCTTGCAGAATCATCTTGTCCACGAGGGTGGTTTTACCGTGGTCAACGTGTGCGATAATTGCGATGTTGCGTAGTTTTTGCATCTTCTTTATCTGTGTTCTCTTTATTTTTACGGCTACAAAGGTAGTAAATTATGCCGTTTTGTACTACCTTTGTAGTAAATAAAGATAGACTTTTTTATGTGTAAAGAGTTGAAAATTGAGTTTTCACACACTCTTGTGAGCGAAATCCACGTGGGCAAGGTGGAGGAACTGCTCCCTACGCTACTACCTGAGGGTAGGGTGGTGGCTGTTGTGGACCGCAATGTGCGCCACCTTTGCGACCGTTTGGGCGTGGAGGAACTCTTTGTTGTGGATGCAAGCGAGGAGGCCAAAACCATCGACACCGCAGCGAAGATTTGGAGCTGCTTGGTGGAGAAGAGTGCAGACAGAAATACTTTTCTGCTCGGCATAGGTGGTGGTATTACCACAGACCTTGTGGGTTTTGTGGCTGCAACCTATATGCGTGGTATTCGTTTTGGCCTTGTACCCACCACGCTGCTTGCGCAGGTGGATGCAGCCATTGGCGGCAAGTGCGGAGTGAACTTCGGGGGTTATAAGAATATGATAGGGTGCTTTGCACCAGCAAGGTGGGTCGTATGCGATGTGAACTTGCTCTCCACGTTGGGCCACAGGGAACTGCGCTCGGGTATGGCGGAGGTTATCAAGACCGCTATCCTCGGTGATGCTGCCTTGTTTGCGCTCTGCGAGCAGAACAATATTGAGAGCCTTGCTGGTAATGACGAGTTGTTTGGCGAGGTGGTACGACGTGCTGCTGCTGTCAAATGTGCAGTTGTGCAGAGGGACTTGTTGGAGAGTGGTGAACGCAAAAAACTCAACCTCGGACACACCCTTGCTCACGCCATCGAGAGCCTTACGAGGGAGTACACCCACGGCGAGGCGGTGGCCATTGGACTCGCCTATGTGGCTGCCAAATCGCTCAATGGGGGGCTTCTCACGCAGAACGACTATCAGCGCATTGTTGCGGTCTTGCAACACTATGACCTACCAACTTCGGTGGACCTACCCGAAGATGAACTTTGGGCGGCAATGGGCCACGACAAGAAGAATAAGGAGGGCCGAATTGGTTGGGTTCTCCCAACGGGCATAGGAGAATTAGTAATCAGTTGTCAGTAATAAGTAATCAGTGAATAGTAGCGGCTCCCAATTGGGAGCCGCATTGTTTTGTTTTATTTGCTATCGTACTGCGCTAATGGAGCCCCAATAGGTTGTGGTGGGGTAGAAGTTGGAACTCATTTGCAGTTGCGCGCCGCCCGTGGAGGAGTAGATGTTGAGTGTGAAGGTGTATTCGTTTCCGGAGTAGAGCCACGAGTCAAATGTTACAGTCCACCCATCGTCGGTCTGTACGGTGGTGTAGCCGTTAAGGGTGGTTATCACGGTGTTGACCACCGAGATGCGGTAGGGTGGGGTGAAACCTCGATAGTAGGGTAGGCAGATGTCGGCCCAATCGGAGTAGATGGCAAGTTCGGCATTGGGGTTGCTGATGAGATGACTGCCGCCGGCAGGCTCCACGTTGAACATCGAGGGGTAGAAGATGAAGTTGTGGGAGAGTACGGTGGAGTCGATGAAACGCTCGTAGGCGGCTTGGCGAGCCTTACGCTTGGCTATGCGTTCACGGTGCTTCTCGCTCAACTCTTTTTCGTGTCGCTGGTCGGCAGGTGCTTCTGTGGGAACAGAGGATGTGCGGATGGCCCTCAGGGTGGGTACGGCAGCCAGAACAACAACGGTGGCTATGCCGATGATAATGAGTGATTTTTTCATGACTTGTAATGACTTTTTGGTGTTGAACTACTCTCTCCTCACTGCAAAATCCTTGCCCAATGGGGCGTGGTGTGAGGAAATCCCGAAACAATTTTGTACCTTTGTGTGCCAAATAACGAAGGCTTTGATTGTGTATGAAAGCAGTATTCAAATTCAGTAGCTCGAAACTATCACAAATCCCCGACCACGGCAAGCCGGAATTTGCCTTCATCGGTAGGAGTAATGTGGGTAAGTCGTCGCTTGTCAATATGCTCACCGAGAGTAAGATAGCCAAAGTGTCGGCTACTCCCGGTAAGACCAAACTAATCAACCACTTCTTGTGCGACGAGAAGTGGTGGCTGGTGGACCTACCCGGTTATGGCTATGCCCGTACCTCGCAGAGCGTCAGAAAGGAGTTTGCAACCATCATTACCGACTATGTTACCAAGGCCAAAGGACTCTATTTCCTCTTCGTGCTGGTCGATAGTAGGCACGCTCCGATGAAGATAGACCTCGACTTTATGCAACTGCTGGGACGTGAGGGTGTGCCCTTCGGAGTGGTGTTCACCAAAACCGACAAGCAGAGCCAACGCCAGACAAATCTCAACATAGAAGCCTATCGCAAGGCACTCTCGGAGTGGTGGGAGGAGCTACCTCCAATGTTTGCAACCTCGTCATCGAAAGGGCGTGGCAGGGAGGAAATTCTCGGTTTTATTGCAGATTGTTTGGTAAATGTTGATAAAACGGCAGAGTAAAATTGGAAATTTTGTAAATAGGTCCTAAATTTGCGAAACAATTAACCCAAAAACATACAATGGCTATACATAAACTTAAAATCTTTGCTTGTTCCGGCTCGGAGGCTGTGGCTGCAAAGATTGCCAAGAGTTACGGTGTAGAACTTGGCAACCTAACCGTCAGCCGATTCAGCGACGGTGAATTTCAACCTGCATTCAACGAGAGTATTCGTGGCTGTACTGTCTTTATCGTACAGTCGACTCCTCCACCAGCAGAGAACCTTATGGAGCTGTTGCTGACTATTGACGCAGCACGCAGGGCTTCGGCTCATATGGTTGTTGCCGTGATGCCATATTTTGGTTGGGCACGTCAGGACCGCAAGGATCGTCCCAGGGTACCCATCGGTGCCAAGTTGGTTGCAAACCTTCTGTCGGCCGCAGGTTGCGATAGGGTTATCACCATCGACCTTCACGCCGACCAGATTCAGGGCTTCTTCGATATTCCTGTTGACCACGTTTATGCCTCGAAGGTTTTTGTACCTTATATCAAGAAACTCAATTTGGAAAACTTGTCGGTTGCAACTCCCGATATCGGTGGCGCAAAGAGGGCAAACAGCTATGCTTCCTACTTGGAGGCTCCGTTGGTAATCTGCCACAAGCACCGAGAGAGGCCCAATGTTGTGGGTACTATGACCGCCATTGGTGAGGTTAAGGGCCGCGATATTATCATCTTCGACGATATGGTTGATACGGCTGGTACGTTGACCAAGGCTGCCGGTATGTTTATGGATATGGGCGCAGCAAGCGTCAGGGCGGTGATTACCCACCCCGTGTTGAGTGGCCCTGCCTATGAGCGCATTGCCGAGAGCGCACTCACGGAGATTATCGTTACCGACACCCTTCCTTTGCGTGCCGACAAGGACACCTCCAAATTCACCGTGTTGAGTGTTGCCGATATGCTGGCCGATGTTATCGAGAGGGTACACAACTATCGTGAGATTAGCTCACAGTTTGTGTTTAGCAAGAAGTAATAAAACCTCTGAATAGAATATGAAAAGCGCCCCGAGATGTCTTGGGGCGCTTGTTTTGTGTAGGTTGCCACCATTTGGCTGGTGGGACTAACTTGTTTAGTTGGATGTTTTTAACTCTTCCTCCACTTTCAGGAGTCGCTCACGACAGAAGGTTATGAGTTCGGTGGCGCGTGCCACCTGCGCGGAGAGAGTGTCGATGTCGGCCTCGCCACTATCGAAACTCTTCAATATGCCCTCCAACTCGCTGAGGGCTTGGCTGTAAGTCATCTCTGTGTCCATATTGTTGTATTCTTATTTTGTTTTGTCCGTAATGGTTGCCGTCGCCTTGCCGTCGGCAAAAACTATTTCTACACTATTGCCCACCTCGATGTTGTCTGCCGATGTGAGCGCACGCCCACCTTGGCGTACTACCGAAAAACCCATTGCCAAAATACGCTGTGGCGAGGAGGCCTCCACTTTGACTTCGGCACGCTCCAAACGTGCCTTGTGGGCCTCTATGAGGCGGGCTACGCTGTGGTGTAACTCCACCGAAGCCCTTTCGAGTCGTACCTCCATACGGCGTAGTAGCCCCTCGGCAAGGGTGTGTACAAGGGCGTTGTTGCGCTCCAAGCGTGTGCGATGACTTTCGAGTAGGGCAGAGGAGGCGGTGAGGATACGCTCGTAGGCATATTCAACCTCCGAGTGGTAACCCGTGATGCGCTCTACCAAAAAGTCGGCAACAGCCGTGGGGGTTTTCAGGGCAGTGTGGGCCACAAGGTCAGCAACGGAGGTGTCCTTGTCGTGGCCAATGCCCGTGAGTACGGGGAGCGGAAACTGTGCAATGTGGGCCGATAGGGGATAGGCGTTGAAACAACCGAGGTCGCTCTGAGAGCCACCACCACGCAATATGGCCACAGCGTCGAACTCCTCCTCACTATCGGCCACACGACCGAGTGCGTCAATGATACTCTGCTCGGCAGCCGCACCCTGCACAATGGCCTCAAAGAGGGTGGCCTCAATGCGATAGGGCGAGGCGGAGAGGTGGTTCATAAAGTCCTGATAGCCTGCGGCTGTGGCGGATGATATGACCGCAATACGCTGAATGACAGTGGGAAAATCAAGGGTTTTGTTGAGGTCAATGACCCCTTCGGCGGTTAACTGCTCGATGGTTTGCCGACGACGCTGCTCCTGCTCGCCAATGGTGTATGCGGGGTCGATGTCGTTCACCACGAGCGATAGTCCATAGGACTCGTGGAACGTAACGCTCACTTTGAGGAGCACCTTCATACCGGCCGCAAGTGGCGAGCCTGTGGCTGCTTGGAAGTGGGCCGAGAGCATACCCCACCGACTCCTCCACACGGCAGCGGATGCTTTGGCTTTGGGCGTGCCGTCGTTGTCGCCCTTTTCGATAAGCTCCATATAACAGTGTCCCGAGTAGCGATTTTCCTTTATTTCGCCCACTTCGGCACATATCCACACCCCCAACGGAAACCTCTCGGCCAACGTGCGACGCACGTCGGCGAGTAATTCGGAGAGAGTTATGTGCTTTTCGTTTGCCATTTATGACAAAGGTACGGAAAAAAATTATTAAATTTGCCCGTCTTGTAATTATTTTGAATATGAAGAGTTTCTGTCAATTTTTTCTGCTTGGTGCAATTTCCCTTTTCGTGGGATGTACATTTGTTCCCTCTTCCGAAGCCCCGAATGTAGAGGAGGAAGAACAGTTTAAGAGCATTGTTGCCGATTTTGGAGAGTTTGACGAGGTGGTCTACAACGACGACACCTTCATCCTCTACGATCACAACGATGAAGGCTTGCCCGAATGGATGTATACCTACACCTATGATAGCGAGAGTGATACGGAACATTTCGAATATGTTGTTTTCGACAAACGAGGAATACCGGAGTACTATAATATTAATAATGAGAGTGTCTACGTGGAGAACGTGCGTGGCAACCTCTATGATATGATAGTCATTGCCGAGGATGGTACATTTTCGGTAGCACCCAATGTTGACGCAGGTGTCAACCTCGAAACCTATTGGTCTTCGTTGGGTGGTGTTACCCGCTCTGGGGGAACGTCGGGTGGAGCAGCGAGTGCCCAAGAGATAGCGAACTACGCCAAAGGTGGTGTTAATTTTATGCAGGGTAGCTTCGGTTTTTGGGGTGGAGCATTCTCGATGTTGGTTGGCTGTGCGATGCTGGTTCCCGGTGCGAATGTGGTGATGGGAGCGACGCTTATGATTGCAGGAGCGGCCGGTTTTGTTGGAGGGGCGATGCAGTTGGCAATGGCTACGGACCTGATGCACAGCGACGGCACCCACACCCAACACTTCGAAACTCCTGCGGCGGCTTTGAATTTTGCGGGCAATGCTCTTGGTAGCATTGGCAAAGGTCTTGGCCAAATAGCGGCAGAGCAAATTATAAATGGCACCGTGGATGGTGTTGTTAATGGGTTGGATAGACGTTCCCAAGAGGCTGCTGTACACGAGAAGGCCATTGAGGCTACCCTGATGGCTTTGCGTACAGCCCAAGCCGAGGTGAACATTGCCGAGGAGAGTGTTACGTTACATGGTGCTATCACGGGCGAATTGAGTGCAGGTGACTATGTTGGCCTCTATGTGTCGGATGAACCCACTGCTATGCACGTCATTTCTGTGGGCAGGGCTGCTGTTGGTATGGGTGGTAGTTTTGAAGCCAAGTGCTCCGGCTTGGAGATGGGACGCACCTACTACTATAAGGCATACTATTATTCGGCCTCGCAAGACCGCACCTTTGTGGCCAACACTCGTGAATTTGTGCTGCCGGGTGTTGCTACGGGCGACTACGAAAAGCTCAGTGAAGGCACCTATAAGGTGAAGGTTGATGTGCTGCTTGGCGAGGGACTCGCCAATCCAGAGGTGGGCATTTGCTACACCTCCAACGGAAAAACTCCCAATATCCACGATAGCCGCAGTTCGGTTGTGGCCACCACATCTGGTACCTATGTGGCTGAGATTGAGCCTTCCAAACTGCCGTGCTACTACCGTGCCTATGTGGTTGTGGACGGCCAAACTCTCTATGGCGATACCAAGATGATTGCCGCCGACGAGCGAGATATACTCATCCAGTTCTACCACGACACGGGCGGCGATAATTGGACCCGTAACGATAATTGGTGCTCCGATAAACCCATTGAGAAGTGGTATGGTGTTTCAGATTGGTACATTTATTATGATGCAAACAGTAATACGTGGAGTTATGGAGTTGATATCAATTTGATAAATAATAATCTTCAAGGTTCCGGCAGTCTTGCGGGAATGAAATCTTTAAGATGTTTATGGTGCGAAGATAACCAACTCACCTCTTTGGATGTGTCGGGTTGTACGGCCTTGAAGAGGTTGGAATGCAAAAATAACCAACTCACCTCTTTGGATGTGTCGGGTTGTACGGCGTTGGAGTTGTTGAGGTGCAAAAATAACCACCTAACCTCTTTGGATGTGTCGGGTTGTACGTCGTTGGTGAATTTGTATTGCGCATATAACCAACTCACCTCTTTGAATGTGTCGGGTTGCACGGCGTTGGAGTATTTGTATTGCCGAGATAACCAACTCACCTCTTTGGATGTGTCGGGTTGTACGGCCTTGAAGA
>JAGBGK010000038.1 GCA_017936005.1 Tidjanibacter sp.
ACCCCTCCCCGCACGGGGAGGGGTCTGTAAAGCCACTAATGGCTAATGGCTAATGGCTAACGGCTAAAAAGCAAAACAGCCTACGAAATCTCGTAGGCTGTTTTGCTTTTTTATTTGAAAAGTCGCGGTAGCAGGTCCACCAGATAGTCGCGCCAGACGTTCCACTTGTGGGCTCCATCGGTGAGGTTATAGTGGTGTGGGTAGCCCTTCTCCTCCAACATACGGCGAAACTCCACGTTCTCCTCCATAAGGTAGTCGTCATCGCCAATGGCAACATAGAAGAGTTTGGGATTCTTGGCAAACATTGCAGCGATTTTGGACTCCAAGTTCTCATAGGTGGGCGACTCCATACGGGGTTTCACTGCGGGCGAAAAGAGGCCCACGTAGTCGAACATCCCCGGGTTGTTGGCCGCAAGGCACAGCGAGTGGCCACCACCCATCGAAAGGCCCGCAACGGCACGAGCAGATGGCTTGCGCACCACACGGTAGTGGCTCTCCACATAGCGCACAATGTCGCCAAAGGAACTCTCGAAGGAGCCATCCATAGAACCACCAAAATAGGGTTTATACATACCCTCGTCGCTCTGGCCCGGCGCAGACTTGTGTGCAGTGTTGCCATTGGGCATAACCACAATCATTGGCACCGCACGCCCCTCGGCAATGAGGTTGTCGAGAATCTGCACAGCACGGCCAAACTCCTGCCAGCAATCCTCGTCGCCACCCATTCCGTGGAGGAGGTACAACACAGGATAGCGGCCCTTACCCTTCTCGTAGCCCGCAGGGGTATAGACGCTCATACGCCTATCCATACCCAGCGTGGGCGAAGGGTACCACACCTTGGAGAGTGTGCCGTGGGGCACGTTATGGACCATATAGTCGTCGGCCTTACCGCCACCCACAATGAAATAGGGGTAGAAATCGGCCACGTTGCGGATGACGTAGAGGTTGTTGGGGTCCATAACCATACGTCCGTCCACATTGAAGCGGTAGTGGTAGAGTTCGCTGGGGAGCGGCTCGGTGGTTACACTCCACACCCCCTTTTCGCCCTTGGTCATAGAGAGCGGACGGCGCACAAAATCTCCCACCACCTTGACACTCTCGGCCTTGGAGGAGGTGTAGCGAAACGTAACACTACCGTCGGGGTGCACCTCGGGCGAGAATAGTTTGGTAGGCTCCTGCGCAAACGACACCGTAAGGGTACACAGCAGGGCGAAGATTGCAGTTGAAAGACGTTTCATAGTTTGTAACTTAAAGGGGCAGAAAGAAAAAATTAAATGGAAAATTGAAAATGGAAAATTGAAAATTATGGTGCCTGCGGCGCACTATAAATTAACTCTACTTAACTCCCAAACTAATTTACTCCTCGCTAATGGTGATGGAGAAGATGAGGTCGCTGGGACGGATGTCGTCAATCACATCCACACCCTCCACAACCTTACCAAAGCAGGTGTGGACACCATCGAGGTGCTGGGTGTTCATACGGTTGTGGCAGATGAAGAACTGCGAGCCACCCGTGTTCCTACCCCTGTGGGCCATCGAGAGCACTCCCCTATCGTGGTACTGACGCTCGGCCGAGGTTTCGCAAGGGATGGTGTAGCCGGGGCCACCTGCTCCGTTACCAATGGGGCAACCGCCCTGAATAACAAAGTCGGGAATGACGCGGTGGAAAGTGAGGCCGTCGTAGAACCTAGAAGTGGCAAGTTTCACAAAGTTGTCAACGGTGATGGGGGTCTCTTTCTCGTAGAGCTCAACCTTCATATCACCCTTTTCGGTGGAAATAAGTGCGTATTTCATAGTCTAATGGTTTATTTGAATGGACAAATATACAAATTTCCGTTTTCTTTTCGTACCTTTGGCACAATCAAAAAGCAACCAAACATCACACAATATGTTATCCACAGAGTGTCGCAAGGCCATCAAGGCCCTCATACAACAAGAGGTAGTGCCCGCAATGGGGTGTACAGAGCCTATTGCCGTGTCGCTGTGTACGGCACGAGCCACCGAAACTCTCGGCCTCTTGCCCGAAAAAATCACCGTGCTGCTCAGCCCAAATGTGCTCAAAAACGCTATGGGTGTGGGCATCCCCGGTACGGATATGATTGGCCTGCCCATCGCCATCGCTCTGGGTGCTGTGGTGGGCAAGAGCGAGTATGGACTCGAAGTGTTGCGTGATGTGTGCCCCGAAGCCGTTGCCAAAGGCAGGGCTATGATTGACGAAGGACGTATCACTGTGGCACTCAAAGAGGGCGGTTGCGATATGCTCTACATTGAGGTTGTGGCCGAGGGCGAGGGTAACAAAGCCACCGCCATAATCTCGGGTGCACACACCAACTTTGTCCACATCGAGCGCAATGGCGAGTTGCTCGCCACCAAGCATACCGAGGCAAAAGAGGTTGTGCAAAACAAGCCCCTCTTGCTCAATCTGCGCACCGTGTGGGAGTATGCCACCGAGAGTCCGTTGGAGGAGTTGGAGTTCATCCTCGAAGCCCGCAGGCTCAACAAGGCTGCCGCCGACGAGTCGTTGCGTGGCGAGTGGGGTCACTGCTTGGGACGTACTCTGCAAAACTCACCTCTGGGCCAAAACATCATCGGCGACACCCCTCTCTCGCATATGATTTCCTACACATCGGCTGCGTGCGATGCTCGTATGGGCGGTGCCAAGATACCCGTGATGAGCAACTCGGGCAGTGGCAATCAGGGTATTGTTTCCACCCTCCCCGTGGTGGTGTACGCCGAGGATATGGGGTGTAGTGAGGAGCAGATGGCGCGTGCTCTCATTCTCTCCCACCTCACCGCCATCTACATCAAACAGAGCCTCGGACGATTGTCGGCCCTGTGTGGTTGTGTGGTGGCCTCAACGGGTTCGAGTTGTGGCATTACATACCTGATGGGTGGGGGCTACCAGGAGGTCGCTATGGCTGTGAAGAATATGGTGGCTACGCTTACGGGTATGATTTGCGACGGAGCCAAGCCGAGCTGTGCGCTCAAACTGTCGAGTGCGGTATCCACGGCTGTTATGGCAGCCACGATGGCCATTGAACACCACTGCGTCACCTCCTATGAGGGTATTGTGGACGACGATGTGGACCGTTCGATTCTCAACCTCACAAGCATTGGCTCACGGGGTATGCTCGAAACGGACAAGATGATTCTTGACATTATGACGCACAAGAACTAAAACAAAGGAGCGAATTGATTAATTCGCTCCTTGTTTTTTTTATGTCGGCTGACTGCTAAATAAGTTCCCAATCTACCGAACCGTCCTTGTTGTCCTTAACACGGATACCAGCCTCGCCAAGGCGGTTACGGATGAGGTCGGCAGTGGGCCAATCCTTGTTGGCTTTCGCATTGCGACGAATTTCGAGAATCATCTCCATCAGGGGTGCAATCTTATCGTCGGCACCCTCTGCACGCTCGTTGCGAAGTCCAAGAATGTCAAACACATAGAGGTTTATCACACGTTTCAGTTCGGCCAAGTCGTCGGCACTGATGGTCTGCTCGCCTGCGGCAATCTGGTTGATGATGCGCACCCAATCAAATAGTGCACTGATGACCATAGGCGACGAGAGGTCGTCGTTCATAGCATCCTCACAACGTGTGCGCAGGTCGGCAACATCCACACTCGAACTCTCCGAGGCCTTCAAACCATCCAAAGCCTCCACAGCCTTCATCAGCCTCTCGTAGCCCTTCTCGGCCGCCTTCAACGCCTCGTTGGAGAAATCGAGGGTGGAGCGATAGTGAGCTTGGAGGATGAAGAACCTCACGGTCATAGGCGAATAGGCCTGTTCGAGTTTGTCGTGGGTGCCATTGAAGAGTTGTTCGAGGGTGATGAAGTTACCCAGCGACTTACCCATCTTCTGGCCACCGATGGTAATCATATTGTTGTGCATCCAATAGCGGGCCGAGTCGTTGCCCTGCGAAGCGCACGATTGGGCAATCTCGCACTCGTGGTGGGGGAACATAAGGTCCATACCGCCACCGTGGATGTCGAACTGCTCACCGAGGTATTTGGTGCTCATCGCCGTACACTCCAAGTGCCACCCGGGGAAACCATCGCTCCACGGCGAGGGCCAACGCATAATGTGTTCGGGCTGTGCCTTCTTCCAGAGGGCAAAGTCGTAGGAGTTACGCTTGTCGCTCTGGCCGTCAATCTCACGGGTACCAACCAGCACGTCGTCGAGGTTACGGCCGGAGAGTTTACCATAGTGGAATTTCTCGTTGTACTTGGTTACGTCGAAATAAATCGAGCCGTTGCTCTCGTAGGCATAGCCTGCATCGAGGATGCGCTGCACGAGGGCAATCTGTTCGATGATGTGGCCGCTGGCGTGTGGCTCAATCGAGGGAGGCAGAACGCCCAACTTATCCATAAAGGTATGGTAGCGGTTGGTGTAGTACTGCGCCACCTCCATAGGTTCGAGTTGTTCGAGGCGAGCCTTTTTGCTGATTTTGTCCTCACCCTCATCGGCATCGTGTTCGAGGTGGCCCACGTCGGTGATGTTACGCACATAGCGCACCTTGTAGCCCAGCGATGTGAGGTAGCGGAACAGCAGGTCGAAGGTAATTGCGGGGCGAGTGTGTCCCAAGTGGGGGTCGCCATAGACCGTAGGACCGCAAACATACATACCCACACGGCCCTCGTTGAGAGGTGTGAAAACCTCTTTTCGGCGTGTGAGAGTGTTATATAGCATCAACTTTGTATCCATAGTGTTGTGTTTATAGTTGTTTGAGGTTGTAAAAATACTCATTATTTTTTTAACTTTGCAAAATTATATGTCATTTAATACGTTTGAAAGAAGTATGAAGCAATATAATCGAATAAACAACCTACTCGGATGGCTCACATTTGCCATCTCTGCCGTGGTCTATATCCTCACCACCGAGCCCAGCGCAAGTTTTTGGGACTGTGGCGAGTTTATCCCCACATCCTACAAACTCGAAGTGGGACACCCTCCCGGTGCGCCACTCTTTATGATGATTGCCAACTTCTTCTCCCAATTTGCCTTTGGCAACGTGGAGAAGGTGGCTCTGATGGTCAACATATCCTCGTGTCTGGCTGCGGCTGCCACCATTCTGTTCCTCTTGTGGAGCATCACCCACATTGTGCGCCGTATGTTGTGCCGCAGGGAGGAGGAGCCCAAAGGTGGTAAACTCATCACCATTATGGGTGCCGGCCTTGTGGGTGCGTTGGCTTACACTTTCACGGACACCTTTTGGTTCTCGGCAGTGGAGGCGGAGGTCTATGCCCTCTCATCACTCTTCACTGCGGTGGTCTTTTGGGCCATTCTCAAATGGGAAAACGTGGCCGACCAGAAGGGTAACGAGAGGTGGCTTGTACTTATTGCCTACCTTATGGGCCTCTCCATCGGTGTACACATCCTCAACCTGCTGACCATCCCCGCATTGGTGTTTGTTTACTACTTCCGCAAGACCCCACAGGTTACCACCTGGGGCCTTGTGAAGATGACCGCCCTGAGTGGGGTACTCATTCTGTTTATCAACTCCATCATCATTCCCTACACCACCCAGATTGGTGCGTGGTTTGACCGAATGCTCAATGGCGCAGGTGCGCCCGTAAATGTGGGCTTTGCGATATATGTTGTCCTGCTTTTCGTGGGGCTCGGAGTGGCCATTTGGTACACACAGAAGAGGGGCAAAAAGTTGGCCAATCTGATTGTAACGTGCCTTACGGTCATCCTCATTGGCTACTCGTCCTATGCTTCGGTAATCATCCGTGCGAGTGCCAATCCGCCGATGAACTCCAACCACCCCGACAATCCCTATGCCCTACTCTATCTGCTCAACCGTGAGCAGTATGAGGCACAGCCCATCCTGTCGGGCGTGTCGTATGCTGCGCCCATCACGGACGTAACCTACCGCACGAAATACTATGTGAACGATGAGGGTAAGTATGTTGGCGAACAGACCGTTGGTGGCTACAAGTACCCCGACGAGTTCAAGATGCTCTTTCCCCGTATGTGGTCCAGCAAGGACACCCACATTGAGGGCTACAAGTCGTGGGGAGCAGTGGAGGGCCGCAAGAAGATTCGCTACAATGGCGAGGCATACGAGGTGCCCACCTTTGGCGAAAACCTCCGATATTTCTTCAACTACCAACTCAACTTTATGTATTGGAGGTACTTCCTGTGGAACTTCGTTGGCCGTCAGAGCGACAACCAGAGTGTGGGTGAGATTACCGATGGTCAGTGGTTGTCGGGCATTAAGTTCATTGACGAGGCTATGCTCGGCCCGCAGGACAACCTGCCCGACACGATGAAAAACAACAAGGGCCGCAATACGTATTATTTCATCCCCTTCATCCTCGGTATCATCGGTCTGATGTGGCAGTTGGGCAAAAACCCACGCTACTTCACGGTGGTGATGTGGCTATTCATTATGATGGGCGTGGCGTTGGTGGTCTATTTCAACTCGCCCCCAGGGGAGCCTCGTGAGAGGGACTATGTCTATGCCGGCTCGTTCTATGCCTTCTGTATGTGGATAGGTATGGGCGTGGTGGCCGTGTGGGAGTGGCTCTCGAAGGTGTGGAAGAAGAACAGCAAAGCACCCGCTGTGGTGGCTACGGTGGTATGTATGAGCGTCCCCACGATTCTCTGTGCCGAGAACTGGGACGACCACGACCGCAGCGGCCGCTATGTTATGAGGGATATGGGATACAACTATCTCTCCACCGCACTGCCCAACTCCATAGTCATCAACTTTGGCGACAACGACACCTTCCCGATGTGGTACAATCAGGAGGTGGAGGGTGTGAGGCCCGACGTGAGGATTATGAACCAGAGCTACCTCGGTGGCGGTTGGTACATCGAGCAGATGAAGTCCAAATACAACGACTCGGAGCCCGTGCCTTTCTCGTTCCCGAAGGAGAAATATATGTATGCCAACGACTATATCTTTGTGGAGGATGTGGTTGACTACCGAGTACCCATTGGTCAGGCTATGGACATCGTGCGCAGCGAGGCCCGAGGCACCAAACTCTACTACGGAGATATGGCCTTCGACTTCCTGCCACAACATAAACTCGCCCTGCCCGTCAATAAGGAGAACGCCATTGCTGCCGGCATTGTCAAGCCCGAGGATGCACACCTTATGCTCGACACGCTCAAACTGGACATCAAGGGCAACACGCTCGAAAAGCCCGAGGTGATGATTTTGGACCTTTTGGCCCACTTCGACTGGAAGAGGCCCATCTACTTTGTGCAGCCCACCCTAATGAAGAACCTCGGCTTGCAGGACTACCTCCAATACGACGGCTTTGGCTACCGTCTGGTGCCCATCAAAACCCCCGTGGAGAGTATCGCCACAATGGGACGTGTGGATGCCGACGTTCTCTACAACAACATTATGAACGTCTATCGCTACGGCAACATCAAGGACGAGGGTGTCTATATCGACAACTTCTCACGCTACAACATCAACTCCACCCAGATTCGTGGCGGCTTTGCTCGTCTGGCCGATGCGTTGGCTGCCCGTGGCGAAAAGGAGAAAGCTGTGGAGGTGCTCGACCGAGGCTTGGAGGAGATTCCCTTCTCGCAGGTGCCCCACGGCTACCAATCATTCTCCTACATTGACGCCTACTATGCCGCAGGCGACACCGCCAAAGGCGATGCACTCGCAAGGGATTTCGCCCACGACATCACCCAAAAACTCTACTACTTCTTCACCTTCCCCGACCGTCAGCAGGACTACATCGCCGATGAGATGGTGGACAACTTCCAGTACTTGGAGCACCTCATCTACTCGCTCGCACTGCCCAACGGACGTATGGAGCTTGTGAACGAGTTGGACAAGAGCCTCGAAATTGCCGAGTTGTTCTTCGGTATGACAAGGGACGAGAAAGGTCAGCCCCAGAGCACCATACCTCCCGTGAACGACCGCACTCGCAAGGAGTTCTTGGAGGGCATTGAGGGGCATTTTGTAATTGAAAATTGAAAATGGA
>JAGBGK010000039.1 GCA_017936005.1 Tidjanibacter sp.
ACGACTGATGGACATCGGTTGCTACCGTGGTATCCGTCACCGTCTTGGTCTTCCCGTTCGTGGTCAGAGCACCAAAAACAACGCACGTACTCGCAAGGGTAAGAAGAAGACCGTAGCAAACAAGAAAAAAGCAACCAAATAATTAAGTAGAGAGTTATGGCAAAGAAACCAGGAACAGTTAAGAAACGCGTTGTTAAGGTTGAGGCAGTCGGTATGGCTTTTGTACACTCGACTTTCAATAACGTAATTATTACCATTACCAACGGTGTTGGTGAGGTTATCAGCTGGAGCTCGGCAGGTAAGATGGGCTTCCGCGGTTCGAAGAAGAACACTCCCTACGCAGCACAGACTGCCGCAGCAGACTGCGCAAAGGTTGCATACGACTTGGGCTTGCGCAAGGTGAAAGTGTATGTTAAAGGTCCCGGTCAGGGTCGTGAGTCGGCAATCCGTACCATCCACGGCTCTGGTATCGAGGTAATGGAGATCATCGATGTTACTCCCCTGCCTCACAACGGTTGCCGCGCTCCTAACCGTCGTCGCGTATAATTGCGGAGGCAGATTAGTAGCTTAACGTTTTTAGTAACACTTATTAAAAAGAAAGAAAACCTATGGCAAGATATATAGGACCCAAAAGCAAAATTGCTCGTAAATTTGGCGAGCCTATTTTCGGTGCAGACAAAGTTCTCGAGAAGAAGAACTATCCTGCTGGACAGCACGGTCTGAACCGCAAACGTAAGAAAGTTTCTGAGTATGGTACTCAGCTTAACGAGAAACAGAAAGCAAAATGCACCTATGGTTTGTTGGAGCGTCAGTTCCACAACGCCTTCGATCAGGCAGCCGCAATGGGTGGTATTACCGGTGAGAACCTCTTGAAGTTGCTCGAGAGCCGCTTGGATAACGTAGTATACCGTCTTGGTATTGCTCCTACCCGTGCTGCTGCTCGTCAGCTCGTTTCGCACCGCCACATCACCGTTAACGGCAACGTGGTGAACATTCCTTCGTACAGCCTCAAAGCAGGCGACGTTGTTGCTGTTCGCGAGAAATCGAAGAGCTTGGAGGCTATCGTAGAGTGTGTAGCAGGCCGCCGCAACCAGTACAGCTGGTTGGAGTGGAATGCTGAGACCTTGACCGGTAAGTTCTTGCAGCGTCCTGAGCGTGAGGACATTCCCGAGAACATCAAGGAGCAGTTGATCGTCGAGTTGTACTCGAAATAGTAGTACTTAACAACCATAAAATTAATTAAGTAATTATGGCAATTTTAGCATTCCAGAAACCTGAGAAGGTGATTATGCTCGAATCGACCTCCACGTTCGGAAAGTTTGAGTTCCGTCCTTTGGAGCCCGGATTCGGTATGACCATCGGCAATGCTTTGCGCCGTGTGTTGCTCTCTTCGTTGGAGGGTTATGCCATCACGACCGTGAAGATTGCAGGTGTCGACCACGAGTTTGCCGCCATCCCCGGAGTTATGGAAGGAATGATTGACATTGTGCTGAATCTCAAACAGGTGCGTTTCATTCGCACCGTTGAGAGTGCAGATTTCAAGAAGGTGGTAATCAACGTTGCCGGCCAGACCGAACTCACTGCAGGTTACATTTCGAACTTCCTGACTAACTTCAAAGTGCTGAATCCTGAGTTGGTGATTTGCCACCTCACCCCCGATACCAAACTCAACATTGAGTTGACCATCGGTAAGGGTCGTGGTTATGTGCCCGCAGAGGAGAACCGTCCTGCTGATGCAGAGTTCGGTTTGCTGCCTATCGACTCGATTCACACCCCTATCATCAATGTTAAGTACTCGGTAGAGCCCTATCGTGTAGAGCAGAAGACCGACTATGATAAGCTCAACTTGGAGGTTACTACCGACGGTTCGATTCACCCCAAAGAGGCTTTGAAAGAGGCTGCCAAGATTCTCATCCACCACTTGATGCTCTTCTCGGACGAGAAGATCACTCTCAATATGGAGGAGACTTCGCAGACCGAGGAGTTTGACGAGAGCTTGTTGCACATGCGTCAACTCTTGAAGACTAAACTTTCGGATCAGGATCTCTCGGTGCGTGCTCTGAACTGCTTGAAGGCAGCAGAGGTTGATACCATCGGCGACTTGGTTCGTTACAACCGCAACGACTTGTTGAAGTTCCGTAACTTCGGTAAGAAGTCGCTGACCGAGTTGGATGACCTTTTGGCATCGTTGAATCTTCACTTTGGAATGGACGTATCAGTCTATAAGTTGGACAAGGACTAACCACACTAAAAGAAACATTTACACATGAGACACAATAAGAAAGTTAACCACCTTGGTCGTCAGGCTTCGCACCGCAAAGCACTGATGTCGAATATGGCAAGCAGCCTTATTCTCCACAAGCGTATCGAGACCACTGTGGCCAAGGCAAAGGCTCTGAAGAAATTTGTTGAGCCTATCATTACCAAATCGAAAGAGGACACCACCCACCAGCGTCGTGTTGTTTTCAGCTACTTGAAAGACAAATATGCAACTGCAGAGTTGTTCCGCACTGTTGCTCCCAAGATTGCTGATCGTCCCGGTGGCTACACTCGTATTCTTCACACCGGTTTCCGTCTGGGTGACGCTGCCGAGATGTGTATCATCGAGTTGGTAGATTTCAATGAGACCTATGTTGAGGGCGTAGCTCCCAAAGCAGCTCCTAAGACCCGCCGTAGCCGTGGTGCAAAGAAGGAGAATGTTGAGGAGGCTGAGGTTGTAGCAGAGGGCGCAGAGGAAGCAGAGAAACCCGCTGCCAAGAAGCCTGCTGCAAAGAAACCCGCTGCTCCTAAGGCTCCCAAAGCAGCCGCAGCAAAGACTTCGGGTGCAAAGGTACAGGCCGTTAAGACCGGTGCTTCGAAGAAGGCTTAATCAATCGAGAGATAAACCTTTGATAGAAACTCTCGGGTATCGCAAGATACCTGAGAGTTTTTTGTTTTTTGCCGTTGTGAGGTCAAGTGGAAAAAAGAGGTGAAAAATCCTTATCCCTATGGGAAAATTATCCCTACGGGAAAATCCTCATCTCTACGATAAGGGCGGGATGGTACTGACTGAAAACGGTGCTTGGTGGCATCGTAGAGTGGATACTGTCGCAAAGCGACAGAAGAAGTGTCAGAGGTTGTCGGTTGACAATTAAACGTTACCAATGCAGATTGGATATGTCGGGGATGAAGTTGAGGCTTACCACCTCGTCGTCCTGCATAACAACGCCAATGAAATCAATCCACACCTCGGTTTGAATCTCGTGGAGTGCGACGTAGTGATTGACCGAGCGTACCAAGTTGTTGATTTTGCGAGGCGTGATGGCCTCCTCGGGGGATACGAGGTAGTCCACACCACGGGTTTTAACCTCCACAAAGTGGTAGTGCCCATCGGAAGATATGGCAATGATGTCAACCTCGTGGTGGCCACTACGCCAATTGAGTTCGGCAATGGTGTAACCAAGCGTATGGCGGACATACTCGGTGGCGGCCTTTTCGCCTGCGGCACCTATGCGTAGTGTGTTTGCCACGGTATTGTTGGTTTTATGGTGGAAATAGGTAGGGTGGGTAGTTGAAAGGGGCCACACACAAGCGAGGCCCCTTTGTGTGTCTAACAAATGTGGGCCTACTTGCTCAACAAGAAGTCGAGGTTGTCGCCGGCCTGTACCTCGTAGGGCTCAATACCGTAGTGGAAGATACGCATCGGACGAGGGCCGATGAGGTCTAATTTACCATCAACATAGCGGAGCATACAACCCTCCCTCAGGCCTACTACCCACATCTGCTTGTTGGCCTCGATGTATTCAAGGATGCGCTGCTCACGAGTTTCGCCGGCGTGTCCTTCGGGATTTGCATCGAGGTAGTGTGGGTTGATTTGGAATGGGATAGCACCAATGGCGCTGAACGATGCGGGCTGTACGATGGGCATATCGTTGGTGGTGCAGAGTGTGGGGCAAGCCACATTGCTACCTGCGCTCCAACCAACATAAGGAGTGCCGCCCTGTACTTTGGCAAGGATGGCCTCCATGAGTCCCTGCTCGTGCATATTCTTCACAAGGTGGAAGGTGTTGCCACCACCCACAACAATAGCCTCGGCTGCGGCGATGGTGGCTGCGGGCGAGGGATCGTGGTGTACGGAGTGTACACGGATGCCTATTTCGTTGAAGCGAGCCTGCACCTTGGCCTCATATTCGTCGTAGGAGAAAGTTACGCCTGCATAGGGAACAAAGGCAACCTCTTTGATGCCTTTGAGATGCTGGGCGATTTGGGCGAGAGGATAGCGGAGATACTCCTCGCCCGCATTGGTTGAGTTGCTGATCAGCAGTAGGTTCATAGTGTATGGATGTTTAATGTGTTTTTGTTGAGAGTAAAGGTACAAATAATTAGCCGTTTAACCGCACATTGTGGCCAAATATTTTTCGGCGAATAGCCAAAAGAGGCACATGTGGTGGTGAAATAATTGTGTTTGGACACTTTTGGACATAGTGGTAAGTTTTGTGTAATGTGCGGTAATTCAGCAGTTTGGCATTTGTTTTGAGTGGTGGGGATGTAAAAAAGTGGACAATATTTGTCGTAGTTAGGGAAAAATACCTATCTTTGCAAAGATTTTCGCGTAGAGCGGAATGAAAAGACAGCCACACATTGTTAAACTAAAAACTATAAATTATGTCAGAGATTGCATCGAAAGTTGTTGAGATTATCAAAGACAAACTGAACGTAGACGTTAAAGACATCACCCCCGAGGCAAGTTTTGCCAGCGATTTGGGTGCTGATTCGCTCGACACAGTTGAGCTGATTATGGATTTCGAGAGGGAGTTCGATATTCAGATTCCCGACGAGGACGCAGAGAAGATTTCGACCGTTGGCGACGCTATCAAATACGTTGAAGAGCACTTGGCCTAAGAGAGGTCAACAACTTTATTTTATGGGGGTAAAATGTGGCTGAACAGGCCTGTTTTACCTTTTTTTATTTAGACTCCACTATCTCCTACGTATCCTACGGGAGTGTGGACCGAAGGATGCGAGGAACAAACCATAAAAGAGATAAAGAACTATGGAACAAAAGCGAGTAGTGATTACGGGCGTGGGAACGATAAACCCGCTCGGCCACAACGTGGAGGAGTATTTTGCCGCCCTCGAAGCAGGTGTGAACGGAGTGCAGGCAATCACCTCCTTTGATACAGAAAAACTTAAAACCAAGTTTGGTGCACTGATAAAAAACTATATGACCGAGGCGTACTTCGACCGCAAGGAGGCACGTAAACTCGACCTCTTTACTCAATATGCGCTCATCTCTGCCGACCAAGCAGTTGCTGATGCAGGATTGGAGCAGAGCGAGGTTAATAAGGACAGAGTGGGTGTGATTTGGGGCTCCGGTATCGGCGGTATAAACACCAGCTACAACGAGATACAGTCCTATTGTGAAAGCGACGGAACACCACGTTTCAGCCCCTTCTTCATTTTGAAGATGCTGCCCAATATGGCTGCCGGCCACATTTCGCTCAAATATGGCTATCGCGGCCCGGGTTTTTGCACCGTGTCGGCTTGCGCATCCTCCACCCACGCAATCATTTCGGCGGTAGATCAAATTCGTCTGGGCCGTGCCGATGTGGTTGTTACCGGAGGTTCGGAGAGTGCGGTGTCGTTTGTTGGTTTGGGAGCCTTCAATGCAATGATGGCCCTCTCAACCCGCAACGAGAGTCCCGAAACAGCATCAAGGCCCTATGACAAGAATCGCGATGGTTTTGTGATGGGCGAGGGTGGTGCAGCTCTGGTTGTTGAGGAGTATGAGCACGCCGTGAGGAGAGGTGCCAAGATTTATGCCGAGATTGTTGGCTGTGGTATAAGCTCCGATGCACACCACGTTACGGCTCCCGATCCTGAGGGTGCGGGCGCAAGGCTTGCAATGGAGGCGGCTCTGAAAGATGGAGGCATCAATCCCGAAGAGGTGGACTACATCAACACCCACGGAACATCCACACCGCTGGGTGATTTGGCCGAGTTGAAGGGTATAATGAGCGTTTTTGGCGAGCACGCCTACAAGCTCAACATCAGTTCCACAAAGTCGATGACCGGCCACTTGTTGGGAGGTGCGGGTGCTGTTGAATTGTTGGCTGCGGTGTTGGCGGTTAGCAAAGGCGTTATTCCTCCCACCATCAATGTAGAGGAGCTTGACCCGGAGATTGACCCCCGCCTGAATCTCACGTTGGGTGTGGCACAGCACCGCGAGGTGCGCTATGCACTGAGCAACACCTTTGGCTTTGGCGGCCAAAACTCCACGGTACTCATCAAGAAAGTGTAGGGCTATGGGGGGTATTAGTCGTTTCATACACCTGCATTGGGGAGCGGATAGGGAGTATTATCGCGCTTTCAAACGTATGTTTGGCCACACGCCCGATAATATCGAGCTCTACAAGCTTGCTCTTGTGCACCGCTCGGCTTCGGTGAAGGTGGAGAATGGCGAGAGTATCAACAACGAGAGGTTGGAATTTTTGGGTGATGCGGTGTTGGAGGGTATCGTGTCGGACTACTTGTTCATAGAGTATCCTCACGAGTCGGAGGGTTTCCTGACTAAAACCCGCTCGAAGATTGTTAGCCGACAGTCGCTCAATGCGCTGGCCGAGAAGCTGGGCATCGATAAGATGGTTGTCTATAACTCGTCGGGCAACGCTGCACACAAACACCTCTTTGGCGACTGCTTCGAGGCTCTCATTGGTGCGCTCTATCTGGATAAGGGCTATGATGTGGTCAATCGCATTGTGATTAACCAACTGTTGCCCAAGTATATCGACCTCGAAAGTGTGCCGGCAGCCGAGACCGACTTCAAGAGCCGCTTGATTGAGTGGTGTCAGAAGAGCAAACGCACCATCGAGTTCCACACCGAGAGTGATGGCGAGGCCCATCATCCGGCCTTTGTGTCGAGGGTGTTGGTGGACGATTTGAAGGTCGGTAGTGGCCGTGGCTCCACCAAAAAGGAGGCCGAGCAGAGTGCGGCTAAAACAGCGTGCCTATTGCTGAGTGATGATATGGGCGACTTTATTCTCGAAAAATACGATTCGTTGAGTAAGAATAAATGACAAAACTTTCCGACAAACAGGTACGCCAACGACTGGTGGCCAGAGGTGCCGAAGGGCTCTCCGATGCCGAACTTGTGAGCCTTGTGATTGGTGCTCCCAAGGGTGGAGAAGCTATTGATGTGGCCGAGCAGATTCTCTCCGAGGCAGGTGTGGGCGAACTTTCTCACCGCACGCCGGCCGAGTTGCGCCGTGTGGGCGAGCTTGGAGTGGATGGTGCTGTGCGCCTTGCGGCAGCATTTGAGTTAGGCCGTAGGGCTGCTGTGGCCGAGGGTGATATGCAGTGTGTTATTAGTAGTTGTAGCGACATTGTGTCACTCTTTACTCCACTGATAGGTGGACTTGCCCACGAGGAGATGTGGGTGCTGTTTTTGAGCTCATCCAACCGCATCGTGGAGCGCAGAAAGGTGTCGGTGGGTGGTAGCACCTCGCTGGTGGCCGACTGTAAACTAATCATTAAACGTGCACTCGAACAGGTGGCGCAGTCCATCATCGTCGTACACAACCACCCCTCGGGCAATCCGCAACCCAGCGAGCAGGACAAAGTCTTTACGGCTCGCTTGCGCAGTTGTGCGGAGTTGTTTGATATCGCCCTGCTGGACCACGTTATTGTGAGCAAGGGTGGCTATGTGAGTTTCCGCTCGGAGGGATTGCTCTAAGTTCCCGAAAGTGATGAGTGTTAAATATAAAACGGCTTCCTTTGGGGAAGCCGTTTGTGTTTACTGCTCTTGCTCTACGAGAATGATGTCCGAGAGGTCATAGCCACGCTCGCGCAAACGAGCGAAGATGCCATCCATCGTCTCTTGTGGTAGCGAAGGGGTGCGGGAGAGAACCCAGAGGTATTTAGGGCTGCCTCCACCCACCACCGAGTAGGAGTAGTCGGGCCCCACTTCGAGAATGTTGTACTCACCGGGGAAGATGAAAAAAGTTACCATCAACTGTCCGGGGGTGTCGGTGGTGCGTGCTTTGCCGGTGGCTCTCTTGGGTTTACCTTTTTTGACACCCTCGTTGACCACATCAATCTTACCATCGGGGCGCAGAGTGTAGGTGGCCACCACGTGGCTCATACCCTTCTCAAAAGTGTGTGGCTTGCGTACGAGTTCATACCAACGCCCTTGGTAGCGCTCCAAATCAACGTCGGAGGTTGGAGTGTTGTCGGGCTTGGTTTTCTTGGTTGGCTCGGCAGCAAAGAGGTTATAGCACCCGAAGGCGATACAGACAAGAGCGAGGCGCAGAGTGTTGCGAAATGTAAAAGAGTTCATAGTGGTAAAGGTTTTATTACACGGAGAGTTGGCGACAAAAGGAGTGCCAATGTGTGTAAATGGGGTACAAAATTTGCTCACCTTGGCAAAAAACACTACCTTCGTGGCAAATAGTAACAGATACCCATGACAATTCTCTATGACAATATGATTTTCGGCCCTGTGCACTCACGCAGGCTGGGCCTTTCGTTGGGTATCAACCTCCTGCCTACCGATTGTAAACTCTGCTCGTTCAACTGTATCTACTGTGAGTGTGGATGGACGCTCGGTGGACAACGCCCACGATTCAACGACAAAGACGCAGTGATTGGGATGTTGGAGGAGAAACTCTCACAGATGATTGCCGATGGTACACCACCCGACGTGTTGACATTTGCAGGTAACGGAGAGCCTACAATGCACCCCCACTTTGAGGAGATTGTGGAGAGGGTAGTGGCTCTGAGGGATAAGCTTTGCCCCAATGCGAAGGTTTCGGTGCTGACCAACGCCACGATGCTCCACCGTGAGAGTGTGCGTAGGGCTTTGCAGAAGGTCGACAATCCGATATTGAAACTCGACTCGGCATTCGATTCCACTGTGCAACTCATCGATAAACCCTTGGGACACTACTCGGTGGCCGATGTGGTTGAGAATATGAAGCTCTTCGAGGGAGAGTGCATTGTGCAGACGATGTTCTTGCGTGGCGAGTTTGAGGGAGAGGTGGTGGATAATGCCACCGAGGAGGAGATTACGGCGTGGTTGAAACTTATAGGCGAGGTTGCTCCACGCAGTGTTATGGTCTATACTATCGACCGTGATACCCCTGCGCCCAACTTGGAGAAGGTGCCCTTGGAGGAGTTGCAAGCCATTGCCGAAAGGGTGCGTGCGCTGGGCATTGAGTGTAGCGTGGCGGGATAGAGATGTGGTCGTAGAAGAGAAGAGTTAGGTTGGATGATTACAGCAGAACAAATAAAGGACCTTGTGGTGCGTAGGGATGCTCTCAATCGCTATTTGGCGATTGACGACAAGCGTATTGCCTTTGAGGAAGAACAGCTCAAAACCACCGCACCCGACTTTTGGGACCGCCCCGAAGAGGCCGAAAAACAACTCAAAAAGGTGGCCTCCATTAAGGCGTGGATAGATGCCTATGTATCCCTGTCAGGATTGGTGGACGACCTCGAAGTTACGGCCGAGTTTGTGCGTGAGGGTGGTGCAACCGAAGAGGAGTTGGACCAACTCTATGCACGCACTTTGGAGGCTACCGAGGCACTCGAAATGAAGAATATGTTGCGAGGCGAGGAGGATAAACTCGGTGCTGTGGTGGACATCAATAGTGGTGCCGGCGGTACGGAAAGCCTCGATTGGGCCTCAATGCTGTTGAGGATGTACACCCGTTGGGGTGAGCGCAATGGCTTTAAGGTGAGGGTTGCCGACTTGCAAGCAGGCGAAGAGGTGGGCGTGAAATCGGCTACTCTACTCTTTGAGGGCGACTATGCCTACGGCTACCTCAAAAGCGAGAGCGGTGTGCATCGTATGGTGCGCCTATCGCCTTTCAATGCCAACAACAAACGACAGACAACCTTTGCTTCGGTCTTTGTGTCGCCGCAGGTGGACGATACCATTGAGATAAACATCAATCCTGCCGACTATGAGTGGGACACCTATCGCAGTAGCGGTGCTGGTGGTCAGAATGTAAATAAGGTGGAAACGGGTGTGCGCCTGCGCTACCACGGCAAGGACCCCGACACGGGCGAGGTTGTGGAGTTCCTCATCGAGAACACAGAGACGCGCTCCCAACTCGACAACCGCAACAACGCACTACGCATCCTGCGCTCGAAACTCTACCAACGAGAGTTGGACAAGCGTATGGCTGTGCAGAACGAGTTGGAGAAGACCAAAAAACGTATCGAGTGGGGTTCGCAGATTCGTTCCTATGTCTTTGACGACAGGCGTGTGAAGGACCACCGCACGGGCCACCAGACCTCGGCAGTGGATGCGGTGATGGATGGCGACATTGACGCCTTCATCAAAGCCTATCTGATGGAGTTCAGCGAAACGGCAAAGTAGTCAAGAAAGAGGTAGAGTAAATAGAGAGGAGGATAACCAATGGCTATCCTCCTCTTTTTATTTGTCACACCGACCGGGCCTACTGCATAAAGGTTGCGTAGTTGCCATAGAAGCCTTTGGTGTTGCCAATCAAGGTGCGCCTTTCAGCCACAGGTGCGTTGGGAAGCACAATCTTCTTAAAGCGCTTGTCGCCCATAACCTTTGCCTCGCTTTGGCCCGAACCAACCGCACCGCTACTATTGCTTGCTGTGTTGTCCACAATTTCGAGCTTACCCTCAAAGGTACCCTTGATGTAGTTGTCGTTGTTACCCTTCATATCAAGGACAAACTTATAGGTGCCGTCGCCGTGGTTGGTTACCTCCAATACACCCGAGGTGATGAGGTCACAAGGTGTAACCTGACCATCGGCAGTGGTCTGGATGATGTAGGAGCCATAAACATTCCTATTCTGGTCCTCAACACCCAAGTCTACTGTGAAACCGTTACCCGACTCGTTTGCGATGTAGGTACCAGAGGGTATTCCGGTAGAGAAGTTGTTGCCAACCTCCACGTTTACACCAAGTGCAACAATCTCTTTGCGGGTGTTGTCGTAGAGTCCCAAGTTCCAATAGGGTACGCTCATAATGCCATTGCCATAGTCAACACGGCCCATATAGTACATAATGCCCTCGGTGAACTTGAAGTCCACATTCTGACGGTCAGCACCGGTGTAGCCGGGAATAATCTGCACTTGGCAATTGGTAGCTTTGCTCTTGTAGGCACCCATTATGCCATAGGTCTCGGTGGTGATGTCATAGAGCCCTTGACCTTTGGAGGTGATTTTCACAAATCCGTCGCTCATCATATCCAAATAGGAACTCTCCTCTTGGTTGATGTAGACAATATCTTCACCCTTTTCGTTCTTGATGATGCTCTCGGTGATGTCAATCTTCATAAATGCAGCCGCCATCATGGTCTTGGAGGTGAGGGTTGCATAGGTGTCAAGGTCAAACTGTCCTTGTGGAAGAATCATACCATTCTCATCGCAGATGATTTGGTACTCCGCAAAGTAGGCACTGTAAGTACCCTCTTTACCTGTGGCCTGCTGGTTGAGAAATACATTGAAGTAGTTCTCGTCCATAATATACAAATCCCAATAGGTCTGGTTGCCTATCAGGGGGTAGTAAATAGCATAGGCAAAGTAGGGCTGGTAGGAGGTGTATATGAAGTTCTCAGGCAGACCACAGATGTCAACCTCGCCCTCGTAGTGGCAGACAATGGGTTTTGTTTTGCCAACAGCAATGCCGGCCTCCTTGTTGAGTTTCTTGGCCTCGAAGTCAACATCCATAATGTAGGCGTTGTCCTTGCCGTGCTTGATGGTTATCTTACCCTTGTCGATAAGCCACATTGCATAGGTGTTGTAGTCACCACTCTCCATATTGACATAGGTCGAACCGGAGAGGATGTTGCTGAACGCACCCTCGGTGAGTTCAAGGTTGCCAAAGCTGTATTCACCTTCGGGAATCTTGCCATTCTCCATATTGAATTTCAAATCGAGCGAGAGAATACGGGTGGTCGCAGCCTCGCCCATATCGTTAACGTCGATGGTTGCAAGACGCAGTACATAGCTGCTCTCATCATCGCCCCTCTCTGCAAGGCCCTTGTGGGTGAGCATTGCCGAATTCATAGTCAATCCGAAGTACATATTGTCCTTGCTGATTTCGGGCACATCGAGTTTTGGTGTGCATGCGCCGAGCGTAAACAATGCAAGGATAATTGCCAACAGAGATTTTTTCATAGTTATTTTCATTGAAATTAAAGTGTCAGTTTGGGCGCAAATATAATGATTATCTTTGATAATCAAACAGCAAGCGGGCCAAAAAATGTAAACTTATAATTTGGCTTTCAGTGAATTGTGGCGGTTGGCGATGTGGAACTATCGGAGATAGTCCTCAAAATAGGCTGTGACTTTGTTCATCAGGTGCACCCTGTCTTTACCCCTGACATTGTGTTCGTGGCGAGGGTAGGGGAAGTAGTCCACCTGCACGCCCTCAACAACACACTCCCTCACAAACGAGAGGCTGTGTTGCCACAAAACCACAGGGTCGATGGCTCCCTGACAAATCAGCAGTTTACCTTTGAGGTTTTTGGCCTGTGGAATGAGCGAAGTGGCGGCAAAGCCCTCGGGGTTGCACTCCTCGGTGGTCATATACCTCTCGCCATACATCACCTCATACCATTTCCAATCAATCACGGGGCCACCAGCAACGCCCACCTTGAACACCTCGGGGTGGTGTGTCATTAGCGAGATGGTCATAAAACCACCATAGCTCCAACCGTGAACACCGATGCGCTCCGAGTCCACCCACGGGTGGCTGCACAACCACTCAATACCCTTCATCTGGTCCTCCATCTCACACTCGCCACATTGGCGGTGAATGGCCTTCTCATATTCTGCTCCGTGGTTGAGGGTGCCTCGGTTGTCCATCACAAAAACAACATATCCCCTTTGAGCCATCAACATCTCCCAACGGCGCAGGTTGGCCTGGAAGGAGTTGGTTACCATCTGGCTGTGTGGACCTCCATAGACGTAGAGAATGACGGGATATTTCTTCTCGGGGTTGAAATCGATGGGGTAGATGAGTCGGTAGAAGTTGTCCCAACGCCCGTCGGCACTCTTTATGGTGCCCAACTCTATGGGGGTGTAGTTGTACCCATCGGCAGGGTTGGGGGCTGTGAGCAGCGTGCGGGAGTGCTTGCCATCGGTGGAGCGCACCTCCACGATGCGTGGCACGTTGAGCGATGAGTAGTTGTCGAAAAACCACTCCCCATTGGGACTTACCGAGCAGTTATGCCAACCCTCTGCTGTGGTTAGGCGCACGGTCTTACCACTCTTGATGTTCACCTTGAAGAGGTGCTGTTCGGCGGGGCTCACCTCGGCCGAGTAGTAGTAGATGTGTTTGCCGTTGTGGGCAACATATTTCACATCGGCCTCCACGGGAGTCAGGCGACGGTGGCCCCACTCGCCCGTCTTGGTATTGCGCTCATAGAGATAGAGGCTCCAATAGCCATCCCTCACATTGGTCGAGTAGATGAAACGATTACCCTCCGTGTCCAACCATCGAAGCGGATAAAGGGGCTCCACATAGCGGCTGTCGCTCTCGGTGAAAAGCATCTCGACAAGGGCGCCAGTGGTGGCGGAGTAGCTGTTGAGGTGCATCTCGTTTTGCTCTCGGTTGAGGACCTGAATGTAGATGAGCTTCCCGTCGGGACTCCAAGTGATGTTCGTAAGGTAGCGCTCCTCGGAGAAATCAACCACCTGCACCCACACGGTCTGCTCCGTGAGGGTGTTGTAAACACCCAACGATACCACCTCCGAGGGTAGCCCGTTCTGGGGGTACTTGATGTTCACCAACGAGCCGGTGCGGGTGGTGATGTCGAGCAAGGGAAAGTCGGCCACTCGGCTCTCGTCTTTGCGGTAGAATGCAACCGATAGGCCATCGGGCGAGGGGAAAATGCCACCCTCAATGCCGAACTCGTTGCGACTGACGTGGGAGCCGTTGACGATGTTGGGGTCGGTGTCGGTGGTTATGGCCTTGCGTACTCCACCAACCTCCACAAAGATGTTGTTGCCCTCGGTAAAAAAGCGAGGTTTGTCGGTTTCGACTCCTTTGTCAATGGGAATAGCGGGCTTTCCGGAGCGTGCGTCAAACCACTCGGTTTGCGCATTGGCGGCATAGCGAGTGATGCCATAGATGGTGTGTCCACCTGCATCCACACCCCACGAGGTGCGGATATTTTCGGGCACGAGTTCGCGCGATAGGATGGCTTCTTCCATAGTCAATAGTGGTCGTTCTTCCTGTGCCACAGCCACATTGATGGCCGAGAACAACAGGAGAAGCGCAAAAAAGGTGCGTTTCATAGTGAGTGAGTATAAATTTGTTGGTGTAAAGGTAGTAAAATTTGTGAGTTTAATCAAATTGTCGTACCTTTGAATGTTTGACTGAAACATTTAATTTGTGCAATGAAAAATGATATTGTTACGCTCGAAGAAGCGAAAAAACTGATTCAATTCTATCCTGATTGGCCCAAGGAGGGTGTGAACTTTGTGGATTTGCTGCCGCTGTTGAGCGATGCGCAGATTTTTGGTGTGATTGTAGAGGAGCTGGGTAAGCACGTTACCACTCCCAATATTGCAGCACCCGAGGCTCGTGGTTTCCTCTTTGCAGCACCACTGCTGGTTACCGACTCCAAAGCCCACACTCTGATTACCTTCCGTAAGAATGGTAAATTGCCCGCCAAAGAGGGCGACCTCCAAAAGGTGTCCATCGTGAAGGAGTATGGCGAGGATAACCTCTTTTTCCGCAAGAGCGACTTGGAGAACTCGTTGGTGACAAATGGCGTGGTTGAGATTACCATCCTTGATGACATCCTCGCAACGGGTGGTACCTCCATTGAGATGGCCAAACACCTTGAAGCGCTCACCGTTGTGAAAGATGGTGTGGAGTATCCCGTGAAGGTTAAGGAGTTTGTATTCTTGGCCGACCTGAGCTTCCTGCACGGCAAGGAGCTTTTGGAGGAGATTGCTCCCGTTTATTCGTTGATTAGTTTCTAAGCGCAACCCAGTGTTAAACAGCGTCCCTTGTGGCGCACAAAAGAGATAAAGCTATGAGAGTTATTATTGAACAAAACCAAGAGCGAGGCTCGGTGTGGGCTGCGGCATACATCGCCGAGGCTATCAATCGTAAGGCAGCCGTAACCAACACCCCCTTTGTGTTGGGACTTCCCACCGGTTCTACCCCGCTGAACACCTACAAGGAACTTATCCGCCTTAACAAGGAGGGTGTGGTTAGTTTCAAGAACGTCATCACGTTCAATATGGACGAGTATGTTGGCCTGCCTGAGGACCACCCTCAGAGCTACCACACCTTTATGTGGGAAAACTTCTTTTCGCACATCGACATCAACCCTGCCAATGTGAATATCCTCAATGGCAATGCCGAGGATTTGGCAAAGGAGTGTGCCGACTATGAGAAGAAGATTGAGAGCGCAGGCGGTATCGACCTCTTCTTGGGTGGCGTTGGCGAGGATGGACACATCGCCTTCAACGAGCCCTTCTCGTCGATGAATTCCCGTACCCGTGTAAAGACCCTCACAGAGGATACCATTTTGGTCAACTCCCGCTTCTTTGGTGGCGATGTTAATCAGGTGCCCAAGTTGGCTCTCACGGTTGGTGTGGCAACAATTCTTTCGGCTACCGAGGTTATCATTTTGGCTTTTGGCCCCAAGAAAGCTCGTGCCGTACAGCAGGGTGTTGAGGGTGCCTACTCGCACAGCTGGACCATCACGGGCCTCCAAACTCACCCCCACGGTATTCTCATTACCGACGAGGCTGCTGCCGGCGAGTTGAAGGTTAATACCTATAAGTATTTCAAAGACATAGAGAAGGATAATCTCTTGTAGGCTTCTTTGTCGGTCTGAAATTAACGAGGGCGGTTGAGTGTTCAACCGCCCTCGTTGTTTCGGGTAATGAGCCTAATTGCGATTTTGCCCTGTTGGGCCTAAAAATAGTTCCTTGTGGCAAACTCATACTGCTCGATGAATATCTGTTTGAAAGCAGCAATGTTGTTTTGCTCATAGAACATCAGCATAGCCTTTTTGTAGTCCACAGAATCGACCGTGCGGAACGATAAGGGGCAATAGCCCCAAGCCATCAGAATTGCATTGCTTGTGATGCGGGCCGTGCGTTTGTTGCCATCCGAGAAAGCCTGAATGTATGAAAGCAGCACGAGGGCTAACAACGCTTTTTCAAAGATGTTTTCCTTGCTATTTATCAGTGTGCAACTATCTTCGAGTGCCTCCCTAATCTGGAATTCGTTATCCAGAGGGCGGTAGTTGGTGCCCGTAATGCCCACTCTTCGATTGCGAATACCACTACCCACACCCAACTCCTTTGTGAGAATGGAGTGTATATCCTCAATGCGTCTAACGGTTATCTCTTTGAGGTAGTCGGGGTTGTCGAGCACAAAATCGAGTGCGTCTTTGTGGTTGAGCAACATCACGGCCTCCTCTTTTGTCTTGCCCGCAGCCGTCAGTTTTTCTTTGAGCAAGCGTTCTGTTTCGAGCAGAGAGTATGTGTTGCCCTCAATCTGCGAAGACTTCCACGACAAATCCACTCCCAGTCGCTCCATCTCTTTGCGGTACTCTATCTCGGATAGGGTGGTCATATTGTTCAAAAAGGAGCGATGAGCACCCTCTAATCGTTCCAACTCTTCGGGGGTGAAAATATCCACCTGTGGGAGTGTGGAACGAATGAGGTTGAAGTTAAACGACTCTTGCACTTTGCGCTCGTCAATGTCTTTGAGGAAGTAGGTGTCAATGTCGAGAGGCATTGTAAGTTGCGCTTGGGCAGAGAGGGAATAGCGAGTGGCCCTGCCTTTGCCCTCTACGACAATATCTCCTCGCTGAACGCCATCGGCAATCAATCTTTTGAGTGTGCGCTCATTGGGGGCCTCTGTAAGTCCAGCCGCAATTTCAACCCTACTCGAAGAGGGGTTGAAGTGCAAAAATTGTAGTATTTCAATATGTATTGTCATACGCCTATGTTTCTAAATCGGGACAAATGTAGTGATTTTATTTCAAAATACGGGACAAACAGTGTGCTAAATGTCCCGAAAAGATAAAACTTTTGTCCCGAAAGGGCGTGGTGGTGTTGCAAACAAGAGTGTTGTTGGGGTGGTGGGGTGGTAATCAAAAAGGGCGGTTGAACACTCAACTGCCCTCTTTGTGTATGCTAAGTGGGGATGTTATGCAATCTGCAAACTAATAAGATAGGCGTTGTAGGCCACAAAGCAGGCAAAGAGTAGCGCACCACCCACACGGGAGAGTTTGCCCTTTGTACCCAACAGCATCGTGAGCACCACAGCACCCGTCATCACTCCATAATCTACAAGGTTGATGTTGGGCGAATGGAGTGTGAGCACCTGCGAACTTGTGCCGAGGATGAGCGCAATATTGAAGATGTTGGAGCCCACAATGTTACCCAATGCGAGCTGGGTATTCTTCTTTGCGGCAGCCGCAAGCGAGGCGGCCAACTCGGGCAGCGAGGTGCCACAGGCGATGAGGGTGATGCTGATGAAGGCATCGCTCACGCCAAGCATTTTGGCGATCTCAATGGCGCAATCCACAAAGTGGGTACAACCCGTAATCAGCACCGTCAGGCCCACACCAATCAGCACCAACGACTTCCACAGAGGGATATCCTTTGCGTCGGCCAACTCTTCGGGCTGGGGCGCATTCTTACCATCTTTGAGCGAGGTGTAGAGAAACCACGCAAAGATGGCCAACAGCACAAGGCCATCGATACGGCTCAAGCCACGGCCCTCGCCAACCCAGAAGTTGAACGCCAAGAGTGTGAGCAGTAGGCTCAACAGCAGGCACAATGGGAGGTCTTTTTTGCGGTTTTCTCGTGTGATAACAATGGGGCTGACAACAGCCGTGAGGCCCAAAATGGCCAACACGTTGAATATGTTGGAGCCAACCACGTTGCCAATGGCCACACTCGAATTGCCATCGAAGGCACCTTTGAGGCTCACAATCATCTCCGGAAGGGATGTGCCGATGCCGACAACCACGGCACCAATCACAAAGTCGGAGATTTTCAGTTTGCGCGCCACGCCAACAGCACCATCCACAAACCAGTTGGCACCATAGATGATGGCCAGCAGCGCAATAATCAAAATAACGTATGTCATCTATCCTATCTTGTAAACTTTTCAACATCTTTGGCCTCCCACACGAGTGCCTTTGGCAGATATGTCCTAATGGAGTGTTGTTTCATTGTCGCCGTATTCTCGTTGTATGCTCACGATACGTGAGGTGGCGCAAAGGTAGGATATTATGTTGAAAAAAGGAAATAAAAAAGGTCTAAATTGAATACCCGATTTTACTCTTTGGCTCTCCGATGTTGCAACTTCTCGGATAGTCGGGTGCGCAGCGGAAGGTCATAGAACCTGTATGCTGCCCAAGCGAGAGTGATGCTGCCTGCCACCACGGCGAGAGCCACAGGCCACGCCTCGCCAAAGGTGAGCGCATTGTTCCAAACGTGGCGGTAGAAGATGTACATCAGCGGGTAGTGGATGATGTAGAGAGGGTAGGAAAGGTTGCCCGTAAAGGTGCAAATTTTGCGTGCACCACCCTCGACCTTGCCCGATGCGCCCAACTGCAACACAAGAGGGAAGAGGGTTGTGATGCAGAGTAGTTCGTAGAGCCCGTTTATCCACATCCTCTCGGCTCCGCCCAGGCGCGGCATAGAGAGCAGAACAATCAACGCCACCGAGCAGAGTAGGAATGTGCGACCTGTGCGCCACGCCTTGAAGTTGCGACACATCAACACTCCCAACGAAAAACTGAACAGCATACGCACAAGGCCACCCCAGAAGCCACCATCGGCCATAGTCCACCCCACGCCAATACTGCCCGTGCCGATGGCACCGATGGCAACACCTATGCCACAAAGCACCACCACGACCTTCAACCACGCTGTCGAAAGGCGGCGCAGGAGGAATACATATGTAATATTGCCGATGTACTCAAAGAAGAGCGACCAGGCAGGGCCGTTGAGGGAGAACATCTCGCCGTTGCCCCTCACGTCGGACATTGCACCCACTCCGGAGGGTAACATCGTGGCCGTCATCAGCCAAGCGACACCCACCGCCACCAACGATGTGGTGGTGCCGTCCCAGCGTTCACACCCCACAGCAAGGAAGGCCACAACGCCCACCACGGAGGCCAAAACGACCATCGGGTGTAGGCGCACAAAGCGGCGCAGTAGGAACTCGCGGGTGGTCATCGCTCCGCTACACAGGCGGTTGTCGTAGGCATAACCCACCACAAAACCCGACAACAGGAAGAAGAAGTCCACCGCCAAGTAGCCGTGGTTGAAACGCTGGTCGAGTGGCGAGGTGGCAAAGGCCTCAAAGATGTGGAAACAGATGACCATAAGGGCTGCTACTCCTCGCAGACCGTCAAGGATGAGGTAGTGGTTTTGGGTGTGTTGTTGCATTGGGCGGAGTTGTTTTTGTTGGTTATCTCTGCCTACAAAGGTAGCATTTTTTGCGAAATAGCTTTGATAAGAGAAAATAGATTGCTATTTTTGTGGGTGCAGAACTATTGCTCAGACTAAAACTCCACGCTGTATGGAATACAAAAACACACATAAAGCCCACCCGTGGCACGGTATCGACCCCGGAACACCCGACGAGGTGAGGGCTTTCATTGAGATTGTGCCAACCGACACCGTAAAGTATGAAGTGGATAAGGCCACGGGCTACCTGATGGTGGACCGCCCACAGAAGTTCTCCAACATTGTCCCCTCGCTCTATGGCTTTTTGCCACGCACCTACTGTGCCGAAAAGATGGCCGAGCTGACCAACAAGGCCCTTGCGAGGTTTGATGTTGAGGGCGACGGCGACCCGCTGGATATCTGTGTGCTCACGGAGAAGGATGTCACCCACGGCGATATCATTGTGCGTGCGAGGCCCATTGGTGGTCTGCGCCTGCTCGACCACAATCAGGCGGACGATAAGATTATTGCTGTGCTGATGAACGATGCGATTTATGGCGAGATGACCGACATCGAACAACTCCCCACCCGCATTGTGCGTAGGCTCATTCACTATTTCACCACCTACAAGGATATCCCCGGAGAGCACACCTCACGTATGAGGTTTGTGAGTATCTACGGGGCCGATGTTGCCCGTGATGTCATCGCCCGCTCAATGGAGGACTACAACGACCTTATCAATAAAGAGTAAACAAAACGGCTCCCCCGCGGATAGGTTTTTTAATTTTTAACTGATTGATTTTCAGAGTTGGTTTTTGCAAAAATTGCAAAATGCTGCATAGAAGGCTACACGGAGAGTGTAGTTAAGTCCATTTTTGGGCGAGTAAAACGCTGAGAGCAAACATCTTTCGCTGATGCGATATGTATAAACAGAATTGGTGCGTGTAGGGAACGATGTAGTCCCGTCACGCACCAATTTTTGTGTATATACTATTCTCTTACTTCTTACTAAGTGAAAGAATCACAGTGAAAGTCCCGAAGGTCTCCATAAACTCCTTTTCCAACTCGGCAATCTGAGCGGCATCGAGCTTCAAGCCTTCGTTCTCCTTCTCTACGAGGTCAACCATACCACCCAACCAAGCAGCCTGCTTAGGGATGATGATGAAGAGGCGGTCGCCATCTTCGTCGGGGAATGAGGTAGCATTTACCTTGTATGAACCACCTTCATAGAGGTCAAATGTGAGGTTATTGCCATTGTGAGTATAGTTCTTAACTTTTGCCTCACCCTCCATAGTGTGATTGAGCTTACCATCAGCAGCGAATGTAGCATCGGCAAAGAACTTCTTCATCACGTCGATAATACGGTCACCGTGCATTGCATCTACTGGGATATAGTTCTGACCCTGGAAGAGAACACCTTCAGGCAACTGAAGTGCGGTCTTGCCTTCGGCAGGAACAACATTGACTGCTGAATTGAGGTAAGAATAGTTGCCTTTAATGTCAAAGGATTCTTTTACACGGTAGTTAACCTTATCACCAATTGATGTTCGCATAATCATCTTATTCGCTGTCACCTCAATCTCAAACTCACGCGTATCAGAAAATTCCCGTGTAAATAATATATTGTCTTTTAATTCGTATTGACCTTGAAGCATTCGCCATCCCATTGCTCCTTCACTATTGTCATAACCAATCACATTGTATATTCCGTCTGCTGAAAAATTCACGAACACACTTGCTTCCGGAGTAAAATTAAACCACTTACCCACAATCAGCTGCGGATAATCCTTGTAAGGATTCACCTCGTCATCGTCGTTGTCACAACTGCTCATCGTAAAGCTGAGCATCACAGCCACGAGGGCCATTCCAATCATTCTGAAAGTCTTCATTGTTGTTAATGTTTTTATTGTTAATGCTATACTATTGCACACTTATATCTCCACGCTTCAACCACTCCCGCATTTTTGCAGAGGCGTTGAAGGCAGGCACAGATTTGGGTGCAAAGTTATGCACAAAAGAATATATGGGAAAATTATCGGCAGAGCATTATTACAATGCGATTCGTGCAAAATTACAATTCTGCGTGCAAATCTACAAAGGCGGTGTGCAAATCTACAAACCGCCCGTTTAGTCGAAATTCAGACCCTTTTATTGCTTGATGCTTTCTATGAATTCAGCAGGTGTGACACCTGTAATTTTCTGGAAATTCCTGACCGCTGTAGTACGCTGATTGTATCCTACATAAGCAAACAACTTCGGTAAACTCGTCTCAGGATTACGCTTCAATTGCTCTACAATATAGTTCACTCTGCGTTGGTTGATATACTCATTGAATGTCAAACCTGTATTCTGCTTCACGGCATCACCCACATAGGTACGATTGGATTTCAAGTAGTCGGACAGCGTATTCAAGTTCAAACTGGCTTCACGCCATTTCTCTTCGTTATCAAGTGCCGTGATGATTCTATCCCAAAGCCCTTTCTCCTCAGACACCGGAACACTATCATTGGTTTCAGGCATAGTCCAAGACTCCGAAGGAAGCAGGCGTTCTCTCAATTCAAAGTAAGTGATGAGCACAAAGAAAGCCATCCACACCACCTGATGCCCGAGAGCAAACCAGTAGTTGTGGGTTATCTGTAAGGCAAAATACATACATCCTATCAGACAGAATCCCGTAGCATAAATACGGATAAGACGCTTGCTTGCACTGCACCTGCGCCAATCATACGGCACGAGGAGAAGCGTAAAGCCATAAAACAACATCACCACAAGGGAAAACAGTCGGAACAGCACATTGAACTCCCCGATATGTGTCCACAAGTCGGAATAGGTGTATATCGGAGTGAACTCAATCCCGGCACACATACCCACAAACACCAATAACAACAAAGGAGAAAACAGCAGTGCATAAATCTTGCTGCGGCTGATTGTGGACTGTATCACCTCCAAAGGATAGAGGAAAAAGCACATTTGAATGAAAATGGGAACAAAGGTGTGCTCCGGCTCCAAGAATGCTCCGTCAGCCGTAGTAGTCCCCGCCCAAGTACGGAAGATAAAGGTGAAGGTGAAAAATGCCGACACCCAACAGAACAACGCCTGAATAGTGCGCGAATGGTCATTGGGCTCCTTACGGCGCTTCCACAAAAGGATACCGCATACAATAAAAGTTATGGTCATCAAAACCAAAAGGGCAGTGGCTATGTATTTCATGTTTTCGGATTTCTAAAATTTGAAAATTCTATCTTATTACTCTCTTTCTGAATAGAATCAACAGATATTACATTTTACGCAGTGAGTTGATTATTTTTACGCAATGCAAATATATGTCCGATTTTTAGACCTCCAAAGAATTTAGCATATTATTTCGGACTAATTTGCAACCGTACTATGATTAGCACTCATTGCTTGCTGCGACGCATAGGGCGGTTTGGACAAACTCCTGTGGAAAGTGGGTTTTGAGGTAGGCGGTGGTATAGACCAAGCGAGCAACCTCCGCCAGATGGGCTTTTGGGTATGTCCAACCACCATCCTTTATCAGTTTGCCGAACAGGCCTTTGTATTTGCGAAATCGTTGGCGGTGGGTGTTGTATTCTTGTTTCTTATGTTTGTTCAGCACCTTACGAAACGCCTCCGCCTCGCTTGGAGTATAACCAACCAATTTGGCGATAGCATAGACCTGTTCGTCATAGAGTATCCCGCCACAAGTTTCACTTAAAATTGATTCTATTTCTGGGGCAAACTTTGTTTTGCTGGCGATGTTATATCTGCGATGTAAGAACACGTAGTGCGCAGGCAAGTTATCAGCGCAGAGTGGTATTAAATCCTCAAAATAAGGTTTTGCTTGTTGCAGATACTTCTGCAAAACGGTATTCGGATTACATCCATATACGCCCGTCAAGTCTTCCGAACGGAGCAGAGTGAAGAAGGTTGCCTGATCATCAAAAGGCATATATTCCAACTTATCACTAAAATAACCCAATAGCTGCGCTGTGCGTTGGCTCGGATAAATTATCAACGCAGGGGCGTCATCATTGAGTTCTCGTTCACCTAAACGCTCCCTATCCTCATCAAACTCGAGGTTCATAATCTCGGTTTGAATCTGCGATTTTGTAGCATTGGTGGCCAAACCAATCTCAACGAAGCGGGGCTTATCGGTCTGCATAAAGCGGTTGAAATCAAGCCCCAAACGAATAGGGTCAACCTCCGTAATTCCTAACGCATAGCACACCGCTGATGCGTGGGCAAGAGTACGATAAGGCATAAAATAATATCCACTATCATAGGTCACTCGCCACACGAAATAGAGATACGCCATATAGCCCTCCACTTGCTCGAAGGTAGCAATCTCCATCTCTATTCTCGCCTCAATATCGGGAGTTATATTCCCTCTCCAACGGTCGATAGCTCCACCCCAAATCTCGGAGATAAACTCCTCTTTAACATTCTCATCAAAAGGTAACACCGAACGAAATCTGATACACTCAATCATAACTAATCCCACCAATTATGCATATGAAACTCCAAAAATTTAAACAAAATGCAATACGCTTTATAGTAACGCACCCTTTGCTTGTCGCCTTTGCAAATAAGACCGTTATGGTCGTGATAAATTCTAAATCGTTCGGTATTATGCAGGTTTACCCGATAAGGGAAATGCTCGCAATTACCACTCTCGTTACCATCTTTTAGGACTATTTCTATTAGGCGGCAGGCTGTACGCATTGTACTTACCACATAACGTCCATTTCGACAATGTCCGAACTGCTCCCAATATTCAATCATTCGCTCGATTTTGAATTTTAAAATCTGGAAAATATACGACCAATCGTAATCGCCACCCCACGGCAATTCGCGCATAATCATATCGTGTTTTTGCCTATCGTGCGCTCCCACATAGGCATTCCAATCCTCACGCTTCATTCCGTGGACTGGTCCTTTGTCCCAATTTTTATCCTCCTCTTCCCACTCTTTACCGAGGAGTTCACTTTCGGCTTGTCTCTCCTCCTCGGTCATCGCCTCAAAGCGGACACGAGCCTCTTCTCTCTTGCACACCTCTTTGGTAAACGGAAGGTTATTTGCTATTTTGAAATAATACCCATCGCCCTCCTCTTCGCGTTCTTTTGCCTCATTTGCTGCACACTTTGCCTGCCATTTATCCTCCAACGGTTGCAGACGGGCAATGGTAGCAAGGTCTGCCAATTTTTTATTGAGCTTGCGAGCGCAACAATAATAGATTTTGCGTGGATGGAGGGAACTCCACTTTTCGCCAATAATATACGCCTGCTCCAACTGCTTGATAATGCGTTCTGCTCGGTTAAAGCCGATGCAAAATTTATCACTGATAGCCGATGCCGACACCGCCTGTCGCTCAACCACATAATGCGCCACCTCATCAAAGAGAGGGTCGCGGCTGTTCCAATCAAATGTTTTATTATTCATTTGGTTATAGTATTAAATTTTTCGGCAAAACTACTGCCTTACACAGACAAAAGCCGTCAGAGTGATTTCAATTCTTGTTTAAGTTGAGTTATTCGTTTGGCACCTGCTTCGAGGTCGTAGCAGAATAGCCCTGCAAACGAGCAGTTGCAGAGCATTTCGATATCGGCTTCGGTTATCGGGCGAGGAAAGCCGCAGTCAGCGTATGGTTGCATCTTCCGCCAAACGGCACTAATGAGCGACTCGCCCGTGCGAATTTCGAGCCGAGGCTCTCGCTGTGCAAAATAGTAGAATAGCATCTCACGGTGGAGAGCCTCTCGGAGTTCGTATTTTATCATAAATTCTTGATTATGCAACAAAAGTAAAACCCCTCTCTGCCATATCAGGTCAGAGAGGGGTTAAGGATATTCAAATTTAATATTATAAACTTTCCAACTTCCTAATTAGATCTGTAAATACATTATAAGCCTTACTCAATTCTACAGTACCATAGCCATAGGTGCTTTGCTGAGGAGTGGGGTTGGGAATTATATCTTTCAACAAGAAATACATATCCCTATTGTGACTACCATCACACGAAGTCAGCTCATACTTGCAGTGGTTCAGTACACTTAGTTCAATTTGAGCAAGAATATGCTCGCCGTTGATTGGGACACGCAATCGAATAGTTGTATTGTCTTCTAGAATAGTTGCTCCAAATTTGGGAAAATCTTGTTTAAGATTCTCACACCAAATTTTGGTTAAAGGTAGTAGAGTCTCGTCCAAGAGAGCGTTCAAGTCATATATTTCATCTTCAAAAGCGGATATCTTATCTTCCAGTTTCTCTATCTTATCTTCCAGTTTCTCTATCTTATCTTCCATTTCACCTATCTTACTGTTTTTTACAGCGATGGTTTGAAGAATTTCGTTTATGATGGTCATTGGGTCTGTGCCCGAACTAATCTGAGTTCTAAAATACTTTAATGCACGTTTCATAGTTTTATTATGTTCTTGTTATTTTAATATTTCATCGATTTGATATAATCGTTTGAAGAATAAACACTTGAAGTTATTTTGAAAAGAGCGTGGTAACGATTTGGGAATCGTGCGAATTTCTGCGGTTTGCGGTAGCAATACTCTCAAATAACTCTTGTGCTACAAAGGTATAATAATTTTTGCAAATTAAGTTAAGTCGCTCAAAATTTATTTCACAGATACGACAACACTCCCGATTGATTATTCTTCGGGAGTGTTGTTTTCTTGTTGTAGCCTGAATATCATTTTCTGACGTTCTATCTCGTTTGATAATTCCTCTTTTGTTGGCAAGAATGTGAGATACTTGGCTTGAAACAATCTGTCATTATCCTTGAGCATTGAGTATCGTGCCATATCCTCACTTGTCCGAGAACACAAAATAAGTCCAATAGTAGGATTATCACCCTCTGTTCGTTTCAGTTCATCATACATTCTGATATACATATCCATTTGTCCTACATCTTGATGACTGATCTGCTCAGTCTTCAAATCGACAAGCATAAAGCATTTGAGAATGTAGTTGTAGAACACAAGGTCTATGTAGAAATCCCCCATATCGGTGCGGATGTGTTGCTGACGGGCAACAAAGGCATAACCTTTACCCAACTCCATTATGAATTTTTGAAGATGAGTGATTATTGCACTCTCCAATTCTGTTTCTGAGAATTTTGTATTCTGAGCCAGCCCTAAAAACTCTGCAACAACAGGATTTTTGATAAACTCCAACTTGTCGCCCTGCATGGGTGCTGTAATTTGCTTCATCTCATCAATTACAACATCCTTTGCTTGCGATTGCAACAAACGGTAGTAATATTGAGATGAAATGTTGCGATGTAGGGTTCTCACGCTCCACATCTCTTTAGCGGCCTCCTGCATATACCAATGGCGTGCCGTTTCGTCACTAACCGTAAGCAACTCACGATAATGAGTCCAAGTAAGATTTGGCACTCGCGAGTGCCAAATCTCTATATCCTTGAAATAGAGATAGAATTGACGATAATCCTGCAAACGGCGAGCAGAATATGAATTGCCATACATTGGCATTAGTTCCGTTGCGAGATTCTTCAACAAAGCCTTGCCATACTCGGCACGCGAAGCACCACCTTGTTCTTCCTCCACTATACGACGACCTACCAACCAATTTGATTGAATCATCAAGGTATTGATAGATGTGTATGCCTGTTTTCTCGCTTGCTCGATAATCTGCTTAATATCGGCAATAATATCTGTGCTATTATGAATCTGCCTCTGTTTCATAGTGCAAAGATAGTGTGATTATTTGAAATAAATTCAAGTAGCATAAAAAACCGCGCCCCTCGCAGTGAAGGACTCAGTAGTCAGACGAAATTTATCTCTGCAATGATAGCAAAGATAGTTAAAATTCGACAGAACTCTCATTGTGGAACAAAGCGCATACCAACAACAAATACTCCGGAATTTTCCCATTGCTACCCCAGCGAAGTTCTAAGTCGAATAGTTCCTTTGTGGTTTTCCCAATATCAAAGCCGTATCCTTCGAGCGATGGACGCACACATTCAGGGTGTCGGCACACTTTACCATAGGGGCGCGTACAAGTACCTTCTGGGCAATAGAGACAACTCCCTACATAAGCTGCTGAAAGACCTGTGTATTTAGACTCTAATTCCAACAATCTTCTCTCTAATCGAATTCTCTCAGGACGGATTAGCTCACGCGAAACATCAATTGACAAATCGGTATCAGAGGGATATATTTGAGTTACAACCAAAAGTACTTTATCGTAACATCTGAGTCGTTCTTCTACATCAAACTCAAATGGAGGACACCCCCAACTCTTACCGTAATTTCTGCATTCTATGCAATACTTAGCAAAAACATCTGCATTCCTATATTTTGATATATATTTCTCTACAGACAGATTTCTAAAAAAATCCTTTGCAGTATACTGATTATTACTTTGGTTATTTTTCATATCTAATCTTAAACAATTTTTCAATATACCCGCTGTTAATCATCTCCTCTGCTGGATAATGATGCAGGGTTGGAGAATCTATCAGTGCAATCGTATCGCAAACAGATTTAGCGATGTCAAGTTCGTGTGTAGAAAATACAATACACTTATTTTCTTTATGTGCTAAATCTGCCAATAGATGGCATAATTCATACCTATTAGGCATATCAAGAAACGATGTGGGCTCATCCAACAAAATTATTGGAGTTTCTTGTGCAAGAGCACGCGCTATCATCACTCGCTGACACTCGCCGTCAGACATCTTGTCCATAGTACGAAATGCATATGCTTCCATACCAACTTTTTCCAGAGACTGCATAACAACCCGCTCATCTTCCCTTTGCATTCTGCCTATCCAATTGGTATAAGGAGCTCTGCCAAGGGCAACTACATCTCTACACGCTAAATTTGAGATGCGAACTCGCTCCGTTGTAACAAAAGCAACTTGTCGGGCCAATTGTAGTGCTGTTGTATCTTTAATATCCGTACCGTTCAAGACAATGTTACCATTCATCAAAGGTTGGGAACCGATAATAGCACGTAACAATGTAGATTTGCCACTACCATTACGCCCTATAAGCGCAGTCGTTGTTCCACTGCTAAAAGTTGCTGATACATCCTTAAGCAGTATTTGTTTATTATCGTATCCCAACGAAATGTTTTTAAGTTCAATCATATCAAACAATGGATTTATTACGAATTACCACCCATACAACAATGGGAATACCCAGCAACGCTGTGATGGTATTGATTGGAAGAGTGAGCCATTTGGAAACAATGTCGCAAAATAATAAGACCACACCGCCACATAACGCAGATGCAGGCAATAATATACGATGATCTGCATTGCTAAACAACATTCTTGAGATATGTGGTATCGCCAATCCTACAAATCCAATAGGACCACAAAACGCTGTTACGGTTCCTGCCAATAATGTGGTAGATAAAAATATCAGATAGCGTGATTTACGAATGTTTAAGCCCATTGTGCGTGCATACTGTTCGCCTAACAGAAGCAGATTCAACGGTTTTATAACCGCTATGGACAATATCAAACCAAGAAATACTGCGGGCAGTAATAGTTGCAACTGGCTTGCCGTAACATCGCCAAGAGAGCCCATAGTCCATATGACAAAAGATTTAAGGGCTTCTTCATTACTCAAATACTGCAAAATCTGCACTACTGCGCTCACTCCTGATGAAAACATCATACCGAGGATTAGGATAACCATAATATCTTTAATTCTCGTGCTCACAAACGCAATGAACGCAAGAATCAAAGCAGAGCCAATCCAAGCAGCACCTGCCGTACCAATAGACGATATCGCGCTGTTATTAACAATACCCAAAAGTGGCATTCCCAAGATAAAAATGGCAACTCCGAGGCTTGCACCCGAACTGATACCCAGTACATACGGACCAGCCAATGGATTGCGAAAAAGAGTTTGCATTTGCAAACCACTCACCGACAAAGCTATTCCAGCAATCACTGCCACAATGGCTTTCATTAGACGAATGTCCAGAACAATGAGTCGTGTTGCCGAGTTGACCTCTTCTCCAATCATTGCTCCCCAAATATCCTTTAAGGGAATATATACAGCACCTACGAGCAGATCCAGGACAAAAAGAACAAGCAAGAGGATGGATAGAATCACAAAAAGTGTTACAGTACGATGCCCCATATATATTATTCCACTTTTCTATAATATACGAATTCCTTGTCGGACACTAATTCAGGATGAAAAATCTTAATCATATCGCGTAATACGATATCCGGGTTTACAACACCTGATTCCCAGTAGTCATTACCGCCACCCACGGCACGGCGTTTGTCGCAATTATACACCTCGCCTTTCTTTACACAGGGCATGTTTGCAAATTTAGGGAATTGATTGCATAAGTCTTCCAATGTGGTTACATTTCCTACATTGATCCACACATCTGCGCTTGTGGTTAGTATGGCGGCTTCTTCCACATCTATGGGTAGAGAGTGATTGGAGGTGTTCTTTTTGTAGATATAATCACCACCAGCATCAGCGATCAGTCGTGCCACATAGCTGGTAGATGATGCCATAAACCAAGAATCGGCATACGGAGTATTTATCATAACCTTTGGAGATTGTGAGGTCGCTGTTGAAGCAAGTGTTTTCAAATACTCATATCTTTGCGGAATCTCTGAAAAATACGCAATTCCCTGCTCACGACATCCTACAATCTCAGAAAGGGCAACCAACCATTCTGTCTTTCCAAGAGGATCTTCTTCGACATATTCTCCAACATATGCATATGGGATGCCCAATTCTTCAAGTTTGGATTCCATTGCACAAGCTCCATTTACGCCAAACAGCAAGATAATATCAGGTTCTTGCGCCACCAGTAATTCAAAATTCATATTGCCATCATATCCGACATCTGCAATACTCTTTTTGTTCTCAACAATATATTGGTTGGAGATAAAATCGATGCCGGAAACTCCTACAATAGTTTCTACCGCACCTACAGCATCTAACATTGCAATATGAGTTGATGACATACATACAACACGCTTCGCATCACCATTCAAGACTTGTCCTGCAAATCCATCTGGGGCATTTTCTCCACCACGAGCAATAAACAGCATCGTTTCCACATCGTTGGCACCTTGCCAAGGATTCTTAACTTTCAGAATAGTACTCTGTTTTCCCTCTGCACCGACAATGCTGAATCCTGCCGCATACTTAGGTGTATATATCTCGACATTGAAATCTTCGACATTACCAGTTCTACCACATGATAGCATACATAATAATGTGGCGTAAAAAATCAAATTCTTTATATATCGTCTCATAATTTTTTTCAAAAAATGGGGAGATGGCTAATGTATGGCTAATACCCAATAATTGTTTAATCAATTATCGCAAACCATCTCCCGTTCAAGTTACATTTAAACACGAAAAGCGCGAGGGGCTGTATGGTGTATGGCAATACCAATCGTGAAATATACACTGCTAACTATAAACCGACCCTCGCGAAGTTCTTATTTTTTCTTGCCCCACTTTGGAGTTATGCCAATAAACACCTCAAAGTTAATACCTGGCATGGGGCGAGATAGTACCGAGAGATACTCCTCGTTAAAAAGATTGTTTATCGTTCCCTTCAATGATAGATCTGCCCACTTAAATACCAGAACCTTTTCAAGCGATATGTTCGACATAAAGTATGGCGGTAGCTTGCCCGTAAGCGAGATATCGTTTGACGACATCGTATATCGCTCCGAATAGTAGCACCATTTGTATAGGAACGACCATCTACGCCACGACAATCGGCCCGTAACGGTCGAAGATAGTTCAGGCACATAGGGAAGTTGTTTGCCTACCGACTGGTCGGCAGGGGTGCGAGGCTCGCCACAGTTGATAGATGGAGTCCAAGAGAAAGTGCCGTTCAATCCAAGCTGCCACTCCTTCGAGAGTGCTACATCGAGATCGGCTTGCAGTTCCACACCGTATGCGTGAACATCCTTGATATTGTCTGGCGAGAAGAAGCCTTTGGTCGTAGGCAGCCAGATAATCCAATCCTTAATAAATGACTCAAACCAGTTTGCAGAGCCACTTAACGCATATACTCCCTCCTTGCCAACGGCAAACGAGAGACCTGCATCGTATGTCCAGCCACTCTCCTTCTTCAAGTCAGGATTACCACCTGGCAGGAAGTAGAGGTCATTGAGGGTTGGGAAGCGATAGTTGCGCGAAACGGATGCTTTGGCGATAATATTTCCCCTCTTTGATAGCACACCATCGATAAAAAATGCAGGTATTATAGGTGTCCACTCCTTGCCGAACATCTCCTCTCGAATAACTACCGACATACCCAAGCGGTCTATTGGTCGCCACTTGGCCGATACCGAGCCTGATAGTTCGGGACGACCTTTGCGGTAGCCGACAATCGCCTTATTGCCGTCTTGTCGCAAAATGTTTTTATCCTCGCTCTCTACGATATGTTGATGCAGCGAGAGGTTGGCGGTAAAGAGCCACTTCTTGCCGATATAGTACTCGCCATCGACTTGTCCATAGAAGGTGTTGATGCGCGAGCGCGAGCGCGTCATATGCGCCATAATGCCATTGCCCAAATCGCGCTTGTAGTCATATGCCATCCATGTATAGATATATCCCGCCTTTGCGCCTAACTTCCAGTTCTCGCGCAGATGATCCCACGACAAAACGCCTCGGAAGGTCTGCTCTCGCTGGCGGTTTTCAAAGTCGGTCTCGTTGCCGTGATCAACGGTCAGCATTGCCAATTCGCGGTTAGAGTTTATATACCACGCATTAAGTCCCAATCTATCGCCCTTGCCCGTATTGTAATAGATCTCCTGTAGGAGGTGGAGATCCTTGAACGCACCGCTACGGTTGCGCTCAACAGGGTAAAATTGGTCTATGATATTCATATTCTCATCATAGATATTCTCCTTCTTGTCGTGGTTGCGATATTTATAGTCGTTAGGCGACGATGAATAGACAGCACGAGTAGATACCTGCCAGTGGTCGTTGCCGTATGTAAGGCGCAAGAATTCATCAAAGGTCTTGAATGAACCAATACCCTGAATATATTGTAGCCCAAAGCCATCTGCTTGTGCTGGCTTGGTAGATAGTTTAACCGAGCCACCCAAACCGCCACCCGTTTCGTTTACCGATGATGTTCCGTGCAGTAGCGAGGCATCGTCGATGAAGTATGAGGGAATCATCGAGAAGTCGGTCATTCCGAGCATCGGGTTGTTAATTTTCATACCGTTCCAAGACACCTGCGTATGCGAGGGCGAAGTTCCACGAAAAGCGACCGTTGAGAGTGTGGCTCGACCGTAGTTCTTGACAAAGATCGAGGAGTTAAATGTCAGTACATCTGCCATCGAGAGGGCTATATTCTCTTTGAGGACAATGGTGTCGAACTTGGTCTGCTGCGTGCCAATCTCCTTCATCGGACGCTGCCCATAAACGGTAATCTCTTTGATGTTGATTCCCCTGCGTGCCCAATCGGGCGCATCGTCATTCTGCGCAAATGCGAGATGAGGTACAACCAAACAGATTATAAGGAAAAGTTTCTTCATCGCATTGGTTGTTTATTTCCAACAAAAGGCACCAGGGATGATGCCCACATAGAAGCTGTCGAGGAGTTCCTTATCCTTCGAGTAGCGATAGACCATTCCCTGCTGTACATAGTCAATCGCATCGGCAATATAGACATCGCCAGTGCGAGGACATACGGTCAAACCATAATATATCGTATTGTCGTAGGGCAGGAATGGGCGTACAGGTACACGGTCGGCTGTAACGTCCATCTCCCACACATCGTCGTTGAGCCAATATATTTTATCCTTCGTGCCGTTGAGCTGCACCTCCGAGGGAGCATCTCCAAACTCGAATTTGAATTGTTTTTCAATCGAGAAGGTTTCGGCATCAATACGATAGAGTGATGGAGCCTCGTGTCCGTAGGGTGAGCCCTCGTAGCCGCCATCGGTTACAGTCCACAACTTGTTGTTGCAATCCATAACAAGCGAGGTGGGTTGAATACCAACAACGAGTTCATCGACCACCTTATCTGTTTCGGTGTCAATTTTTAGAATTCGGTTTTGATACGACCAGCAGTTTACATAGAGATACTTGCCATATTGCACCATTTGCTCCGTAGAGCCCGACTCCATCGTCATATTCGGAACCTCGATATAGCCCGTAATCTCGTAACGCTTGGGGTTCACTACGAAAATTCGGTTGTCCCAAATCTGCGTGATATATGCCTTCTCGTCAGAGAGGAAGTGGATATAACGGGGCGAGGTGAGGTTTGTGATACGCCCCACCTCCTTGAAGGTGTTGATGTCGATGGCAAAGACCACGTGGGAGTTATTCACCACCACCCAGCCTATGTCGTCACGAATCACCATACTCTGCGCGACATCGCCAAGTTTCATCGCATTGGCACGATAGAAGACCTCGTTTTGCACCGTTTTGGTTACGGGATCGTAGTACGAGAGCGTAGCATTACCATACTGGAAGTTGCCCTCGTTGCAGATGAAGAGTCCCTCGCCCGAAGCCGAAGTGTCGAACTCCTCCTCCAAGCCATACTCCCACTTCATACACGAGGTAGGAAGCAGGAGCAGGGTAAGAAGTATTAACCGAACAAACTTTGTTGTCATAAGTAGTTCTATTTTTTCAGACTATAATCATAGAAACCACACACCTCCGTAGAGAGTTCTCCCAACCAGCCGCTTTTAGCATTAACGGCACATTGTATCTTCACGAAATCAATGTGTGACAACTTTACATTGTTGCCTTCAAAATCGATGGCATTTGATATTTTGAACAGATTGGCTTTGTCGCCACTCTGGAAGTCTGACGGGCTGAAATTGTCGGCATATCCCCAATCGTAGTGAGGTTGCACCCAATAAGATCCATTTCCTGATTTATCGTAGTTACGAGCCTCCAAGCGGGTGCCTGTCAGCGTATAACTATCCTCTTCAATCCATAGAGGGTAGTAGTAATCCTGCGTATGGAATTGTTTAAGATAATCTATCTCGCCACTATTACCGAGGTTGTCACTCCACTGAACTGGCATTTGTGGTCCTGTTGGGCGATAGTAGGTTACGGCATAGTTGAGGATTGTTTCAGGCTTGCCTATTTCGGAACCTGCCAACTCATACCAAGTGTCATCGGGCAAACCATTGCCATTCTCATCTTGCATAACCCATACGATACCTGGCTCTGATGACCCATCGAAGGCATTGCCAATAACCCCCAAATCATAGTCGCCAGAGTTATCGATACTATGGTCGAAACCTACAACCACATATCCGCCAAAGCCACCCAATGAAAGCCAATTGGCATCATTTAATCGACCTTCTGCATAGGCGATAGCTGCTTGTGGTGTTGTATGCGTAGCATCAAATCCTCCTGTTTTTAGTTCATTGATAAACTGACCAGGGGCAGGAGTATATTCGTACACTTTGTTCCAATCGGCATTTGATGTTCCGCTCTTTGCACGATAGAAAGCTCCCTCTTCGTATACCGTTACGGCGAATTTATAGGTGAGGGTTATTGATTCGCCCTCTTTCTCGGTGGTCGCTACGGCTGTAACGGTGTATTCACCTGCATTTGGGGCAATAAAGACAAACGAAGCCTCGCCAACAATCACCTCGCCACCATCAATCTGCCAAGTGTAGCTGACACCCTCGGCATTGCTCATAGAAGAGGGGGCTATTTGCAGTTTGCGACCCTCAACGGTGTGATAGTCCATGTGGTCAAACTCCCATACAAAGGGCATATCCTCGGTACGAACGACATCTATCTCAACCGAGTCGCTATGTGAGCCATCCTCGTTGGTGGCCGTGGCAGTAATGGTATAACTACCTACCGTCTCAGCCTTGAAAAGGTACTCTGCCGCCTCACCAACCGCCTCGCCATTGAGTTCCCAAACAAGGGTTGTGGGAAGCGAGGATTCGCGCACTGTAGCACTCATCTTAACCTCTGTGCCTATGGCTACCGTCTGCTTCTTGCTACCTGCAATAGAGACCATCGGTACCTCCAAAGCTATGACATCCACACGAATCTCCTCGCTATCCGAGCCCGCATCGGTTGTTATGGTCAGAACAATGTAGTACTCGCCACACTCCTCACGCATAAATGATAATGATGGCGAGGTGCTCAGCAACCTGCCATCCAAGGTCCAACGATATGTTGCCCCCTCTGCCGACTCGTAGTCAGGAGCAATGACTATCTCGCGCCCCTGCTTTATGGTATATATTCCCGTCTCGCTATCGAGAATAATTTCGGGGGGCATAGTCGTTGTTATATCCTCGTCTATATTACAAGACGAGGATACGGCAACGATCACACTTAAAAACAAGAACTCTAAAATTCTTCTCATTGGCAATTATTTGAATACTTTTTGACCTGCAAACTGAACAGCAACATCATCATAGGCAAAGTAGGCAGGTGTATTCAAACCATACGATCCGCTCTGATCCTCCGATGCGGTAAAGTTAAATACGATCTTAGCCACTTTACCCAGCGGGCTAAGATCCCACTTCTCCCATTTGTTGAGAATGTTGTCTTTACCATTACACAATGTGAATTCCAAAGAACCGACCTCTTCGTCATTAGCATTATAGCCAAAAGCTACAATTTTAAAGTAGGTATCATCAGTGGCAGCACTATTAAAGCCATCTCCAAATGTAAGAGAATTGAGCACATAGTTTGTGTTGGTTACATACATGTGGTCAATCACACGCTCAACACCATCCGCAAACTCGAAGCCTTTGAGTGAGGCGTCATAAATCTGCGAGTTGAAGAAGTCCGAATAACCATTGTGAACCGCAAAGTTCGCCGAGCCATTGTTGCCACCCAGAGGAGTCGACATCTGCACCTCATACCAACCATAGTAACCCTGAGGCAGAGTCTCGTAGCTCTCGAGAACATAGTTTGAAATTACATGACCGCCACCCCAATAAGGAGTCTCGAAAGCATGGAATAGTTCGGTATTGCCCTCATCATACCAGTAATAAACATCTGTCATATAGTTGGTGTAGGTCAATGAGCCTCCATACTGCATATCATCAACCAGATCGCTCCAAGTATTGATTGAAGCACCATTATACAATTCATAAGGAGTGAATTTTGCATCGGCATCTTCGAAAGTCAGGGTGCGAAGCTGAATCTCCTCTATCCACTCACCTGCCATAACGTTAAGTTTAACGATAGCACTCTTGCCCTGCTCCGATACAACAGAGATAGCAATAGTACCCTCCTTGTCGAAGTGGCACAGATCTTTTGCGGGGGCAGTGATGTTCAACACGCCCTCGGCATACGAAGCCTTCCAACCCTCGGGGGTGTTGATTACATAGTCGGCAATGTTCTCTGCGGTCACATACAACTCTATGCTCTTGCCATACTCCACCTGGGCAACTTCGGGAGCATCCACAATGTCAAACATTGGTGCGCTCTCGTCGTAGCGTGCAAGGCGGAACTCTGTACCGTCAGCCAATGTGATAACCACATAGTCAGGATTTGAGGTATCTACCGACTTGAAGAATGAGTCGCCGGCTGCACCATTGCTGCCATTAGAGCTGGCTACACCATCTTTACCCTCGGCAACAACACCGGTCGAAACCCAAGTCAGACCGCCATCGGTAGAGATTTCCCACTCCTTGGTTGTGTCGTTGATGCGTACCTGCGGAGCAACAGCATCCTTGCCGTCTATGCCATTCTCACCGTTTTCACCGTCGATACCATTGGCGCGTACTTTCTGACCATCCACCAATAGCCACTCACCATCCATAGTCCAATAGTAGTTGCCATCCGTATCCTGCTTAACAGAGATTACCGGAGCATTTGTGCCATCTGCGCCATTAGCACCGTCCTTACCATTCTTAATCTCGGCAGTGGTGCCGTCCGAGAAAGTAATCGTGTAGCCCTCGGTTGTAGGAGTTACCGCAGTTACATAGACATTCTTCTGTAACGCATTAACAATGGTCTGCAACGCAACGATATCCTCGTTGGTCTTGATTACAGCCTCTTCGAGCGTCTCAACTCGATCCTTGACATTATCAATCTCGTTCCAGATCTCGGAGTCATCGTACTCGCAACTTGTCAGCATAACGCCTGCAAGAGCCACCGTCAAAAGAATAAAAAATTTTTTCATGGTTTTTTTGTTTTTAATGATTTATAAATAGGTTTTATTGCTTGATAATTGCTTGATTACATTGCTCGATAATTTGTTGCAGTTCTTCGACATATCTCGCCTTGAATTTGTATTGGCTTTTGATCTGTGGCGTTAATTCAAAGCGCTCACCCCTACGGTGTGCCTCTAAGCAATGGAAGGCAACCATCATAGGTAGGAGCGAGGTGGCTGCATCCAACGACAATTCGCGCCGAAACGAAGCTTCAAAGATCTGCTGATGACTTAGATTTATATTATAGGTATTGATGCTCAGGCGATAGTATTTGCCAGTTGAAGGCATCTTCTTCAACGAATTGACAAATTGAGCAACGGGTATGCGCCTTTGGATAGAGGGATCCTCCTTGTCAAATGGTAATCCACGCATAGGAAATGGGACTCGACACAAGCAAACAATAGATTGGGTTTGCTTGTGCTCGTAGAGTCTTAAAAAACTTCCACAAGTTACTTTTGAGGATATAATTATCCAGCTTGTGGCTATTAGTCTGGATGCTATCCATACTCCTAACTGGTTATATTGCAACTAAATAAATCGATTTTAATTGCACATACCAATAGCCGACAATCGAATATACTACGAGCGTATAGCGGAGTCTTCCGCACACAAAACGCAGCAGTTGCAAGAAGAACAAGATACAATACGCACTTGTTTTTAGACTTCTTTGGCTAAAACATAATGTAGCAATTAAAAAAATGTTGATTTCAACCCATATCCCAGTAGGTAGCAATCCATTAAAACACAAGGCAGGTCTTCTGACTTATCCCGTTTATTACGCCTTCCCGATTTCAATCAGTGGAAAAGAGTGCAATAAACAAACTCCTGATGGAGTGGGATTTACAGCAACTGGTATTGTCCCAGATTCTCACTGGATTCCCTTTTCACCTCTCGTGACGCGTAGTCCGTAAAGGCTCCTTATGTGGTGCAAAGATATGAATTATTTTGATTCGGTGTTCTTCCGATTGCAGATTTTTTCTATTTCTCTCCTTATATAAAAAAGTTATATCATAGATATAAAGAGTGAATATTAACACATTGTTGAAAAAATATCTGATACATCTCATCTTTTTATTCTATTATTTAGTAATTTTGTGTCGGATTAAGGTGTTCAAGGTGGAATCATCCACCAAGAATGAAAAGGGAACTTCGGTGTAAATCCGAGACTATACCCGTAGCTGTGAGTTTCATTACGCTCCGTGCTTTCTTTATGGTCACTGCCTGTAGGGGTGGGAAGGCCGCACGGAAGAAACAAGTCAGAAGACCTGCC
>JAGBGK010000040.1 GCA_017936005.1 Tidjanibacter sp.
AGATAGATAGATAGAGAATCTCAAACAATTTCACGCCCCACTCTAACATAGTACCCCTCTTGGAGTGCTGCAAAAGTTGCAATTAGGCAGATTGCCGTAAGGCTATATTTCAGTTCCACAAGTTGTATTGTTAAGGGGATAAGGAACAGTGCAACCCCAGTAATCTTATTCAGAATACTATGTACGGATATTAATGACTTTTTTCGAAGCAGTCCACAAATAATATTACTCAACTTGATGCTGGCAATTACCACAATCCACACCCACATCCATTGGGGGATATGGATTATTGGCAACAATTTGTAGCACGCAACAAACACAAAAACAAGGTCTGCAACTGTGTCGAGTTTTGCTCCAAAACTACTTGTGCTGTTTGTCTTTCTTGCGACCACTCCGTCTATCATATCGCTAACACCACAGAGGAGATATGCCACATAAAACTCTCCCGAAAGAGCTGGAATGAACAGCAATAAAATAGAACAGATAATACGACTCCCCGTGATAGTATTTGCAATTTGCGTTCTCATTATTTCACCTACTACATATACCAATAAAAACCAAAGACGACACCGTTTGGAGTTGCAACTAGCAAGTCCCCCTCAAAGGAGGGGGGGTTAGGGGGGTGGGTAAAATGCAATTCTTCACAAACAAAAAAAGCGACCAATTTTTGTTGGTCGCCTTGTTTGTGGAGAATATGGGAGTCGAACCCAGGGTGCTGACGCACCCCAAGGGGCCATTTCCACATTCCTCCCCAGCCCCTCCTTTGCCAAAGGAGGGGCTTTGAGGTCATGGGCTCCACTCCAACATGCGCACCAATAAAAACCAAAGACGACACCGATGCTGGTGTCGTCTTTGCTTCTTGTGGAGAATATGGGAGTCGAACCCATGACCTCTTGCATGCCATGCAAGCGCTCTAGCCAACTGAGCTAATCCCCCTTTTGCACTGCAAAGATAAGTGAAAATTTTTGAATAAAAAGAGAGAAATCACTTTTATTTCGTTTTTTCTTCATATATTTGTAGGTACAAAAGTGGGTGTTGTGGCCAATTGTGAACACAACACGCGCACAACAATCTGATAAACAATTAAATACGCGAAATAATGGAAGTTAAAAAGAACCCCAAAGTGGATCTCCAAAACAAGAAAGGTATCTTTTTGGAGATTGGTTTGATCATTGCATTGGCTTTTTGTGTTGTAGCTTTTAGCCTTGGTCAGTCGAAAAAGAGTATCGAGATTATCGAGGTTAGTGGCCCCGAGGTGGAGATGGATCTCGTGGACATCACCAAACCCGAGGAACCCAAAACTCAGGCTCCTGTTAAGCAGGCTGTAAAACTCATTAGCGACTTTATCAAGGTTGTTAAGAACGACACCAAGATTGAGACCGAATTTGACTTTGCCGATTTTACCGAGGACGAGATTGTCGTTGAGGAGATTGAGGTAGTTGAGGAGGTAGCCGAGGAGGCCGCGTTCATCAAAGTAGAGGTAATGCCTTCGTTTATGGGTGGCGACCTTAACACCTTCCGTATGTGGGTTGCACAGGAGTTTAAGATTCCTGCAATCGCCGCAGAGAACGGTATTCAGGGTAAGGTTGTTGTGCAGTTTGTGATTGAGAAGGATGGTCGCTTGTCGAGCATCGAGTTCCTCCAATCGCCCGACCGCGTGTATGAGGACGAGGTGCGTCGAGTTCTTATGAAGTCGCCCAAGTGGACTCCCGGTCGTCAGCGTGATGCTGTGGTGAGGGTGCGTTACATCCTGCCTATCGACTGCCGTTTGCAGTAGTATTATAATAGGGTATAATAAATTCAGAGGGGGACTATTTTTGAAAAGTTCCCCTTTTTTTCGAGATAAAAGGGAGCCGAACAACGTATGGCAACAACAGAGGATAAGACAGTAGCAACCATTGAGTGCGACTACACCCGTGCGGTGTTGGTTGCGGTGTGTCGTGACAGACAGCCTATGGCGCAGGTGGAGGAGTACCTTGACGAGTTGGAATTTCTCGCCGAGACGGCACACATCATCACGGAACACCGCTTTGTGCAGAAACTCTCATCGCCAGATAGCCGCTACTTTGTGGGCCCCGGTAAGTTGGAGGAGATTGGCAATTGGTGCGAGGAGCACGAGATTGACGTGGTTATTTTCGACGACGAGTTGTCGCCATCGCAGACTCGCAATATTGAGAAGGCCATCGGTCGCCGTATCTCCGACCGCACCCGATTGATTTTGGACATCTTTGTCCAGAGAGCCCGCACGGCCTACGCCAAGACACAGGTTAAGTTGGCGCAGTATGAATATATGCTGCCCCGACTGACGGGTATGTGGACCCACTTGGAACGCCAGAGGGGTGGTACGGGTACCCGTGGTGGTGCCGGCGAGAGGGAGATTGAGACCGACCGAAGGGTGGTGCGCAACAACATCTCCAAACTCAAAGAGGAGCTCAAAAAGATTGACCGCCAGATGGCTGTGCAGCGTAGCAACCGAGGTTCGATGGTGAGGGTTGCGCTGGTGGGATATACCAACGTGGGCAAATCGACGCTGATGAACCTCATTAGTAAGAGCGACGTGTTTGCCGAGAATAAACTATTTGCCACACTGGATACCACGGTGCGCAAGGTGGTTTTTGACAACCTTCCATTCCTAATGTCGGACACGGTTGGTTTTATCCGCAAACTGCCCACCCAACTTGTGGAGGCGTTCAAATCGACACTTGACGAGGTGAGGGAGGCCGACCTGCTGATTCACGTTGTGGATATTTCGCACCCTGCCTTTGAGGACCAGATAAATGTGGTGAAGCAGACTCTGGCCGACATTGGTGCGAGCGACAAACCCGTGTTTTTGGTCTTCAATAAGATTGATGCCTACACTTGGACTCCGAAGGAGGAGGATGACCTCACGCCCGCCACAAAGGAGAACATATCGTTGGAGGAGTTGCAGAAGAGCTGGATAGCGAAGGCCAATACGCCCTGCATTTTCATCTCGGCGCTCAATAAGGCCAACATTGACAAGTTCCGTTCGGACCTCTACGGCATGGTTAGGGAGATACACGCCGGCAGGTATCCGTTCAACAATTTCCTCTATTAGAGGGGTGGTACAGATAGCGACACAAACAAATCAAACACAAGTAGATATGGTACACATTCTGAACAAGGAGAGCTCGGTTTTGAACAAGTTTTTGGCCGAACTGCGTGATGTAAACGTGCAGAAGGATAGTATGCGCTTCCGCCGTAATTTGGAGAGGATTGCGGAGATTTGCGCCTACGAGATTAGCCGCACATTGGACTATTCGCCCCGCATTGTGGAGACCCCTCTGGGCGAGGCTGAGGTTATGCTGTGTAACGACCAGATAGTGCTGGGTACGATTTTGCGTGCCGGTTTGCCATTCCACCAGGGCTTTTTGAACTACTTTGACGATGCCAACAACGCTTTTGTGTCGGCCTACCGCAAACACCACAAGGACGGCTCGTTTGAGGTTAAGGTTGAGTATATCTCGTGTGGTGAGTTGGAGGGCAAGGTGCTGCTGTTGGTTGACCCAATGTTGGCTACGGGCACTTCGCTTGTCTATTCCTATGAGGCCCTTGTTGCGAAGGGTGGTGCACCCAAGGAGCTGCACGTTGCAGCTGTGATTGCGAGCGAGGAGGGCGTTGAGTATGCCGAGAAACACCTCCCCCACGGCACCCACATCTGGTGTGCAGCGGTGGATGAGGAGCTGACGGCCCAGAGCTACATCATCCCCGGATTGGGCGATGCCGGCGACTTGGCCTACGGCTCGAAGTTGGGCTAACGAGGGTAATACCTATATATATTATATATGAAGCAAAGGTGCGCACCGTATGGATGCGCACCTTTTTTGTGTTTAGGGGTGTATTGTCACGAAATTTTTATAACTTTGTATAGTCATCGTTTGGTGGCAGACATATTTTTTAATATTAAATTAAGTACTACTATGAAGAAACTTGTTATTTTGTTTGCCGTTGCCCTCGGCGTTTGCAGCTGTGGTACGACTATGCCCACCCCCGATTTGGGTGGCGTTTATAACAGTGTTATGACCTCGCCCGAGCCAAAACTCATAAGCACTTCCACCCACACTAGGGTAAGTGTGGCGCAACCCATTGTAGCTGTGTTTGCAGACTTGCAGGTGTCGCCCGAGAAAATTTTATTTTTCTATCTTCCTAGCAAGACTGTTGTAAAGGGCGGTGAGGATAATGTTATTGACTCGGCAGTACGTGAAGCCCTATTAAGCAATGGTAATGCCGACGTGATGGTTGGTCTCGAAACCCAGATAAAATACAACGATGAGGGCGAGCCCGAGTCGGTTACCGTTACCGGCTACCCAGCAAAATATGTCAACTTCCGCAACCCCGGTGACGACTACCTCAAGACACTGAGCGCCCCTGCACCAGCACCAAAGAGTGAAAAAGCGGCAGCTTCGCCCATTGGTGGTTTTAATTTCGGCAAATAATTTTCTACAACTATGAGAAAAACGATATTGATGATATTGTGCGCTATGTTGTCGCTCTCGGCCATGGCGCAAAATTCTCGCCTTGTAAGGGGAGTGGTGTTCGATGGTGACGACATTCCTCTTAAGGATGCAAAATTGGAGGTTGTCGGAATGAATGTCCAAACCACATCTGGCGAGAATGGAGCCTTCGAACTCTATGTATCACCATATGCAAAGAGGCTTGTGGCATCTATGGAAGGGTATATCTCGCAAACTGTTGAGATTGACGGTTCCTACTTGGTGTTCAAGTTGAATGTTGATATGATGTATCTTGCCCAGCGTAGGGCTCAAGAGGAAGCCGCAGCTCGTAGGGCTCAAGAGGAGGCTGCTGCCAAGGCTAAAGCCGAGGCAGATGCTCGCAAGGCTGCCGAAAAAGAGGCCGCCGCAAAGGCAAAAGCAGAGGAAAATGCTCGCAAAGCAGCCGAAACAAAGGATACTACCGATGCAAAGGCCGAGGAGAAAAATGATTCAACCACTTCCAAGTTGAAAAAATTAATAAGTGCAAAAGACAATCTCGTTACACAGGATACAGAAAAAGAGGAGGTTTTTGTCGCCACATACGTAGTGGGAGATATTTATGACCAAAACGGCAAAAATGCAATTGTGTTTAAGACTTATTCACGAGGGCAGCATGGCTTAGCTTTGTACATAAGTCAAAACCATTGTAGCTGGGAGGATGCCAAGAACTGGTGTGCACAACTTGGCGAAGGGTGGCGACTTCCCACGCCTAGGGAATTACAGATGATATATGATTTGAAAAACAATGGAAAATTCAATCATGGTCTTTTGGCGGCAGGACTCCGAATGACTTGGAGAAGTCACTATTGGAGCGGTGAAGAGGTTGGCGACTTCTCTGCTAAAGTTGTTGCAATGAACAATGGAAACAGCTATGATCATGACAAAGAATTAATGAGTCAGGTTTGTGCCATTTGTAAGTTTTAATTGACCACACCATACGATAACAACAAAAGGGTTTGGAAGATTCCAAACCCTTTCTGTTTTATTGTGCGGGAGGAGAACCTACACGGTCATGATCTCTTTCTCCTTGGCTACAACGAGCTCTTCGAGTTTCTTGGTGTAGCGGTCAATCATTTTCTGTGCCTCGTTCTCGCCGTCCTTCGCCTCGTCCTCCGGCATTCCGTCCTTCTGCGCCTTCTTGAAAGCCTCCACCGCATCGCGCCTTGCGTTACGCAGGCTCACCTTGGCCGTCTCCTGATAGGTGCGCACCTGCTTAACAAGCTCCTTACGCCTATCCTCCGTCAGCGCAGGGATGTTCAAGCGGATACACTCACCATTGTTAGAAGGGGTGAGGCCGATGTTGCTATTGATGATGGCCTTCTCGATGGGGCCAATCATATTCCTCTCCCAAGGCTGTACCAAGATGGTCTTTGCATCGGGAACGTTCACGCTGGCCACCTGCTCGATGGGGGTTGCCACGCCGTAGTACTCTACCATAATACCCCTCAAAACGTGGGTGCTGGCCTTGCCTGCCCTCACACCGAGGAGTGCCTCGTTAAGGTGGTCGATGGCCTTCTTCATCTTCTCCTCAGCCACCTCCATAATCAACATTGATTCGTCGCTCATACTCTTTTATGATTTTAGTTCAACATATTTTCCAATCTCTCCACCAACTCCGCAAAGCCCTTTTTGGTGTAGCCCGCGCTGTGGTGGACTATGATACCGCCCCTATCGACCACGATGTTGCGGGGTATCTCCTGTGTGGCAAAAAGGGCATATATGGCCCTATCGACATCGCTGCCCGACACAAAATCGTAGCCTTTCTTATCAAACCACGCCTTCACGGTTGCCACGTTTTCTTCCCTTGCGATGGGTAGCCACACAAAGTTATCGTTCTCCAACAAGCCCTTGAAGGCCCCCTTGCCAATGGCCGAAAACTCCTTGCGGCACGAGGGGCACCAACTCGCCCATAGGGTGATAAGCACCACCTTGCCGTTGAGCTCCTCCGAACGGATGGTTGTTCCGTTGGTCATCGGCACCTCAAAACTCGGCATCCTTTCGCCCACGCCCACCACCGCAAACTCATCTGTGGTGATAGCAGGGCCCTCCGTTGTCTGCCCCCACGCAAGGGTGGTGCAAACCACAAAAGCCAGCAGGGCGAGGAGTCGTTTCACAGCCTACGGAGTGCGGTTTAGTTATGTACCAACGTGCCGTTCTTCTCGCCTTCAAGCACCTTTTGGAGGTTACCCTCGGTGTCCATATCGAAGACAATGATGGGCAGTTTGTTCTCCTTGCAGAGCGTGAATGCCGTGAGGTCCATAATTTTAAGACCACGGGCATAGACCTCGTCAAAGGTAATCTCGTCAAACTTGGTCGCCGTGGGGTCCTTCTCAGGGTCGGCAGTATAGACACCGTCCACACGGGTACCCTTCAACAACACCTCGGCCTCAATCTCCACGCCACGCAGAGCCGATGCACTGTCGGTGGAGAAATAGGGGTTAGAGGTGCCGCCGCCGATGATTACCACATAGCCCTCCTCCAAGTATTCGAGTGCTTTGGCCTTCGAGAAGTACTCGCCAATGGGCTCCATACGGATAGAGGTGAGCACTTTGGCCTTCACACCTGCGCTTTCGAGGTGCGAGTGGAGTGCGAGGGAGTTGATGATGGTGGCGAGCATACCCATCTGGTCGCCTTTCACACGGTCAAAACCACGACCTACACCCTGCAATCCACGGAAGATGTTGCCACCACCGATGACAATACCAATCTGCACACCCTGCTCCACAGCCTGTTTAATCTGCTGGGTGTAACTATCGAGCACCTCTGTCGAGAGGCCCCTGCCACTCTCTCCTGCGAGCGATTCGCCGCTGAGTTTGAGCAATATGCGTTTGTATTTCATATCTTTTGTTTGGTTGTTATTCTCACTATGGGCATACTACGCCACGTTATCGGTTACGAATATACGACATTTTTTTGGTAAAAACTCCCTTCTTCTCAACTTTCTTGGTATCTTTGTGGTAATTATTGCATTTGAACGTGGAAAAACAGACATACAAATATCTCGATAGGGTTAATTCGTCAGCTGACTTGAAGGCTCTCAGACCGAGCGAATTGAAGGACTATTGTGCCGAGGTGAGGGATTGGATTGTGCGCTGCTGTGCCACCAATCCGGGCCACCTTTCTTCGAGCCTTGGTGCAGTGGAGATTGCTGTTGCACTGCACTATGTCTATGATTTTCCACAGGATAGCATCGTGTGGGACGTGGGGCACCAAGCCTATGCCCACAAGATTATCACGGGCCGCCGTGAGGCTTTTGCCACCCAGCGTACGAAGGGTGGCATTGGTGGTTTCCCACGTATGAGTGAGGGCGACTCGTTTGGTGCGGGCCACTCGTCGGTCTCCATTTCAGCAGCCTTTGGTATGGCCGAGGCGGCACGTATGACGGGAGAGGAGAAGAATGTGGTCGCCGTCATTGGCGATGGCGCACTCACGGGCGGTCTTGCTTTTGAGGGCCTCAATAATGCGGGAGCCTCTCAAACAGACCTCCTTGTGATTCTCAACGACAACCGCCAGAGTATCGACACCAATGTTGGTGCACTGCGTAAGCACCTGCTGCGCATCACCTCCTCGCACAAATATAATCGTATGAAACGCTGCGTGTGGGATGGTATGAGCCTCACTCCGCGCCTACGCCGCTTGGTGCAGATTGCGGGCCGCACCATCAAACGTGGCCTGCTCAACCAGAGCAACCTCTTCGAGAGCCTCAACCTGCGCTATTTTGGCCCCACCGATGGCCACGATGTAGAGGGGTTGGTTAAGACCTTTGCGCGCCTGAAAGACATACGAGGGCCGAAATTGCTGCACGTTATGACCATCAAGGGCAAGGGCTACGAGCCTGCCGAGAAGGGCGACCCTGCGGTGTGGCACTCCCCGGGTAGGTTTGACGTTGCCACAGGCGAGAGGGAGCCTTCGGGTTCGGGTGCTGCCAAGTACCAATATGTCTTTGGCCGTGCGCTGTTGGAGCTTGCGAGAGGCGACGAGAGGGTTGTGGGTGTAACGCCTGCGATGGCTACGGGCTGTTCGATGAACATACTCCAACGCGAGATGCCCGAGAGGTGCTTTGATGTGGGCATTGCCGAGGGCCACGCCGTTACATTCTCGGCAGGCTTGGCGGCAAAGGGAATGGTACCGTTCTGTAATATCTACTCTTCGTTTATGCAGAGGGCCTACGATAATGTCATCCACGACGTGGCGCTCCAAAACCTCCACGTTGTGATGTGCCTCGATAGGGCGGGCCTTGTGGGCGAGGACGGAGCCACCCACCACGGCGAGTTCGACTTGGCCTATTTCCGCCCCATACCTAACCTGCGTATTGCAGCACCCCGCAACGAACAGGAGCTGAGGGATATGATGTATACCGCCTACCGTGGCAAGGGTCCCTTTGTGATACGCTACCCGCGCGGACGTGCAGCGGGCGTGGAGGAGGGCCCGATGAAGGAGCTGCCCATTGGCCGTGGCGAGGTGCTGCGCGAGGGTAAGGACGTGGCGCTGCTGACGTGGGGGCACACGGCTCTGGACGCAGCGAAGGCGGCTGAGAGGGCCGAGAGCGAGGGCGTGGGGGTATTCCACGTTGATATGCGCTGGGCCAAGCCGCTGGATGAAGATATTCTGCACCGTGTGGGCAAGGAGTTCAAGAGGGTTGTAACCGTCGAGGACGGCGTTGTTGGCGGTGGCGTTGGCAGTGCGGTGCTGGAATGGCTTGCCGACCACGGCTATGCGCCAATGGTTACCCGCCTGGGCATTGGCGACGAGTTTGTGGAACAGGGCACCGTTGCGGAACTCAAAGCACAGTGCGGCTACGATGCGGAGGGCATCTACCGAGAACTGACAAAAGGGCTTTAAGGGCAGAAAGAGCAGAAAGGGAATTATTCCCTACTCTCTCTAAATTCCCTAACCTTACGGGTAACAAAAATGTTACCCGCGAAGAAAATACTCCTCCCCTAAGTCTTAGGGGAGGAGTATTTTTGAATTTGACGGTCGACGGTCGACGGTTGTCGGTTGACGGTCGACGGTTGACGGTTGACAAAAAAAACACCAAACTCTTTTCGAGTTTGGTATTTTTTTTAGAAACTACTGAATGAGTTCCAACTTGTGTTGCTCTCGGCGGAGTTCTCCACACTGTCGGGCAGGTTGACGAAGAAGTCCAACCCCGTCCACTTCTCGATTTGGTCTACACTTGCCGTGTGGTTGGTGTAGGCATCGGAGTATGTCTTGTGCTCAAACCAGAAACCGATGGTCGAAGCGGCCGTTACGGTGCCTGCGCTGTTCTTGTCGACTTTCAGCACCACCTTGTAGAAGTAGTTAGGCACGGGCACCTGCTTGGTGTCGTCCTTTGCTGTGGTGTAGGAGGTTGTTTTGCTCTCTCCCACCTTGGCGAAGGCTGTACCCGTTACGATGTAAATCTCCTCCCTCTTGGCGATGCTTTGGAGCGCACCTTCGAGCGAGCTCCACACTCCGTCGTTGAAATTGTTCTGAATCTGCGGTACGGCGTTGGTAACGTAGAACGTCTGCAACTGCAAAGCCTTCACACCGTTGCGCGAAGCGTTTGGTATAAGGTGCCCCCTTGCGTGTCCTGCTCCGTTGTTGTAGGAGGAGTAGGAACTATTGCATAGGTTGACCTGTGTGCTTGTTGCGGGCGCGTCGGCTGTGGTGTCGTAGGTCCAATCTTCGGGCCTCGACAGACTACCCATATGTGCACTTTTGAGCGGATATGCCACCCAATGGGTTGCATACTTCTGTGTGTCGTATGCAATGGTGTAGTTGCGGTCGTAGCCTGATGCTGTTACGGACCAAATCTTCACCCCGTCGGAGTAGCTTGCACCCTCCACTGCGGGCATTTCGAGCCACTCTGTTTTACCGAGGGCAGGGGTTACGGACGGCGTATTGCCGCCGCCCGTAGTGCCCTCGTTATCATTTCCAGCGTCTCCGCCGGAGGAAGTTCATTTGCTAGTTACTACAATCTTCTTGATGTAAGTCGCAGCATTGCTTGTTGTTATGCCTGTACCTGCTGCTGTACGAGTAGATATAATCTTAACTTGTTTGTATCCTGCGGGCAAAGTGAATGTGAGAGTGCCATTACCTGCGGAACCAGAAGTGGTATTCTGTTTCACCATATTAGGGATTAGTTTGTTGGTGGAGGGATCCCACAAGGCGATATAATAAGAACCCGAACAAGTAAGAGTTATGGTTCCAATATCATTTGTGCAAGCAGGAGTGAGAATGTAGTTGTTGCTTTTTGCTCCGTGTTGCAAAATGTCGGTAGTGTTTTTGAAGTAACCCAAAATCTTCCACACAGATCCATCAGTAGCGGTAAATGATTGCTCGGAAGTGGTATAAGCGGAGGCGTTAGTTACATTTTTACCTTCCAAAGTATATACCTCAGCTGTGCTATCGTCACCCTGCTGTTGTTCCACAACAGTTACGCTCTTAGTACCTTTTGCGGAGTCGGTATAGTTGGTGCCATCGCCCTTTGCAATAACCGAAACCTCGTAGGTGCCTGCCGACAAACCAACGAACTCAGCCGAGGTGCCTGTTACGTTCTTCTTCTCATCACCAACAGTTACATCATACGAACTTGCATTTGCAATAGCACCCCAACTTACGTTTACGGTTGTGCCATTAGCTGTTGCAGTAACCGAAGGAGTTGCAAGCTGAACGGGCTCAGAAGTCTCAGGCTCGTCGCCACTACCATCGCCTTCAGGGATGTAGGTGATTGCTATTTGGGTAAAACGAATCTGACCACTGCTTGCTGTCAACGTCACTGCTGCAGCATCACCAGTCCAAGTGATAGTTGTGCCCGAAACAGAAACAGAACCGCTGTCTGCTGTGGGCTTGTTAACGTAGCCACTTACTGCCGTAAAGACAATTTTGGTAATCTTATAACCATCTTTGTGGGCAAATTTAAGAATGTCACTCTTGTACCACCTCAATTGACCAGAAGTGCCACCACTATAGTTGGTGGTGCTCGAATTTAGCTTGGTAAATGTAACATTAAAGCCTCCCCAATTATATGTTGTTCCATCTGTAAGCTCAGTTTTTGTATTACTGAATATGGTGGGCATATTCAAAGTTTCAGTAACAGGTTGAACTGCACTTGCACTAGCTGCCTGCGAAATGGCAACCTCAATGGTCTTGGTGTTGGTGCCGTTGGTGGCAGTAACAACGATGGCTGCACTACGAGCATTGCCAGTGTTGGCAGCTACATCGAAAGTAACGGTGTTGCTTGCAACAGCAATATTCGAAATCCAAGTCTGGGAGTCATCTTTGAGAGCCACAGTAAAAGTGTAACCCTCTGCGTTCTTAACAGTGAGATCAAAGCTACCAGTACCTGCTGTGTTGGGCAACTCTGCGGGAGCGGTCGCACTCATCGAGAAGGGAGCCTCGCAAATTTCAACATTCTTGATTTCCCATGTACCAATGCTACCAGAAGCGGGGCTTGTGTACTTAAATCCAAATTGGACGGTTTTACCAACATAAGCAGAGAGTGCAATATCGTCGGAATTAACAAAAGTCCAAGATGTACCGTTAGGATAAACAGGAATGGTCAGGGCAGCCCACTCACCGTCAGCTTCGCGAACATAAACCGAAACGGCATTTTTCATATTGGTTTGGCTTCCAAAGAAGTTACCTGCGTGGTCAAACCTCAAAACGGGTTTGGCAGCACCGGTAAGGTCAACGTAGGGCGAGATAAGCCAACCCTCCGTAGCAGCGCCAGCTTTATATCCGGAGCCTTTCATATAACCATATGTATCATAATTCCAGATTGTGCTCAGGCTACCTACTGCAACATCATCAATGGTGAAATCACCAAGATTGTCAGCGAAAGTTTCGGTATAGGGGAACTCCTTAATAATCTCTGCAACACCCTCAACGGTAATAACGAGAGAGTTTACAACACCCGAAGCGAACTCGGCACCGGCGGGAATAGCCTTGGTGGTCTCATAGGTACCCTTGTCGGTAACGATGGTGATGGTAAGAGTCTCGCCACCCTCGGGAGCGGTGAAAGGAGCAACAGCTGCATAGAAGCAGTGGTCACCTGCATCGTCACCGTCAGCGATAGTATATTCGTCGGCAATACTAAGGGTTACGTCTTTGTAAGCATAACTTGCGCCACTCATTTCGCAACGGCTAACGCCATCCTTGTTGAAGCCAACATAGAAGCTACCGGTGATGTAGGTGTTGGCAGCAGCAACATTAATGCTCTGGATAACGAAATCATCGCCGGACTCGTTACCAACCTTAACCCTCAGCAGGGAGCCAAGCTGGTGCATCTGAACCTTTACAGGCTCGCCAACGGCAACATTCTCTGCAACACCATAGAGAGGACCATTAAGACCTACAACGTGTGCGGTGCTGTTGGCTGCAACCGTCTGAGTCTGCTGCCAAAGTTTGTAGTACCTTGTGCCTGCGGGAGTTGTGTAGTCCGAGCTGTAAGGATAGAAAGCATACCAATCGTAAGCCTCTGCGGTGAGCTCCTCCTTCAAAGTACCGGTGAAGCGGCCATTTGCGAGGTCCTCCTCAGCGATGGCGAATGCACCGTTGTTGGCGTAGGTGGTCGCGCCTGCTACGGCGTGGAAAAGGTTGATAGCGTCATCTGCTGCCCAAGTGGTTTTGAAATCGTTGGCAACAGTACGGTCGGCGTCGATAGCGGTAGTGAGCTCAAATGCAACACCGTCGGTGTTGGTGTTGATGTTCTCGTCAATCTCGTTCGAACAGTTGGTGAGGGTGAGTGCTCCAAGCATCAAACCCAACGAAAGCATAATCTTTTTCATCTCTTTTTTTCTCTTTTTTAGGGTTTGACATTAGTATTCGTTGCCCTCGGTCCAGTCGTCAATCCAAGACTCGTTGAGGCTCTGAGCAATACCGCTCTCGACAATAAGCTCCTCGAGCTCGATTGTCGGCATCAAATAGGTTTTTTTCATCTGTTTGTTTGATAAGTTTTGTATGTGTAAATTTGTATCCATCTCGTTCTAACTAACCAACTTAGCCTCTACCAGAGCGGCCATGCGGCCGCAAAGGTAAGTAAATTTCAGCGATATATGCAAATTTGCGCGTCTTTTTTACCTATATTTATAATAAATTAACATTGGGGCACAAAAAAAGCCTCCCATCACGGAAGGCTTTTCGTATCTTGCTGTGGAAAACCTACTTGCGGAACGCCACAAGTGCCGAGGTGCCGTGCACCCAGAACTTGCCACCGCCAAAGGCTCTCGGCTCGTTCAGTTGCATCCTGCCGTCCTCGCACACGATATTCCATTCGCCCTCGGGCAGAACAACATCCACGCCACCCCTATTGCCATTCAGAACAACAAAGATCTCGCTCCACTCATCGCCCACAGCCGCACCATTCAGCGTGTAGACAACTGCACCCTCGGGAGAGTCCACAAAGTGGAGGTTCTCAACCACTTGCGCATTGGTCGCCATACGGAACGCAGGGTGTTCACGGCGCATCTGGATAAGCTCCTTATAGTAGGTGAACACGTCGTTATATTTCGCCTTATGGCTCCAATCGATGCGGTTAATCTCGTCGGGCTGGTTATAGGTGTTGCGGATGTGTTGTTTGGTGCGGTAGAGCTCCTCGCCACAGAAGATGAAAGGCACGCCCTGCGAAGTCATCACAATCGTCTGGGCCAACAGGTCCATCCTCTTCTTCTGCTCGGGGCTTGCATCCTTGGCAACAGCGTCAATCTTATCTCTCAGGCACTCGTCGTCGTGGCACGACACGTAGTTGATAACCTCCACAGGATCATTGGCATAGGGTGCCGAGGAGTAGTTCACCTTCGAGTAGTCTACCTGGGGGTGGGCACCTGCGCCCACAACGCCAAATTTGATACTCTCCTTCTGCCTCTCGCCAACCTTACCCGTAGCAAAGCCGCCCTCGCCAGCGCTCATCCACTCGCCCCTTAGACCGTCCCTTATATCATCGCTAAACACGGCAATGCGGGGGAATTTAAGGCCGTTGTGTTTCGAGGCCTGCATCTCGGCAGGCAGGGGTGTACTACTTGCCATCCAGCCCTCGCCATAGACGAAGATGCTGGGACTAATCTTATCCAACTCGCTACGCACGAGGTTCATAGTCTCAATGTCGTGGATGGCCATAAGGTCGAAGCGGAAGCCGTCGATGTGAAACTCACGGGCCCAATACTTAACCGACTCCACGATGTAGTGGCGCACCATAGGACGCTCCGAAGCGGTCTCATTGCCACAGCCCGAAGCATTGGAGTACTCCCCGTTCTCCGTCTGGCGATAGTAGTAGCCCGGCACGGTCAGCGAGAAGTTCGACTCGTCGTTCACAAAGGTGTGGTTATACACCACGTCCATAATTACACCAATGCCGGCCTTGTGCAGTGCCTGCACCATCTGTTTCATCTCCCTGATGCGCACCTCGGGGGTGAAGGGGTCGGTCGAATAGCCGCCCTCGGGAGCGTTATAGTTCTTCGGGTCGTAGCCCCAATTGTAGTTACCCTGCTCCAAGTGGGCCTCGTCAATCGAGCCATAGTCGTAGGATGGCAGGATGTGTACGTGGGTGATACCCAGCTCTTTGAGGTGGTCGATACCACTCGCAAGACCCTCGGGTGTGAGGGTGCCCTGCTCGGTCAAAGCAAGGAATTTACCCTTATTAGCAATGCCGCTGTTGTCGCTAATCGAGAAGTCCCTGTGGTGCATCTCATAGATTACAATGTCGGTGAAGTTCTCCACCTCTTTGTGACAGTCCTTCTCCCAGCCCTCGGGGTTGGTATCGGCGAGGTCAACAATGGCAGCGCGGTTGCCGTTCACGCCCACAGCCTTGTTCCACACACCGGGAGTCTCGCCCAACATACGACCCTCGGTGAATACATTAAAGGTGTAGAACTGCCCCTTGCGGTCGCCTTGAAGGGTTGCTTTCCAAGTCCCCTTTGTGTCGCGCTCCATTTGGAGGGTTTCGATGGCCTCGCTATTGTCGCCTCGGTCGTAGATGTTGAGCCTAACGCTATCTGCGGAGGGTGCCCAAAGTTTAATGGTCGAAGCCTGCGGAGTGTAGGTCAGGCCGAGGTCGCCTTTGGTGTAGGCTGGATAGGAGGCGAAGTCGCCAACGGTTACTTTGCTCTGATTGTTACAAGACATAACGGTAAAGAGTCCCGCCACAAAGGCAAGGACAATAGGTTTTTTCATATTGATTTGGTATTTGGTCATTGCGTTTGGTGTTGCGTGTACCACGCAAGATATGGCTTTTCCGCCACATCGCCACTACGCTTTTGGATGAAGGGATGAATTTGTAGGACAAACGGCCCAATGTGGCAGACGAGCAAAACGCCACCCTACTCCCCTCCCAGCCATTCGAGAAACTCGTTGGTACGCGAGCGAGAGACAAACAAATCATCCCTCTTGTTTCCTTTGAGTTGCACCTTGAGTCGAGAGCCAAAGTGTTTGGTTACCAGATGTATGGCACTTAAAGAAACAATAAACGAGCGACCTATGCGGAAGAACAACTCAGGATTGATTTTATTCTCCACCGTGTCGAGCGAGTCGTCAATCACATACTCCCTACCCTCGTCTGTTACAATATGAGAAGTCTTGCTTTCGGAGTAGAAGAAAGCAATATTTTCGGTCTTGATGGGTACAATCTTGTCGCCAATCTTCACCACAAAACGGTCCTTGTATTGATTCTTCGGCGTAGGCGTAAAGAGTTCGGCCAACTTGGAATAATCTATGGTGGGTTGGGGAGTTGCTATCCCGAGCGAACGACAATGCTCTACGGCACAACGCAGAGCCTCCTCGTCGAGTGGTTTGAGGAGGTAATCCACCGAGTGAATTTTGAACGCATCAAGTGCGTAACTATCGTATGCTGTGGTGATTACCACCTTGCCACAAACCGTGGTTTGTTTGAAGATATCGAAGCACAGGCCGTCGGATAGTTGAACATCCATAAACACAAGGTCGGCTCCGTGGGGATTATTCTCAAACCACTCCACGGCATCGGCCACCGAGCCAATACATTCAACAACCGTCAAGTCGGGGGCGGTTTTTGCAAGTGCGCGCTTCAAGTTCAGTTGTGAAGGAATCTCATCCTCTATAATCAAAACTCTCATAGTAAAGGTAGTTTCACGGTAAAATACTTGTTGTCGTTGACAACCTCAATGTTCTTGCCAGCCAATATGTTGTATTGCTCTCGTAGGTTTTTGAGGCCCACACCCATCGAGTCGGCTGGAGTGTGTTTGAGGTGTATGTTGTTGCGTACCACAATTTGGTTATTCTCGCTGAAAATCTCAATTAAGAGTTTGTTGTTGGGCCCCACAGCATTGTGCTTAAATGCATTCTCCACAAGAACTTGGAGTGCACACGGGATGATTTTTTTATTCAAGTCAGCCTCGTCGAGGGTGATGTCTATCTCGAAGGAGTCCAAAAATCGTTCCCTCATAACCCCGGTGTAGAGGTGTACGAAATCCATCTCTTTGCCCAATTCCACGGTAACATAATCCTCCTGTTTGAGCAAGTAGCGATAGATGTTTGCAAGTTTTTTGATGTAGTCGCTAGCCCTCTCGGTTTGTTTCTCCTGCACTAGGTAGTCGAGAATACTCAAACTATTAAACAAGAAGTGTGGGTCAAGTTGCCTTTTGAGCTGTGCGTATTGATACTGCGTACGTTTGTTTTTGGCTATCACCTTCGACATCTGTGTACGCGAGTTGCGAAACCACAACCACAGGTAGAGAATTAGAAGAATGATGGTGTTACCCAAAGCCGCCGTAAAAAGAAGCGAATACCACTCTGCCGTAAAGGTTTGGCACCCCACCTGCGAAGATGCAGCAAAGGTGGCCACCACCGAACTCAACAACACAATAACAAACCTAGCAAAGAGTTTTGTTGCAAGGTTTGTGTCGAACACTTTGGTTTTGCTTAATGCATAACCCAAAAACAATGTAAGAGAGAGTGTTACGGGCAGTATCAACGGATCCAGAAAGATGCTGCGGAAGGAGAAGAACAACTCGAAACCACCAATCTCTTCAAAGTAGCGATATATGCGCACAAGCCCTATTCGCAAGAGCAGAATAGAGATGATAACGGCAAGCAATCGGCGTAGTTCTTTGGACATAGCGGCGTGGTGTGTTTTTTTGCATTCGCAGATATTCGGGTCCTATCGTTTGCTGGCGATGATTACGGTTATCCAACCCATGATTTCCGTGACCAGAAAGGTTGTGATTTCACTGGCATAGGTAACCAAAAACGGTGCTCCTGAGGCGAGTAGCCATCGTCCACCGAGCGTTCCGAGGTAGAAGGCTGCAAAGCAACATAGGGCGGCAATGGCGGCCGACACTTCGAGCGGAAGCCCATAGGCATAGCAGACCAGCACAATGGTTGAAATTGTGAGCAACGAGAGTACAATCTCATCCGAAAACCCGAATCGCCTTAGCAGAAACGACGATGCTGCGTGGGCGAGTGCCATAGGGTGGATAATCCACGAGCACTTTTTCAGTTTAGCGTCCATAGTGGTTAAGTGAGGTTTTAGGTTCTGGCTAAATTTCTGTGTTCTATTTCTCTTTCACGACTTTGCCGCGTCCGGCGTCACGATAGCGGTTTCCTTTCTCGTCCACATATCCACCCGTCAGACGATGCTTCAAAAGACCAATAACGGTTCCTGCTGCATCCACCAACAATCCGGCCGATCCCGGGAACCCATTGTAGATGATGACAAGGAGTGATAGAAGTGCAAAACACGCGATGATGCCGGAAAGTATGCCGATGAGGCCACAGAGTATAAATCCCAAGTGCAGCAATACAAAAGATATGATTAACCACGCAACCATTGTTGGGATTGATGTTGCGAAGGATTTACTTTTTATCATAATGTGTATACAGAACAACAACTGCGCAACAGCGGTGCCAATCAGAATCTCGGTGTCTGCATACCAACACAGCCTGCTATCCAAGTCGAGCAACGCCGCCCCTGCCAGCGAAATGAGCATACCGGTCTTCCATTTGATTTTATCTCCTTTGGATTTGTTTATGTTGCCGAGCGTGTAATAGGTCAATGCATAGGTGCTGAGTGCCACGATAATGGGGAGAATTGTATCCCACCCTCTCCAGTCAAAAACGTAGCGCCAGACACTAGCAAAATCGGTGTGGAAGAGGTAGACTTGTTGGACGGCAATAATCAACGAGGCAATTGTCAGCAGAGATAGAGCCGAAACCCAACCAACTTTACCCTTCTTGATGAAATAAACAAGGGCAAAAGCTATCAGCATCAGGAGTACGGCAATCGCTTGTAGGGCCGCCGCTGTTTTGCCAATCTCCTCGTGTTGCTCTTCGGTGAAATTGTCATAGTTGTCGTAATAGCCCAACTTTTTACTCATTGCCCTCCACGTTACAAAGTAGTTGTCGGCATCTTCGCCCGTCTTGATGACGCTGTCAAAATACAAGGCATTTCCATCCACATACCCAAAACCTCCATTAAAAGGAATTTTCATCCATTCGTGTCCGGTAGGAGCATATTCGGGTATGATTTCGTAGTCGGTTTGGATTCTGTTGTTGCCTTTTTTTATCCGACCAATAACCTTGGACTTCTTGGACGGTTGCTCATACACATCGGTAGTGTACTCAACATCGTACCTGTAATATATGCTTCCGTAGGCAGAGAGTGATGCAAGGGTGAAAATAGCCACCAACAACATCCTGATGATAACGCTCTTTTTCATAAGTAGGTCTTCTTGTGTAATTATGTTTTAGGGTTTGTAAAGGTATGGCATTTTATTGAAAAATGCAATTTTCAGGCGGATTTTTGTTCTATTTCATCATCCTAAATCGTCCATTCGTCAATGTTTTTTCACACACCACACCTTATATTTATATATAATTGCTACATTGCGGGGACTTTATGCACATGTGCACGAGAAACAAAACAAACAAAACATAAAACTTTCAACAACCAATGAGTAACAAAAAACCAAACCTTTCGTTCAAGCAGATGTGGAATCTGAGCTTCGGATTCTTCGGCGTACAGATTGCCTATGCACTGCAAAGCGCCAACATCAGCCGTATCTTCGCCACCCTCGGTGCCGACCCCCACACGTTGAGTTTCTTCTGGGTATTGCCTCCCCTTATGGGTATGATTGTTCAGCCCATCGTGGGTGCCATGAGCGACAAAACCTGGTGCCGACTGGGCCGTCGCAAACCCTATCTCTACATTGGCTCCATTGTAGCTGTGATTGTAATGGCGCTGCTGCCCAACTCGGGTAGCTTCAACCTCACCGTAAAGGCCGCTCTCGGCTTTGGTGCTGTGATGCTGATGTTGCTCGACACATCAATCAACATGGCTATGCAGCCCTTCAAGATGATGGTGGGCGATATGGTAAACGAGGAGCAGAAAACAAGGGCATATTCCATCCAGAGCCTTTTGTGTAATGCAGGCTCGCTGGTTGGCTACCTCTTCCCCTACCTCTTCACTTGGATCGGTATCAAGAACACCGCTCCCGAGGGTATGATTCCTCCTTCGGTAACGTGGTCGTTCTACATCGGTGCCATCATCCTAATCCTCTGTGTGCTCTACACCGGCGCCACTGTGAAGGAGATGAACCCCGAGGAGTATGCCAAATTCCACAATATCGAGGAGAAAAAAGAGGGCGAGAAAGAGGAGAAAACCGGCATTGTTAAGCTGCTTGTGAAGGCTCCCAAAGCTTTCTGGCAGATTGGTCTTGTACAGTTCTTCTGCTGGTTTGCGTTCCTCTATATGTGGAACAACACCACGGGTGCCATTGCTGAGAATGTATGGGGTACCGTTGACGCCAAGTCGGCCGCCTTCCAGAGCGCAGGCGACTGGACCGGCGTATTGTTCGCCGTTCAGGCCATCGGCTCCATCCTTTGGGCACTCGTATTGCCTATGTTCCGTAGCGAGAAAGTGGGCTATTCGTTGAGCCTTGTGCTTGGTGCGGCCGGTTTCATCTCGACCTATTTCATCAGCAATCAGTATATGCTCTTTGTGTCGTTCCTGCTGATTGGTTGCGCATGGGCAGCAATGTTGGCAATGCCTTTTGCAATGCTGACCAACTCGCTGTCTGGCAAGTCGATGGGTACCTACTTGGGCCTCTTCAACTGCACCATCTGCCTGCCCCAGATTGTGGCAGCATTGGTGGGTGGCTTCCTCTTCAAGACCTTTGGTGGCGAAATGGTTGCGCTCGACAATGGTGCAATGGTACAGAGTGGTCAGGGTGTGATGCTCGTGATTGCAGGTATCTCGTTGCTTATCGCTGCTCTTGCAGTATTCGGCATCAAAACAAAAAGGCAATAATTTGTAATACAATAACATAGACACAAACTATGAAAAAAACATTTTTCGGTTCGATGAAGATTATGGCCCTGTTGCTCGTTGCAGCCGCAGGACTTATGACCTCTTGTGAGGATAGGGGTGAAGACGACGTGGTGGGGGCAAACACCCCCATCAACATCACCGCATCCATTGGGGTTTTCAACACCCAATCCAGGGCCACCGACACCTCTTTTGAGGAGGGTGATGCCATTGGTTTGCACGTGATTACTTCCACCCCACATCACAACAACGCAAAGTATACCTTCTCGAATGGCGAGTTTGTCGCAGCACAAAAGACCAATTGGTACGACAGCCCATCCTTGAAGGCACACTTCATTGCCTACTATCCCTATAATACCAACGCAGCCTACTCGGCAAAGACCGGTTACACCATCAATTTGAAGATGAATCAGGGTACGGCAGAGGCCTACAAGGAGTCGGATTTGATGTTTGCACAGACTTGGTCAACCCCCACCAAAGAGGCCGTACACCTCCCCTTCAAACACATTCTTTCGAAGTTGGTAGTGCTTATTGACAACCCCACTGGCGAGGAGATTGCCTCTGTTAGCGTGCAGAACCTCTCCGGGAGTGTTACCTACAACTACCTTGAAGAGCAGATTATCACCAGCACTTCAAAGGTCAATTTCACCCCCGCCCCCATCTCAATGAGCAGCAAGACCGGCTATGCACTCATCGTTGCTCCACAAGAGGCAGAGGATAGTGCCGTGTTGGTACAGACCAAATCGGACAAGCAATTCTTCTTTAAGATTGCCCCCACGACTTTCGCGTCGGGTCAGGCATACACTCTCGATCTCAAACTCGAAAACGAGAGCCAAAACATGCAATTTACTCCCACCATCAGCGATTGGACTGTGGAGAATAGCGATATGGAGTTTGAGCGTACCGACAACGATGTGGTTATCGAAGAGACCTACACCATTGACGACGTTGACCCCAACCTCTCGTGGCCTCTCACCTCAACCCTTCCCGAGCTCATTTCGGACACCGACGACGACATTGTGGTTGTTGTGAACACTCAGGGCACAAGCCTCAAAGCAGGCACCGCTCTCTATGCTCACACCGGTGTAATCACCAACCTGAGTTCCGGCGATGGCGACTGGAAATATGTGAAACACGCGTGGAATGTTGATGCTGACGATTGTAAACTCACCCACGTTGGTAACGGCATCTATGCAATGCTTATCCCCTATGGTGCAAGGTCCTTCTATGGTGTTCCTGCCAACGAGGAGATTCTCCGCCTTGCATTCGTATTCCGCACCACCGGCGGCACTACCGAGATTAAGAATAATGGCTCCGACATATTCGTGGACCTTGTTGATGCCAGCGAGTTGGCCGTACAGATTATGTCGCCAGACAACGGTACCATATATAAGGTTGGCGATGTGGTAAACGTGAAGGTTGTGGCTCAGAATGCCGTAAACCTCTCGCTTGAACTCAATGGTACGGAGGTTAAGGCCACCACCGGTGGAGATATCCTCTACGACTATACTTTCACCGAGAATTGCGACGCAACATTCACCGCAATCGCAACCAACAGCAAGGGCGAGAAGGTTTACGACACCGTCACCGTGGCATCTCTCGGCGACACCCAGACTATCTCCCGCCCCGCAGGTGCAACAGATGGTGTGAGCGTTAGTGGCTCGGAGGCAACCTTTGTACTCTACGCTCCCGGCAAAAAGCAGATTTTGTTGCTTGGTGATTTCAACAACTACGCACCCTCCAATGCATATATGATGCACAAGGATGGTGATTACTTCTGGACTACCGTGAGTGGCTTGCAGCCCGAAACCGAGTATGGCTATCAGTATCTTGTTGACGGCACAATCAAGGTGGGCGACCCCTACTGCGAGAAGATTCTCGACCCCTGGAATGACAAGTGGATTAACCAAAATGCAGAGATTTACCCTAACCTGAAACCCTTCCCCGCCGAGACTACCGACATTGTTTCGGTGTTTACCACCTCGACCAAAGAGTACAATTGGGCTGTTTCGGACTTCAAACGCCCCAACCGCCACTCGCTTGTAATCTACGAGTTGCTGCTCCGCGACTTCACCGAGGAGGGCTCGGTGCGTGCTGCCATCGAGAAACTCGACTATCTCGACAAACTTGGCGTGAATGCTATCGAGTTGTTGCCCATTCAGGAGTTTGACGGCAACGATTCGTGGGGCTACAACCCCTGCTTCTACTTCGCTCCCGACAAGGCCTATGGTCCCAAGGACGAGTATAAGAGGTTTGTGGACGAGTGCCACAAGAGGGGTATTGCTGTGATTCTCGACGTGGTGTTCAACCACACTACCGGCCTGTTCCCGTGGGCAAAGATGTGGTGGAACTCATCGACCAACAAGACCGCATCGAACAACCCCTTCTTCAATGTTGATGCGCCTCACAATTGGAGCGTATATCACGATTTGAACCACACTTTCCACAAAACACGCTCCTACATTAAGGATGTGTTGAAGTTCTGGATTGAGGAGTACAACATCGACGGCTATCGCTTCGACCTCACCAAAGGTTTTGTTCAGAATCCTTCTAACTACGATGCAGGTGGCTACTCCTCGCAGCGTATTGGTTTCTTGAAGGAGTATGCCGATGCTATTCGTGCGGCAGAGGGTGGCGAGGATGCCTACATCATCTTCGAGCACTTCTGCGATGGTAGCGAAGAGAATGAGCTTGCAGCCTACAAAGAGATTATGCTCTGGCGTAACGCCAACGAGGCCTCGATGGAGAGCGGTATGGGTTGGAGCGGTAAGGACAACTTCTCCCACATTAGTGCCTATGGTCGCGTTGGCTTTGCAGAGAGCCACGACGAAGAGAGGGTGGCCTACAAGGTTAAGACCTACGGTCAGGCACCTCTCAAAAACGGCTACATATCACAGAACGTTATCAACCAGCTCACCGGCCTTTATGCACTCGAATATCTCTCGCCCTACACCAAGATGATGTGGCAGTTTGGCGAGTTGGCCTACGACTTCTCGATTAACAGCAACGAGCAGGGTGTTGTCGGTTCGGGCGATGCCTATCGTACCCACCGTAAACCCATTCCTTGGAAACTCGGCTACGACAAGGATGGTAAGCGTATGACACTCTACAACAACCTCAGCAAGATTATCTCGTTCCGTACCGAGAATGCCCAGATTTTCTCGTCCGACTCCGGTGACAAGGAGCGTAAGACTTGGAATGTGGGTGGCAATGTAATGGGTGGTAAAACCCTTGTGCTGAGCAACAACTATGGTGGTGTCATCGTGGTGGCCAACCAATCCACTGCACAGGCAACCACCACCGTTAACGTCCCACAGACTGGTGAGTGGACCAACATCATCACTGGTGAGAAGGTGACGCTCGGCTCCTCTTACAGCGTAACCCTCGACGCACACGGCTACATCGTTCTGGGTAAGGTGAACTAATAAACCGACAAAACCGACAAAATGATGAAACGTTTTTTTATAACCCTCATTACAACCCTCTGCGCACTTTCGCTGTGTGCGCAGAAGGTGGATAGGGTGGAGCCACTTTCGTGGTTTACCGATATGAAAACGCCCCTGCAACTGATGCTCCATGGCGATGAGATTGCAGGCTCGGAGGTGAGCGTAGATGGCGAGGGCCTCTATCTGAAAGGTATTATCCGCACCGACAACCCCAACTACCTCTTCCTAGACTTGGACGTAAGGAAGGCGGGCGATTGGAACATCACCCTCACCAAGGGACGTAAGAAACACACTTTTTCTTACCACATCGACAACCGTAGGGAGGGCTCGGCCGAGAGGGAGAGTTTTTCGTCGAAGGATGTTGTCTATCTGATTATGCCAGATAGGTTTGCCAATGGCGACGAGAGCAACGATACTGTCACAGAGTGTGCTGAGGGTTGCAACCGTAAGGAACCCTTTGGTCGTCACGGTGGCGACATTCAGGGCATTATCGACCACCTCGACTATTTGGCTGACCTCGGAGTTACAGCCATTTGGAACACCCCCGTGACTCTCGACAATGAGGGGTTCGCTTCCTATCACGGCTACTCTTGCTCGGACTACTACCACATCGACCCCCGATTTGGTAGCAACGAACTCTATAAACAGATGGTTGCCGAAGCACACAAGAGAGGTATCAAAACCATCTTCGACGTGGTAACCAACCACTGCGGTACGGCTCACTGGTGGGCAGGCGACTTCCCTTCGAGCGATTGGGTCCACAGTGGCGACAAACCCTTCATCACCAACCACGGTTGGATGATGCAGGCAGACCCTGTAAACCGCTCCAAGAGGGATCACAAGATGATGGAAGAGGGGTGGTTTGACTACTCTATGCCCGATATGAACTTGGAGAATCCACTTGTACTCAACTATTACACCCAACTCTACTGCTGGTGGATTGAGTGGGCCGATTTGGATGGTTTGAGGGTGGACACCTTCCCCTACAACGAGAAGTGGACAATGGCTCGCTGGACTCGCTCGATTCTCAACGAGTACCCCAACCTTAACATCGTGGGCGAGTGCTGGAACTCTGTTCCTGCCATTTGTGCCTATTGGGAGGGTGCTTCGAACAATAGGGACGGCTATTCGAGCGGCCTGCCTTCGGTTATGGACTTCCCCTTGCAGGAGAAGATTGCACAGGGCCTTTCCAAACAGCCCGACGGTTGGATGTGGGGCGGACACGGCGTCTATGCCTCGCTGATGCAGGACTTCCTCTATGGCAACCCCAACACACTACTCACCTTCCTCGACAACCACGACATCGAGCGCTTTGCCGATACCATCGAGGGCGATTTGAGGAAATACAAAATCGGTATGGCAATCATCGCCACCACCCGTGGCGTGCCACAACTGCTCTATGGAACGGAGATTATGATGCGTTCCAGCGACCTCTCGCAGGGCCACGGAGGCGCACGCAACGAGTTTGAGGGTGGCTGGAAGGGCGACAAGAACAACAAGTTCACTGCCGAAGGCCGCACTGCCGACGAGCAGGCCGCCTTTGAGCACACTCGCACACTATTGCGCTATCGCACCTCGGAACCTGTGGTACAGAGCGGTAAACTCACACAGTTCTACCGCACCGACAACCTCTATGTTTTTGCACGTCATAACGAGGATAAAGTGGTGTTGACCATTACCAACTTTGCCGCCGATGGCCGCACGCTCACTTGGAGCGACTACGAGGAGGTTATTCCCGAAGGCGCAGTTGGCAGGAGCATTCTCACCGGCCAGAGCGTTACGGCCGGTGGCAGCGAGGTGGTCGAGGCCTATGGTTGCGATGTTATCGAGTTTGTAAAATAAGGCAAAACAACATATAGACACAAGAATAATATGAAGAACATTTATGAAACTTCGCCCTTTACAACCTTCTTCCCTTCGGAGAAGGCTGCCGTATGCAGGGCAAAGCAGACACTCTCGTTCAGGCTCAACGCCCCCGTGCAAAGGCCCTCACAGAGGCTCTACATCGTGGGTAGTTGTGAGAAACTCGGTGGTTGGAATGTGGAGAAAGCACTCCCCTTGACCATCGACACCTACCCCTATTGGACTATCAAGATTGATATGAAGGAGCTAGGCGACGAGTTTGAGTACAAATTCATCGTTAAGGAGAACGGCAACGTATGGTGGGAAGAGGGCTACAACCGCCGCTACTACCTCTGTGGTGAGCAGGAGAGCGAGCACATCGAGGCCAACTTCCGTGGCGAGTTTGGCTGGAAGGGTGCCGGCGTGGCAATCCCCGTATTCTCGCTGCGTAGCGCACAGAGTCAGGGTATTGGCGACTTTGTGGACTTGAAGAAGATGGGTGATTGGGCTGTGGCAACCGGTCAGAAGGTTATCCAAATCCTTCCCATCAACGATACCACAATGACCCGCACTTGGAAGGACTCCTACCCTTACAGCTCCATCTCCATCTTCGCACTCAACCCTATGTACCTCTCCATCGTGGAGCTGGGCGCAAAGGGCGAGGAGATTGAGAAACTGAACGCACTTGAAATGGTCGACTACGATGCTGTGTGCGCCCTCAAATGGGACTTCATCCGCAAGGAGTATGCACGCAGTGGTAAGCGCACCCTCAAAACCAAAGCCTTCGCAGCCTTCTATGAGGCCAACAAGGATTGGCTCAACGACTATGCTGCGTTCTGCTACCTGAGGGATAAATACAACACTGCCAACTTTGCAGAGTGGGGCCGTGAGAAAAAATACTCCAAGAAACTCGTGGAAAAGCTCACCAGCGAGAGCTTTGAGGAGTATGGCAAGGTTGCTCTCTATTTCTGGGTACAATACCACCTCGACCGTCAGCTGAAAGAGAGCGTGGCCTACTGCCGTTCGATTGGCGTAGTGCTCAAAGGCGATATTCCAATCGGTATCTCGCGCGACTCGGTTGAGGCTTGGAGCGATGCAAGGCTGTTCAATATGAACTGCCAGGCGGGTGCTCCACCAGATGATTTCTCGGCCGATGGTCAGAATTGGGGCTTCCCCACCTACAATTGGGAGGAGATGGCCAAAGACGGCTACGCTTGGTGGAAGAGGCGCTTTGAAAAGATGGCCGACTACTTCGATCTCTATCGTATTGACCACATCCTCGGCTTCTTCCGCATCTGGGAGATTCCTATGGACTCGGTAGTTGGTCTGTTGGGATATTTCAACCCCGCAATGCCTTTCAGCTATGAGGAGTTGGCACAGAGGGGTATGCCTATGAATAGGGACCGCTATCTGTTGCCACAAATCCACCACAACTACCTCCACGAGTTCTTCGGCGAGGAGGATTGGACCCCCTATTTGGACTACAAGGACAACGGATACTACTCGCTCAAACCTGCCTACGACACCCAGCGCAAGATTCGTGAGGCATTGGAGGGTAAGAACGAGAAGGTGATGAGGGCACTCTATGGCCTCACGGGCGAGGTACTCTTCATTGAGGACCCCCGCAAACCCGGACACTTCCACCCCCGTATCGCTGCACAGCAGACCAAGAGCTACGAGTGGCTCTCTGATTGGGAAAAACAGAGGTTCAACGAACTCTACAACGACTTCTTCTATCGCCGCCACAACGACTTCTGGGGCGCATTGGCAATGGAGAAACTCCCCGCTCTGGTGGACGCAACCAATATGATGTGCTGTGGAGAGGACCTCGGTATGGTACCCGACTGTGTGGGTCCTGTGATGCAAAACCTCGGAATCCTCTCGTTGGAGGTGCAGAGGATGCCTAAGGACCCCAAGATAGAGTTTGGCTACACCAACCGCTATCCCTATGCTTGCGTTTGCACCACCGGCTCGCACGACACCAGCACCATTCGTGGCTGGTGGAGAGAGGACAGGACCGTGTCGCAGAAGTACTACAACGACATTCTCTGGAAACAGGGCCCTGCTCCCGAAGAGCTGGGTGGCGAGTTGTGCCGTACGATTGTGAACAACCACCTCTGCTCGCCCGCAGTGCTGACAATTCTCCCCTTGCAGGATTGGCTTGCAATGGATGAGAGGGTACGCAAGGCCGATGTGGATAGCGAGCGTATCAACATCCCCGCAATCCCCAATCACTATTGGCGTTACAGGATGCACCTCACCATCGAGCAGCTCCTCGAAGAGGGTGGTCTGAATGCTGAAATAAGGGCAATGATTGAGGCTTCCGGACGATAGTCACATCGAGGGTTAGGGTGCAAAAATGGGCTAAAATGACCACCGCCCGTCCGCAAAAACGGGCGGTTCGTCAGCCTAAAATAGCAAGTAATCCCCAAATGTTGCCACCTTATTTATAAATATATATTTTTGTTGACCACCCTACGGGTGGAAACCTGAAAAAACTTTAACTTAAATTCAAATTTATACTTTAACGGCTTATGTTGAAACTTCTACAAGTTTTTAGGAGATTCCTTTTGACCATTGCTTTGACGTTGGTGAGTCTGGCCGCTTCGGCACAGACAATTCAGGTGTCGGGTACGGTTAAGGATGCCAAAGGCGAGGCCATTATTGGTGCAACCGTAATGGATGTAAAGAGCGGCCTCGGAACAGTTACCGGTATTGATGGTGCCTATGCCATCAATGTCGCTGCCGATGCAACTCTGCTCGTAGAGTGCATGGGTTACACCGAAATTTACGAGCCTGTGTCGAAACGCACCACCATCAATTTTGTGATGAGCGAGAGCGCAGAGCAGATTGAGGAGATTGTGATGATTGGTTACGGTGTGGCCAAGAAAGACGACCTTACCGGTTCGGTTGTTGCAATCAAAGCAGAGGACATCAACCGTGGTGCAGTAGTATCCACCCAGGATATGATGCAGGGTAAAGTTCCCGGCTTGCAGATTATCCCCGGCGATGGCGGTCCTAACTCGGGCTCCACTATCCGTATCCGTGGTGCTGCCTCGTTGAACGCCTCGAACGATCCTCTTATCGTTATTGACGGAGTGCCCATTGCAAGTGATGCAGGTTCGGGTATGGCCAACCCCTTGTCGCTGGTTAACCCCAACGATATTGAGTCGTTCACCGTACTGAAAGATGCTTCGGCAGCGGCTATCTACGGTTCGCGTGCTTCGAATGGTGTAATTATCATCACCACCAAGAAGGGCTCGGGTAGCAAACCCAACGTTTCCTACAACGGCTCATTCAGTGTTTCTGTCAATTCCGACACAATGCAGGTTATGACTCCCGAGCAGTTCCGTGAGCACATCAACACCAACTTCCCCGAGGGCTCGAATGCTCGTGTGGAGGCCGACAAGTATATCGGCACTGCAAACACCGATTGGCAGAGCCTCATTTTCCGTCCCGCTCTTTCGCACGACCACAACGTTAGCATCTATGGCAACGACAAGGGCAACAAGGTTTATGACGAGCTTCCTTACCGCGCTTCGATTGGTTACACCAACCAGCAGGGTACTTTGCAGACTTCGGACTTCGACCGTGCTACCATCGACGTTAACCTCTCGCCCAAATACTTGGATGAGCACCTTACCGTATCGATTAACGTCAAAGGCGTTTACTCCAACCAGACCTATGCAGATGGTGGTGCTGTGGGCGCAGCAGCCTTCTTCAACCCCACCGTTGCCCCCTATTGGTACAACGAGGACGGCTCCATCGACTACACCACAACCAATGGTTTCTACAACGTGGGTAGCGGCCGTGGCGATTTGTTCTCTTCCAACGGTCTTGCAGGCCTCAACCCCCTTTCGATGCTCTACGATGTTGACAAATATTCGAGCACTTACCGTGGTTTGGGTAACATCACCTTCAACTACAAAGTTCACGGTATGGAGGCTCTGAGCTTCAATCTGAACCTTGGTGGCGACTGGTCGAAGACTCAGGAGCACGATGGTGTTAAGATTGGTTCTATCCAGGCTTACAGGGATGCGGACGCAAAGGGCTTTGGTAAATACACCAAGAAAATCTGGTATCGTCAAAACAAAGTGCTTGACTTCTATACCAACTACAACAAGAGCGAGGGCGACCACAACATCGACGCAATGGTTGGTTACTCGTGGCAGAACTTCTATAGCAAAGACCGCAGCATTACCTACTACAACGAAACCAACGAGCAGTATGAGAAGAGTACCGGTGTTTGGGGCCGCGAGGAGAGCTACCTCTTGTCGTTCTATGGTCGTTTGAACTACTCGTATGCTTCGCGCTACCTGCTCACTGTTACTCTCCGTGCCGACGGCTCGTCGAAGTTCGCCAAGGGCAACCGTTGGGGCTTCTTCCCCTCGGCAGCATTTGCTTGGAACACCCTCAATGAGGAGTTTATGCAGGATCAGGAGTTGTTCTCGACTCTGAAAGTTCGTTTGGGCTATGGTACCACCGGTCAGCAGGAGATTGGTAACTACAAATATCTTGCACGTTACAACCTCTCCGAGAATGACAAATCGCACCAAGTAATTATGGGCTACGAGAATGGCAACCCCATCTACTCGTATATGCTCTCTCCTTCGGCCTACGATCCCAACATCCGCTGGGAGAGCACCACAACCTACAATGCCGGTGTTGACTTCGGAATGTGGGATGGTCTTGTTGAGGGTAGCGTTGATGTGTATCGTCGCGACACCAAAGACCTTCTCAACTGGGTTACCGTACCTATGGGTACCAACTTCGGTACCAACCTCTTGACCAACGTTGGTTCGATGCGTAACGAGGGTGTTGAGTTCTCGTTGAATTTCAACCCCATCCGCACCGCTACCCAGAGCTTGCGTATCGGTTTCAATGGTACATTCCAGGATACCTACTTCACCAAGCTCAACAAAAATGACGATCCCGACTATGCAATCTTTATGAACTCGCCCGGTACGGGTACCGGTGGTCAGGATCTTCAAATGCACACCGTTGGTTCTGCTCCCTACACCTTCTATGCCTACAAGCAGGGTTACACGGATGGCAAGCCCGTTCAGGATGGTTTCTATGACCTCAATGGCAACGGTAAGATTGACGAGGGCGACCGCTACAATACCGGCAAGAGCCCCGCACCCGATTTCTTCTTTGGTTTGAACCTCAAATACTCCTATAAGAATTGGGACTTCGGCTTCAATGGCCACGGCTCGGTTGGCAACTATGTATTCAACAGCTTCTATGCTTGCCACGCAGCTTCTGTAATTGACACTCGTGGTGGTTTGGGCAACTTTGCAACCACCGTTCTTCGCACAGGTTGGACCAAGCCTACAAGCGAGAAACAGGACCGTTCGGACCTCTACATCGAAGATGCATCGTTCTTCCGTTTGGACGACATCAATGTTGGTTATACCTTCGATAAGTTGGGTGGTTCCAACATTAAATGCCGCGTAGCAGCCGGTGTTCAGAACGTATTTGTCCTCACCAAGTATAGCGGTGTAGACCCCGAGGTGAGTGGTGTAGCCGGTATCGATGGTACCATTTGGCCTCGTCCTCGCATCTTCTCACTGCGTCTTAACCTTAATTTCTAAACAACTTAAAACGCAATATCGATGAAAACAAAACATATTCTTGTTGTAATTGCAGGTGCGCTTTTGACTCTCACCTCCTGTGTTCAGGATCTTGATACTTTGCCCTTGAATGAGTGGGATGTAACCTCGGAGACCGTCTATGGAAGTGAGAAAGAGCCCTATGTTCAGGGTCTTGCGCGACTCTATTTTAACTTTGTCACCAACGACACCACCGACTTGTTGGTAAGTGATGCCGGTGCATCGGAGCTCATTCGTTCATTCTGGAGCTGCCAGGAGGCTTCCACTGACGAGGTGAAAGTTGCTTGGACCGATGCTTGGTGTAATGCCATCAACAACAACATTTGGGACGATAGTGAGAACGATATGGTTTATGCCGTTTTTGTTCGCACCCTCCAAGGTATCACCTTTGTTAATGAGTATCTTCGCCAGACCGCACCCGACAAACTTGCAAGCCGTGGTGTGAGCGACGAACTCGCAGCCGAGATTGAGGGCTTCCGTGCAGAGGCTCGCTACCTGCGTGCATATTTCTATTGGATGGCCATGGATGTCTTTGGTGATGTTCCCTTCACCACCGAGGATTCGCCTTTCGGTGCCGAGGCTCCCAAACAGAAACCCCGCGCAGAGGTTTACGACTTCATTGTTAAGGAGTTGACCACGCTTGCTGCTGATGGTTCGGCAATGCCCGCAGCAAAGAGCAATCGTCCTCGTGCCGACAAGGGTTCGGTGCTTGGCTTGTTGGCTCGCATCTACCTCAATGCAGAGGTCTACACCGGCACACCCGCTTGGAAAGAGTGCAAGGCTGTTTGCGAGGATATCTTTGGCTTGGGCTATGCTCTGTGCGACAACTACGAGCACCTGTTCCGTGGCAACAATGGCGAGAACCCCAAAGCCTACAATGAGTTCTTGTTCTACGCACCATACGACTGGGAGTTTGCTCAATCGTGGGGTGGTGCAACCCTCCTTACCTGCGGTGCCAGCAGCACCGAAGAGTTGGCAAAGGACCTTGGTGATGGCACTTTCAGCTCGTACATCGGCGTTGGTAATGGTTGGTTGGGCCTCCACGTTCACGAGCACTTTGTGAACACCCACTTCAATCCCACCAATGTAACTTGGGGCGAGAATGGCACCTGCACTATTGCCGACAAGCGTGGTGCATACGCATTCTTCACCGCTCGTCGTGAGAAGGGTGATTTCGACACACTTTTGAATACCTTTGCTCAGGGCTATGGTTGCTGGAAGTTCAACAACATTCCTTCCAATATGACAGGCTTGGAGTATTGGAAGGAGACCAAAAATGCCGACAGGACAACCGACGTCGATTGGCCTCTGATTCGCTTGGGCGAGATTTACCTCATCTATGCCGAGGCTTGCTCGCGCTTGGGCGAGGGTGCTACTGCACAGCCCAAGATGAACGAGTTGGCAGTGCGTACGGGTATGGCTCCTATCACTGTTCCCACTGCTTGGAGCGACGAGGCTATGAAGCTGTTCCGTGAGGAGCGTGCTCGCGAGTTGTATTGGGAGGGACACCGTCGTACCGACCTCATCCGCTACAACTGCTTCACCTCGGCCGACTATGTATGGCCCTTCAAGGGTGGCGACGTGAAAGGTAAAGCATTTGAGGACTACAAAAAACTCTTTGCAATTCCTTCGTCGCAGATTCTTGCCAACCCCGAGCTGAAAAACCCCGTGGGATATTAACAGACAACATTTATAAACCTACTTTTTATTAACTTTTTAAAACATTAAGCATTATGAAATTCGTTAAATTTCTTGCACTTTCGATCGCTGCCCTTTCGATGGTAGCTTGCGGTCCTGTCAACAATCAGGAGGATCCCGACGACCCCGGCTTCATCACTCAGGAGTTTGCCAAAGTTTACTGCGACGTCACTGCAACCGGTTGGGAGACCGTTGGCGTATGGGCTTGGACCGACGCTACCGAAGAGGCAGAGGGTCAGAACTTCACCGGTGGTACTTGGCCCGGCGTGGCTCTCACTATGACTGAGACTATTGATGGCACATTGTACTACATTTGGGAGGCTCCCAAGGAGCTTGTTGGTCAGACTATTGGTTTCATCGTAAACGATTTCGGCGCAGCAGGCGAGCAGACCGTTGACCTGAAAAACCTCACCATCAAGGCAGAGGGCAACTATGTTGTTCTCACCGAGAAGGATGCCAGCGGCAAATGGTTGGCAAAAGTTGATGGCCAGGAGCCCGTTGTACCCGAGCCCGAGCCTGAGACACCCGCTCCTTCGATGACCTTGGATGGCCACACTTGGGATATCGCCGGCACGTTCAACAACTGGGGTGGTGGTCTTGTAATGACCGTTGCCGACGGTTGGGCAGTTGCTACCTTCGATGCTGAGGCTGGTGCTGAGTTCAAAGTTCGCGCAGACAACGGCTGGGACATCAGCTACGGTGTAACTGACAACTCGAACCTTCCCGTTGATGGCACCGAGTTCGACGCTATCTTCAACAAGGGCAACCTCAAAGTAGCTGAGGCTGGCAACTACACTCTCTCGTTCACCATCAATGGTGAGGTTGGTAAATTCAAACTCAAAAAGAACTAATCATTTGGTTCGATAGAATAGTTCCAACACGGGATTATTAATCTTGGTGGGGCAACCTTTCGCGGGTTGCCCCGCCTTTTTTGTGTTTAGATTTTCAATTTCCCGTTCGACACCCTATCTTTGTAGTCAAAGAGTAAACCCGCAAAAACACAAATAGATGAAACGCGTTACCATCCTGATTGCCCTTGTTGCAACCCTTGCAACCTCCGCAATGGCACAAACCATCAGCTCGCCCAATGGCCAACTTTCGCTCACCTTTGCCCTCACCGACAACGGAACGCCCACCTATGCTGTGGACTTCAAAGGCGAGCCCGTAATCCTCCCTTCGGCCCTCGGTCTTAAACTCAACGGCACAGCCGACCTGCTCGATGGTTTCTCCGCAGGCGAGGCCGTAAAGAGCACCTTTGACGAGGTGTGGGAGCCTGTGTGGGGCGAGGAAACCCACATCCGTAACCACTACAACGAGCTCCTTGTAAGGCTCACCCAGACCGCCACCGGACGTCAGGTTAACATCCGTTTCCGCCTCTTCAACGATGGCTACGGACTTCGCTACGAGTTTCCCCGCCAAAGAAGGCTCACATATATGACCATCGAGGACGAACGTACCGAGTGGGCTCTCACCGGCGACCACAAGGCTTTCTGGATTCCGGGCGACTACAGCTCTCAGGAGTATGAGTACGTCGAGAGCCGCCTCTCGGAGATTGGCGAACTTGCTCCTCTCTACAAGCGCAAAAGCGTAACCACTCGCTTCTCCGACTGGGGTGTACAGACCGCACTCACTCTCAAAACCGATGATGGCGTTTACATCACCATACACGAAGCTGCCCTCATCGACTACTCGTGTATGCACCTCGTTTACAACCCCGAAACCAAGGTGTTTACCTCGTGGCTCACCCCCGACGCCATTGGCAACAAGGGGTATATCCAAACGCCCTGCACCACCCCTTGGCGCACTGCCGTCATCACCGACGACGCAAGGGAGTTGCTCGCTTCGAGGCTCACACTCAACCTCAACGAGCCTTGCAAGATTGAGGACACCTCGTGGATTAAACCCGTGAAATATATGGGCGTGTGGTGGGAACTTATCACCAACAAGAATAGTTGGGCCTATGCCAAAGGTGGCAACATCAAACTCGACTTGGTGGACTACTCCAAACTAGAACCCAACGGCCGCCACGGCGCAAATACCGAGAATGTGAAGCGTTACATCGACTTTGCATCCAAGTGGGGCTGCTTTGACCAGCTCCTCGTTGAGGGCTGGAATATCGGTTGGGAGGATTGGAACGGCAAGCAGAAAGACTACGTCTTTGATTTTGTCACCCCCTATCCCGACTTCGACCTGCCCGAGTTGCAGAAATATGCGAACGAAAAGGGTATGAGGCTGATGATGCACCACGAGACCTCTTCGAGCATTCGTAACTATGAACGTCGTATGGACAAGGCCTACCAATTTATGGTCGATAACGGCTACAACGCAGTGAAGAGTGGCTATGTGGGCCACATTGTTCCCCGTGGCGAGTACCACTACGGACAGCTGATGAACAACCACTACCAATATGCCGTTGAGAAGGCTGCGGAGTATAAAATCATGGTCAATGCACACGAGGCGGTTCGCCCTACGGGCATCTGCCGCACCTGGCCCAACCTCATCGGTAACGAGTCGGCTCGTGGTACGGAGTACCAATCGTTCGGTGGCATACACCCCCAGCACGTAACCATCCTCCCTTTCACTCGCTTGCAGGGCGGCCCGATGGACTACACCCCCGGAATCTTCTGTATGGACCTCAGCACCTTCTCGCCAAAAAACACCTCGAAGTGTAATAGTACTCTGGCAAACCAGCTGGCACTCTATGTGACGATGTACTCGCCCTTGCAGATGGCTGCCGATATGCCTGAGAACTACGAGCGCTACATTGATGCGTTCCAATTCATTGTGGACGTTCCTGTGGAGTGGACCGAGAGCCGCTACCTGTCGGCCGAGCCCGGCGACTACATTGTAATCGCACGCAAGGACAAAAACTCGCCCAAATGGTTTGTGGGTGGTGTAACCGACGAGAACCAACGCACAATGCCCGTCAAGTTCGATTTCTTGGACAAGAAGAAGCAATATGTGGCCACGGTCTATGCCGACACTGCCGATGCCGACTACGAAAAGAACCCCGAATCCTATCGTATTGTGGAAGGTAAGGTTACGGCCAAAACCGTTGCCAACATCTTTATGGCTCGTGGCGGAGGCTTTGCAATATCCATCCGCGAAGCGACTGCTGCCGACCGCAAAATGAAGCCCCTGCGCATCAAATAGGCTGCGGTTCGGGGCTGATAATCAGCCACTCGTCCCCCTAAACAGCCTGTTGGGTTGCTACTTTGGGGTGATTTGGCGAAAAAATTATAATTTTATAGTCCGAAAAAAGTGGCGAGAAACAAACTAAAACACATCAAATACAATAATCACAAAATCAAACAAATGAAAAACAACAATTACATTGAGCCTACTATCGACCTCGTTGAGTTGGAGGTTGAGCAGGGTATCGCAATGAGTATCGAGTCCAACGGTTTCAAGGACATCTATCTCGAAGAAGAAACCATTGAATGGTAAACCAAAGTTAAACAAAAGCAAAAAAGAAAAAGAGATGAAAAAGATTTTTTATTTTATCGCAAGTGCTATTGTTGCTTTGGGCGCAGTAGCATGTCAAAACGACATTGAGGATAGCATCAACAATGGTCAGCAGACCGAGGGCGTATCCATTAAAGTAACCATCGCAGAGCAGAGCCGCGTGGCTCTTGGTGAAGTTGAAGCGGACGGACGACGCAAACTCTCTTTCACCGAAGGCGACGTTCTTGTGGTAAGGAGTGATTGGCAGAGTGGAGACAACTACCTCTTTACTTACACCAAAAAAGAGGGTGATGTCTACACTTTCACTTGCGCTGACGAGGGCGTAAGTTCGTTGGTTGGCACCCAACCCAACATATTCTATCTGGGTGGCCTTAGCGAACAGGCAGATGTAGACGCCATTACCATCAGTGGTGCTGTATGTAGGACTGAGGCCGAGGATATTTCCGGTATCGGAATGTATTCAAATCCCACGATGCAGAGTGGCAACCTTGGTGAAGAAGGCTACACAGTAACTCTTGGCGCACAACCTTTGTTGAAGTTCACTGCCAATGAGCCTGTAACTTTCAAAAGTGAAAGCTATCTGTTTTTTGTTGATGGTGGACTTGTTGATGAGTATACCACCAAGAAAACGGGTGAGATTTACCTTCCTGTACTGCCTTCCAACGGCATTAAGATAACCATGACAGTAACCACCGAGAGCGGCTTCGACAAATCCTTCGAGTCGGTGTTGGATGAGAACAAAATCTACAACCTCGGCACTATCGAGGCACCCGCGGTTTCGGAGTTTGGCGTTGTTGGTTCGTTCCAGACTCCCACTACTTGGGATGTCGCTAAACCCGTTCAAATGTACGAAACATCCACTGAAGGCTGGGTTGTTGCAAAGGGTGTTGAACTCTACAAAACCGATGAGTTTAAGATTGTAAAAGGCAATTCGTGGGCTGTTAGCTACGGCTTGAGCACCGCAGGTGTGTTAGCTCTTGATACAGAGACCACAGTTGTATCCTCCAATAGTCAGAATATGAAAGCTGCAAAGAATGGTAAATTTGATATCTACTTCAATGCAACTGCAAAGAAAATCAAATATACCTGCGTAGAGGAGTTCGCCGATCTCAAAGTTAACATCACTATCAACAACAAGGCTAACTGGAGTCCCCTCTACATCACTTTGAAGGATGGCAACAACACCATTGTAGATAAAGCACTTGTTTCGGGTAACGTCTACGCTATCAGCGGCGACTACATTGGTCAGTCGCTCTCGTACGTACTTACCACATCGGACGCAAGCAAGAAATCAGAGGGTAGTGTAACGATCTCCAAAACTGGTGCTGCAATTGAATTGGAAGAGGTAGATGTGGTAACAAGGATTGTGTATAAAAATACTCAGCAAAACCAGATATCGTATTGGGGCAATAAGACATGTCTTTATGTATGGGGCTCTGGTTCTGCGCTTGACAATGTAGCTTATCCTGGTAGTGTAATGACTAAAGATACAGAGGCTAATACTTGGTATATTATTATTCCTTCGAGTCTCGTTGGTAAAACTATCAACTATATCATCAATAATGGTGGTGATTGGAAGTGTGAAGACAAGAAACTTACAGTTAAAGAAGGTGATAATGTGTTGACTGATAGTATGTTGGGCATCCATTAAACAATCAACAAGAATTTTGCAACAAAGCAACGGCTCGGTCAAATGACCGAGCCGTTGCTTTATGGCCGAGAGAGAGAATACGTAAATACTACACATAATTAATCGCTCTCAACGCGGGACTCCCGCTGAGGCACAAAAAAGGGAAGACAAAGTCTTCCCTTTGAGCCGAACCGAGCCACGCAACGGGTGGCGAGCCTCACTGACGAACTCCCACTTGTCTGCCGCAGGCAGGCGTAGAAAAGAGTGAGGAAGTAACGCGGGACTCCCGCTGAGGCACAAAAAAGGGAAGACAAAGTCTTCCCTTTGAGCCGAAAGCGGGACTCGAACCCGCGACCTTTTCATTACGAGTGAAACGCTCTACCACCTGAGCTATTTCGGCACCCTCACCGATTTGGTTTCGGTTTTATCGAGCGCAAAGATACGCAATAAATTGAAATTGGAAAATCGACCAAACAAAAATTTGCCCTAAATACACATACTCGGCAATGTTTATCAGTTGGTCAGCAAGCAAAAATAGCCTACGACTTACTGAGCGCTTCAATGAAGTCGGGGTGGGCTGTCCAGATGTGTTCCGTCTGTATCCACAGCTCCCTTGCAAGGGCCTCCTTCGAAGGTCGTTCGGAGGATATTTGGCCCAAGTACCAATCGTTCACCCTATGTTCTTCGGCTGTCCACTCTTTCAGCCACGGGCCAAAGTTACGGCGGAAGCGTTGCAGTTCGCCTTCGGGCAGGCGGCCCGTACGCAAAAATTCGCTCCACAGCATCAGCAGTGTACGGTCGGGGGTCTTATCGCTAATGTCGTTTATCACCTCGTCAAACGACTCAAACTCCTCCATCGCAACATAGGTGTAGGCAAGTTGTGTGCTGGCCTCCAAGTGGTCTTCACTATCGAGGTCGAGGAGCATCTCTAGTTGTGCCGCACACATCTCCCAGTCGCCCACAAGAAAGAAGTCCACCGCCGAGCAGTAGAGCAAGGTAAGGGCCTGTTGTGTCGGCTCGTCGTCCCAATCGAGTTCGATATTCTCGTCCTCGGGGAGCATATCCACTAGCGATTGTACTGCTGCAAAGCGAATATTGCACGCCTCCTCGTAGTTCTGTTCGGCTTCGGCTTGCTGCGAACGCACAAGTTCGGCCCCAAAGTCGGGGGCGTTACCCTTCGCATTCTTGTCGTGGACAATGCGAAAGGTTTGGTGGGCGGTGGGTTTAAGCAGATTTTTTGCCATAGTTGAATACTTTGTGGAGCATAAATGCCGATATTGCTATTGTGAGCAGCGCGCCCAAAAGGTAGGCGACAGTGCGGTTTGCCATACCAAACATCAAGGGCGAAACAAAGATGTAGCTCGAACATACGTAGGTCATCACAAGGGCCGGCACGAGCGAGATCCAAATGTTTTTACCCTTGTGGTGTAGCCACACGGTGATAGTCCAAAGCGTAAACACCGAGAGGGTCTGATTGGCCCACGCAAAGTAGCTCCACATTGTGCCAAACGGAAGCAGTAGAATGATAGTAAGGCCGAGGGCAAAGATAGGAAAGCAGACCAACAAGCGATTGCGGATGCTCTTCTGTTCAATATTTGCCATATCGGCAACGATGAGCCTTGCACTACGGAAAGCCGTGTCGCCCGAGGTGATAGCACAAGCCACCACACCAAAGACCACAAAGTAGGCCAAGAACTCTCCGAGGGTAGCGGTGGCAATCTTATCCACCAGAATCGAAGCCTTGCCGCCATACTGTGCAATGGCACCATTGAGCCCCTCAACGCCACCCCAGAATGCCATACCTATCGCCGCCCAGATGAGTGCGATGATGCTCTCGGAAATCATTGCTCCATAGAATACCGAACGGCTCTCGTTCTCGTTGCGCATACAGCGAGCCATAAGGGGCGACTGTGTGGCGTGGAAACCGGATATGGCACCACAAGCAATGGTGGTAAAGAGCATTGGCACGAGTGGCATCTTATCGGCTGCTGCGTGCATATTCTTAAAACCCGTAAACTCGGGAATGTTTGCTCCGTAGGTGGTGAAGAGGGCCAGCAATATACCTGCAGCCATAAATAGCAACAGGCCACCGAAAACGGGGTAAACCTTGCCGATAATCTTGTCGATAGGAAGAAGTGTCGCCACCACGTAGTAGACCAAAATAACCCCCAAAACTATCAGCAGCAACCAGCTGAACGAGTGGCCACCCATACTCACAAAGGCGGGCACATCAAGTGCGGGTGATGTGATGCGCTCGGCAATAAGTTCGGCAGGTTGGGACATAAACACCGAGCCGACCAAAATCATCAGAAATACCGAGAAGTAGCGCATCACTACCTTGGTGCCTCCTCCGAGGTACTTACCCACAATCTCAGGCAGACTCAAACCTCCATTACGCAATGAAATGATACCCGACAGAAGGTCGTGCATTGCGCCAAAGAATATGCCACCCAGCGTAATCCACACAAAAGCAACGGGACCATAAGCGGCACCGAGTAGTGCGCCGAAGATGGGGCCGAGGCCTGCGATGTTGAGCAGTTGGATGAGGAATGTTTTCCAACGAGGCATTGGGATGTAATCCACTCCGTCATACATCGTTTTGGAGGGAACTTCGGTGGTGTTTCTCACACCAGCCACATTGCACAAAAATTTGCCATAGGTAAAGTAGGCTACCACCAACAGTGCAAGGCAGATAAGGAAGGTAATCATAGGGTTAGTTTATAAGGATTTCTAATTAGACTTTACTATCTCGCCAATTTCGTTCATAATACCCCTTGCGAGTCGCTCGGCAGAGTCCTCATCGCGGCTTTCGGAGTAGATACGAATAATAGGCTCGGTGTTACTCTTACGCAGGTGTACCCACTCGGTAGGAAAATCAATCTTCACACCGTCGATATCGGTAACGTTGTAGTCGGTGTAGCGGTTGAGCATAATGGCCAAAATCTTATCCACATCGATATCGGGGGTGAGTTGGATTTTGTTTTTAGAGATGTGGTACTGCGGATATGTTGCCTTCAGCTCACTCATACGGCACCCCTTGTGTGCCAACAGCGAAAGGAAGAGCGCAACGCCCACGAGAGCATCACGTCCGTAGTGCGATTCAGGGTAGATAACACCACCATTACCCTCGCCACCGATAACTGCACCCACCTCTTTCATTTTGGCCACCACATTAACCTCGCCCACTGCGGCTGCCGCATAGGAGCCTCCGTGTCGCTCGGTAACGTCCCTGAGTGCACGGCTCGAAGAGAGGTTTGACACGGTGTTTCCACCGCCCACCTTCGAGAGAATATAGTCGGCACAAGCCACAAGGGTGTATTCTTCGCCGAACATCTCTCCGTCCTCACACACCAATGCAAGGCGGTCAACGTCGGGATCTACAACCACGCCCAAGTCGGCCTTCTCCTTTGCCACCACACTGCAAATCTCGGTAAGGTTGGCGGGGATAGGTTCGGGGTTGTGGGCAAAGTTACCCGTGGGCTCACAGTTGAGCCTGATGACCTCTGCGCCGAGTTCTTCGAGCAGGTCGGGGATGACGGTGCCACCCACCGAGTTTACTGCGTCAACCACCACCTTGAAGCGTTTGGCCCTGATGGCCTCCACATCCACGGCGGGGAGAGCCAACACGCTCTCGATGTGTTCACGATTGAAATCCACACGCTCCACAACGTGGCCAATGTGGTCTATTTCGGGGAACTGCCACGAGGAATCTTCGGCATAGGCGAGTACCTTTTTGCCCTCGGCATCGGATAGAAACTCGCCTGCCGAGCCGAGCAGTTTGAGTGCGTTCCACTGCTTGGGGTTGTGCGATGCGGTGAGGATGATACCACCGTGTGCCTTGCGGCTGGTTACAGCCAACTCCGTGCCGGGGGTGGTGCAGAGGCCGAGTGCCACAACATCCACGCCGCAGCCGAGCAGGGTACCTACAACGATATTCTCCACCATTTCGCCCGATAGCCTTGCATCACGACCAACGACCACTTTGAGCCTTTGGTCGGGGTTTTGCTCGCCGATGAAGCGCACATAGGCGGTTACAAATTTAACAATATCAATGGGGGTGAGGTTGTCGCCCATAGCACCACCAATGGTGCCACGAATACCTGAAATGGATTTGATAAGTGTCATTTTCCTATTTGTGTTTTTGCAAATAAATCTCCTATTGAGGTTGTGTTGATTAAACAAAAATAGTGTTTTTTCTCAAAAGTGTGTCATCTTTTCCACACAAAAAAAACTCGCCAACAATTTACCATTACGTTAATTTTGGTGTGGATGCGGAGTGGTTTGGCCCCTTTTTAGTACCTTTGCCGAGGATTATAAAAGGAAAAAGATGTCAAAAAAGGACAAAAAACGCAGTACAAAGGGTGCTGCAAGGTCGCCACGAAAGGATCGTGCGGCCGTCATTATGCAACTCTTTCGCTCCTTCCCCAGCCGTAAGTTTGCACTCAAAACCCTTGCGGCACAGAGTGGCGGAGCAGACCGAGAGGGACGTTATCAAACCAAAGAAATCGTGTTACAAATGGTCGAGCAGGGTGTGGTTGAGCAGACCGCCTCGGCAACTTTTCGCTTGGCTGCAAAGGCTCTTCCCGCAGTGGAGGGCATTGTACAGATGCTATCTTCGGGTAGTGCCTACGTCATCGTGGAGGGGGTTGATAAGGATATTTATGTCGACAAGCGTAACACTACTCGTGCGCTCGATGGCGACACCGTGAAGGTTGCCATCACACGTCGTCGCTCCTCTGGCGACCCCGAAGGACAAATTGTGGAGGTTGTGAGGAGAGCAGACCGCACCTTTGTTGGCACGGTCGAAAAGACACGCTCACACGCATTTGTGCGTACGACAAGCAAGAATATACCGGTCGATATTTTCATCGACAAGGGTGTGGATAAGCTCCAAGATGGAGATAAAGTGGTTGTTCGCATATCCCATTGGGACCCCGAGAGCAAGTGCCCCACGGGTAGAATTGTGGACATCCTCGGACAAGAGGGCGACAACAACGCCGAGATGCACGCCATACTTGCCGAGTTCAACCTCCCATACCACTTCCCCGAGGAGGTTAATGAGGCGGCCGAGAAAATTAGCGACAAGATTACGGGCGAGGAGATTGCCCGCAGGCGAGATATGCGCGACGTGGTAACATTCACCATCGACCCTGCCGATGCCAAAGACTTTGACGATGCGCTGTCGTTTAGGACTCTGGGAGAGGGACGCTACGAGGTGGGTGTGCACATTGCAGATGTTACCCACTACGTTACCGAGGGCTCGCTAGTGGAGCAGGAGGCACGGGAAAGGGCAACGAGTGTCTATCTGGTTGACCGCACAATCCCAATGCTACCCGAAAGACTCTCTAATGGTTTGTGCTCGCTACGCCCCGACGAGGAAAAACTGTGCTTCTCGGTGGTCTTTGAGATGGACGACAAGGCCCAAGTGTTGCGCCATTGGATTGGCCGCACAGTGATACGCTCCAATCGCCGATTTACCTACGAGCAGGCACAGGAGATTATCGAGGGTGCCGAGGGTGATTTCAAGAGCGAAATACTCCAACTCAATGCTCTGGCCCGCATCCTGCGTTCCGAAAGGTTTACCAACGGCTCCATCGCATTTGAGCGAGAGGAGGCCAAATTCCACCTCGACGAGCAGGGTAAGCCCCTTGGGGTATATTTCAAAGTACACAAGGAGGCCAACCAACTAATCGAGGAGTTTATGTTGCTGGCCAACCGCACGGTGGCTTCGTTTGTGGGCGAAAAGAAAAACAAGAAGGGCGAGGCTAAGACCTTTGTCTATCGTGTCCACGAAAAACCCGACCCCGATAAACTCGACCGCTTTGCCAACTTCATCCTCAGATTCGGCTACTACTTCGATGCTCGTAGGGGCAAGGCTGTCGCTCAACAACTCAACGCCTTGATGGGGCAAATCAAAGGTAAGAGCGAGGAGAATGTGGTCTCCATTTTGGCTGTACGCACAATGCAGAAGGCATATTACAGCACCGAAAACCTCGGCCACTACGGACTTGCGTTCCCGTTCTATTCCCATTTCACATCGCCCATCCGTCGTTATCCCGATATGATGGTACATCGTCTGCTGGCCCACTACCTCGAAGGTGGCAACTCGGTGGACAAAGAGACCGTGGATGAACTCTGCGAACATTCCAGCGATATGGAGGTGAGGGCTGCCGAGGCCGAGAGGGCAAGCGTGAAATATAAGATGGTAGAGTTTATGACCGAGCGCATCGGCGAGGAGTTTGAGGGCTCCATCAGCGGTGTTACCGATTGGGGTATCTTTGTGGAGCTGAACGACACCCACATCGAGGGTATGGCCTCGCTGCGTGATTTGGGGCAGGAGTTTTTCTACTTCGACGAGGAAGAGTATGCCGCCATTGGTAATCGCACGGGGCGTAAGTTTGTGCTTGGCGATAGGGTGCGTATCAAAGTGAAGGGTGCCGATTTGAGGCTCAAACAACTCGACTTCACCCTGCTTGGCTCCTACGACAACAAGGGTGTGTATTGGCCTGTTGAACAGACTCCCGAAGAGCCCGAACACTTCTACACAAAGCGTGCATTTAGGGGTAAGAATGTTGGGCGCAGAAGGTAGAATATACTCAAATACACAAAAAAGGTCGGAACGCAGTGTAAATCACTCCATTCTGACCTTTTGTATTACCTTAAAATAAACCTTATTCTTCGGCCCTGTTTAGGTGTTCAATGCGATAGACCTGGTGGTAGGTGCGAGGCCCCTCGGAGGTCACCATATAATCGGCCGACACTCCTTGCCCCCTCAACTCCACGTTGAGTTCCGAGAGCTTATTGTTGAGGGTGCGCTGTATCCCGTTGCCATTTTTCAACAATGCTTTCACTCGTGCACTCTTCACCTCAGAGCGCACCACAGATTCGTAAATCCTCACAAACTCCTTACGATTCTCGTTATAAAGAGTTGACAAAGCTACCCCCTCCGGGTGGCGTACGAAGAAACGATAGAGTGCCATACTCCACGGACGAAGCACAACACCCCTGCCATCAATCACCACCACGTTGTTTCCCACAAATTTCACCCCCTCTGGCACAGCATCCACAGGGCGGTAGAAAATAAGTGTGTCCTGCTCGTCGAGTTTTACCTTAAAATAGACCTCATTTTTCTCTCCTTGCTCGTTTTCATAAGCCAGATAGCTACACGGCAGAAGACCACACAACAAACCACCATAGACCTCCTTATCGAAGGCGTGTTTGCGACGACAGGTCATACTGCACTCCACAGCCAATTCGCAGTCCTCACAAGGACTTTTGCGCTCCCAATACTCACTCAACTGCTCCCCATAAAGAAGTTCGTCAGAGAGTGTATTTGCCGCATCTTTAAGTGCCGAGATGACCTCCTCGTTGATGATTTGATACTTTACAACAAAACCATCCTCATCCATCTCGGCATACCTCCTGACGAGGTCTGCCGTCTGTGGAGTGAGCGTTGTGCGAGAAAGTTCTTCAAGTCGCAGGTTTGCCATTATTGTCAACTTTTTAAGGTTTGTTTTAAGGTAATATGCAGTAATGTAAGTATTTATTCAATAGGTATTTACGCCAATCATTGCGTTTTTGTGTTTTTTAAGCCTATTGTGGAGGTTCTGTGGTAAGCCCACGGGATATTTGTCGGCGCATAATCCACAGGTATTTGGCCCTTGCTGGGTGGAGTGTAAGGATGTGATATGTGCCCAAAACAATGGTTGCAACCCACTTGACAACCTCGCTCATCAGACGGCCCGCATACCCCCCTGCAACCTTTGTGCGTATGCGTTCGCTTTGGCCAATACGAAAGCAAACTCGCTCGAAATAATCACGTGTGAGTTTCGACTCCGGAATGATGTGTTGGATGTAGGCGGTGGGGATATAAAAAACCTTCTCTCCCGCATCGTGCAGGCGTGCATACAACTCTTTTTCCTCTCCTCCCAACAGGGTTGTACCCCTGCGACCAAGCGCAGGGTTGAAAGTCCCATATTTCTCAATGGCCGAGCGTCGTAGGGCCATATTTCCGCCCCCAAAGTATTTTCCCTCGGGGAATGGGATAACCCTATCGCCCAAGTCGAGCGTACCCGCAATGGGGCGTTCGGTGTGGCGGCTCATCCATTCGGGGCGACCATTGGCATAGAGTGGCACGATGCGTCCTCCTGCGGCTACCGCTTCGGGGTGTGTGTCGAAGAATTGGAGGTAGTCGGCCAGCAGTTGGGGAGAGGCCATCTCGTCGTCGTCAATGATGGCGATAATCTCTCCTTGTGCCATCTCAATACCCTTGTTTCGAGCATACGACAGTCCTTGTCTTGACTCCTCGGTCAGTACCACGGCAATTTCGGGATGGGCAGAAGCAAACTCTCTAACCACATCCGCAGTGGTATCGGTAGAGTTATTGTTGACCACAACAGCCTCCCACAACTCGCTCGACAGGCTCTGGGTGAGCAGCGAATGGAGTGTGGTGCCTATGCGGGTGGCTCCATTAAAGGTGGCTATCACCAACGATATGCGCGGTTGTGTGTCGGATATCATATTCGTTTTGCGGTAAAAAAGCCTATTCCACAAAGAGCCCCTTGACATCCTTCCACACGCAGTCGTTGTTATCGGCTGCATTGATGCCGAGGATGTGCGTAATGATAAGGTGGTCGTTGAGATTTTGGAACACCTTGTCGTGTGTGTAGCCCCTCTTGAAAGCAGGACCGCAACCATAGAAAACCATGTGCATATCCCTATCGTAGGGATTGTAACCATGCGACGAGGCCTTAGCTTTGGGCCTACTGCTTCCATTTGTTTTGTCGTAGGCCACCTTCCAACCCGTTTCGGCCAACAACACGATGGGATAGATACGGGTGGTGTAGGTGCCGTAGTGGAACTCCTCGGGCATATCCTCACGCAACCACACACGATAGTGGCCTTCGGCCTCCTTTGCTTTGAGGGCGTTGTAGGTCTTCTGGATGTTGGCAGCATTCTTGGGTTTGATGGTTACAGGGTTGGAGTTGTACCAATAGAAGTCGCCAAACTCCCTGATGAGGGGCTCGATGTTGTAGTATTTATCGGGGTTCAACTCGGTCATTCCGTGGTCGGCGGTGAAGATGAAGTTGATGTGCTCATAGACGGGCGACTTGCGCACCTCACGCATAAAATAGGCCAACACATCATCAATCTCCTCCACAATATCCTTGGTCTGTGTGGATGTGGGACTGTATGTGTGCTCAATAGCATCGGGCTCGTCGAAGTACCACATCACAAGGTTTGGAATATCCTCCACATTCTCTTTGCAAAGCGCTCCCAACACAAGGTCGGCCAACTGCTTGCGTGTGCGACGGGAGTCGTAGGACACGGCCACCGTAGGCTTGCGGCCATTAACATAGGCATCAACGCCCACCCAACCATAAACGTGAGCTTTGAGGCCCTGACGCTCCACAGTGTTCCAGATGGGTTCTCCCTTGTAGAAAGCAGCGTTTTCGCGAGCCTCGGCATCGGATATGGAGTAGGATTTGTAGAGTGTTTCGTCGTAGAAACTGTTGTTAACAATGCCGTGATGGTCTGGATGCAAACCGGTTGCCATAGAGTAATGGTTGGGGAAGGTATTGCTGGGGAAGCAGGGCATAATCTCCGAATAGACACCCACGCTGGCGATGGAGTCGAGAGTTGGGGTGTCGTACATCGAGGCGAGGTCGTGGCGGAAAGCATCCATGGAGAGAATAACGACGTGCTTACCCTCATAGGAATCCTTGTCAACCTCTCCTCCACCCTGTTCAGTGTCGGGCGTAGTAGGGGTATTGGTATTATTTCCGGGCCTTTGTACGGGGATTACTCTTGGTCCGCAACCAACGAAGAAGGCCACTAATAGGAGTGGCAGGAGGAACTTGAAGTTTCTTTTCATCGTATTAAGTGTTTGTTTGATAAACAAAAGTATAAAATTTTTTCTTATTCCACCCACCAAACAACGAATAAGACTCTTGATAGATTGTTTCTCCTCTTCCTGCACGCCTAACATACAAAACGCAACACCATAGCCCCCCTATCGCAGGATGGCATAACAAAAGGCCCTCACTTAACGTGAAGGACTATCTGGATGCAACAAGTACACCTCCCCTACGAAAGGGGAGGACGGGAGGGGTGGTCGAATACTCTCCCCGCACACAAAACGCAAAACCGTTGGCCACATCGCAGGGTGGCATAACAAAAGGACCTCACTTAACGTGAAGGCCTATCTGGATGCAACAAGTACACCTCCCCTACGAAAGGGGAGGACGGGAGGGGTGGTCGAATACTCTCCCCGCACACAAAACGCAAAACCGTTGGCCACATCGCAAAGGTGCATAACAAAAGGCCCTCACTTGATGTGAAGGCCTTTCCGTGTGCCTCAACCTGCCAGACTATCGAACTTTCATAGAGGACTACTTGAAGATTGTGGAGTTCATCGAGTGGTTGAAA